>JBGCGI010000144.1:0-13042 GCA_045110715.1 Rubripirellula sp.
GTCAACTTCGTGGTCAAGTGAATGCGTTAGCCGCCTCGTCGCCCAAGGAGGGCACGAAGCTTCAGTCGGCGTCACTCAAGCCAAGGTGCGTTTACGACGTGCCCGGCGGCGGGCCACGGCTAGCGATACAAATGCAAACGCGGCAAACGAAGAGGGCTCCGGAACCGCGACTGCCGAAACACGAAAGTTCAAGGTGTAGTCGGAAGTGTCAGTCGTCTCTTGGAGGTAGACGGTGTAGGTCCCCGCGCCAAGCGAATTGGAGATACCACCTGATGGACCAGCGAAATTGCCGAATAAATTACTGCCCCCATCTAGATCAGCGTCAGGAGACAGATCGGTGATGCCAGCGATTCCGTAGGCGACAATGTTTGCATCGAGTGTCGCATTGGTGGGGAAATTATTGATATCCACCGGGGAAAAGAAGAACGTGCTCGCATCGTCAATGCCAACGAAGAAGTTGTCGGAAGAGCCGCTGAAACTTCTCAAGAAGATCTCGCTCACTTCAGTTCCACTGTTCACTGTGAATGAAAAAATATCAGCTTGGTCTGTGTACACATCAATTTCGTTATCAAGTCCAACGTCGCTGATAGAACCCTCAACGGTATTGTTTCCGATGTCGAAGAGCCCAAGGTCGGTTGGGTCCATGTGATCAAACGACAACTCGCCGTCAGTGCTCTCGACATAAGTCACCGGAGCGGCACTCAAAGGGGCAATCGCAAACAGCGCGAAACAGATGGCGCAGAGATAACGCATCGGAGCAAACCCAGCATGTGAAAAGGAGAAGAGTAGGAGTTCATGTTAACCAGCAGATTGGCGAGCAACCACAGAAAGTGCTTACTGCTCGCCCAAATTTCATCGCCAAACGTGGTGCTCTTAGTCCTCCTGGGGGTGAATGTCTCTAAAACAGCATGACGCCCCCTCAGACAGAGGGGATTCAGTCCGAAAGCGTGGGATCATCGACGAGCTTCAGTTCGACACCGCACCCTCCACCGAGTGGCTACAATTTGGACGTCCGAACGTTAACTCAAACTCACTCTCGCCTTCCTTGGAAAGTCCATTGTCTCGACTCCTTTGTCTTTGCGCTGCGAGCGCATTGCTGCTTTCTCTCGGCTGCAACTCTTCCAGCACCTCCACACCGCCGGTCGAAAAGGTCGATACGGTTGCAAGTGAGCCCGCTCAAGCAGTTCAGGTCGCCGTTGTGACGGACGATGCCGAAGCTGTCGCCGCCATTGAAGCCGTGACCGAAAAGATGCGGCGCGATGGCAACAATGCGATCATTGAAGTGGACTTTCGTGACACGGAAGTCGCGGATCAAGACCTGGAGCCTCTGCTCAAGTTGCCAAAGCTACGATCGGTTCTGCTGTTGGGCACCGGCGTGACCGACGAAGGATTGAAGTTTCTTGGCCAGATTCCGACGCTCGAAAACTTAGATCTCCGAGACTGTCCCGTTACCGATGCTGGGCTCAAGCATCTTACGAATCTCTCGAAACTGAAGGCATTGAAATTCTCGGGCAAGAATGGGGAGTGCCAAGTCAGCGACGATGGGATGGAGCACGTTGGAAAACTACACTCGCTCAAGGTGCTGGCTGTCGATTTCCTGTGGGTCGGCGAGGATGGCCTCAGCAAACTGGGAGCGCTCAAGGAGATGCAAGAACTGTACCTGGCTGGCGCAACCGTTGGGAACGAGTCCATGGGACTGATTGCCAAGACGTTTCCAAAACTCCGCAAGCTGCGAATCGCGCAGACTCACGTCGATGCCGAAGGCATGGCCGAGCTACCCAACATGAAGAACCTCGAAGAGTTGGACATCAGTGAGTGCTCGCAGATCCTTGACGGTGGGACCGAACCACTTAGCAAAATGATGAAGCTCAAAAAGCTGAATCTCTGGCGCGTCAACATTTCGGACGACGGCATCAAACCGCTGGCAGGACTGACAACCCTCGAGTCACTGAATTTGGACAACACGCGATTGTCCGATGATGGAACCCTATTCCTGAGTGGACTGACGAATCTCAAATTCTTGCACCTCGGCTCGACCCAAATTTCGGATGAGAGTCTTGCGAACATGGAGGGCCTGTCGAAACTGGAGGACCTGATCGTGACCCGCACCAACGTGACTCAAGAAGGCGCCGATCAGCTAAAAAAGAAACTCCCGAAGACCAAAATCCAATTGGATTACATCGAAGGGCAGTGACCGGAATCAGTAGTTTCCTCGTTCAAATTGAGAGATTCCGCTCGACTTCCAACTTCACGCTTCCGGGCAGCTAAACTACGGTTTGTTGCTAGCAAACCTTGTTGTTGCCAAATCGATTGGTGGGAATGCGATGAACCTGGAATTCCAAGTCGATGAAGTCATGTTGGACGGGATCTCCGGGTGCGTTCGAGGCTTCGTTGAGACCGAATCGGATCAAATCGAATCGGTTGAATGTGTCAGTTTTCAATTTCGAGATGACCAACTTGATTGCCCGGCCCTTTTGACGGAAACACAAAAGGCACAAGCGACCGAGATCGTGGAGCGAGCGTTGAGTTCAGCGGAGCTGACGCGGTCCGGATCCCGAATGGTGGTCAGTGCCGATCGATATTCACCGGCATCCAATGAAGGCAGTCGTGTACTAGCCGAATTTCTGTCTGCCCCGCGTGAAGTCGAACACAAATCAACAAGAACCAATCGACGCGCCCAGTGAGCTCTTCACGTGACTGAGGCTTCCAGCCGCAGTTTCGCACCGCAACTGTAAGCCTGTAAGCCGCGACCACGCGTTAGTTTGCTATTCGTCGCAGTTGCCCCGCGCTGCCACCCACCACGACGGAACCATCCGTTGGATGCGTTGCGATCGAATGCGCCCAACCATCAACTCCGTCTAGCTCCTGGACAACCGTCGCCAGGCCAGGATCAATCACGCGAACACGACCATCATCGCAAGCCGCGAAGACACGCTTGCCATCCATCGCCCAACTGATTGCCATGGGCAGGTGATCCAAACGAACGAATCGCACCATGCGACCGATTGTAGGCTGCCAAAACCTGACGGTACGATCAGCGCTGGCGGATGCCAACAACCGTCGTGTGCTTGGCCCCTCAACCTCGGGCTGAACTCTGATGTCGTGAATTGGCTTCGTATGATTGTTCAAGGATCGGATCAAACGCAGTTCGCCTGAATCCCACACTCGCAAATTTTGATCCCATCCGCCACTGACCAGCGTTGTGCCAACGAGACATAACGAGGTGACTCCTTTGGAATGTCCTCTCAGCACAGCGGGAGGTTTCTCGGATCCGATCGCGACGAGCGAGATCTCGTGATCCAAACTTGCGGCGGCGTAATGTTTGTCGTCAAGCCACGCAACTCGCGTCGTCGTGTCATCATGACGATTCATCAGCTCCACTCGCTTTCCGGTCGGCCAAACGAGCAGATCGACCACACCTTGCTCGGATGGCGTGCCACCTGCCACCGCCAACGTTTCTCCCGATGGTGAAAACGCCAAATCATGAACATTCAAAACGCGAGACTTGATCTCGCTTCGCCTTTCAAGAGATGGCCAATCGTGAACGCTGACACCAGCCTGCGATCCAACGACCAAAACAGAGCCATCCGGTGCAAACGCCAAGGCAACGATAGGAGGTTCAACTGCAGGAACGCTGATTGAGCAAACGACAAAAATCAGAAGTGACAGCCCAATACGGAAGAGACGAGTTCTGATCATTTATGCGATTTCTGCAATCACTTGAGATTCAAACGGGGCAACTCGAACCGGTCGTCCATCGCTGGTATGCAACTCGCGTTTCGGATCAATTCCTAGCAAAGAATAGATCGTTGCAGACAGGTCCGACGGGGTAACGGGACGGTCGCGGGGACCTTCGCCAACAGAGTCGCTACTGCCGATCACCTGTCCGCCAGGCACGCCACCGCCAGCCATCGCAACGCTAAACACGCGGGGCCAATGATCTCGACCGCCCCTGCTGTTCAACTTCGGCGTCCGTCCAAACTCGCCCATCACGACGACCAGCGTTTCCTCCAACATGCCGCGTTGCTCCAAATCTTGGACTAAACCAGAAAACGCGAGATCCAAGGAAGGAATCAAACCAACGGGAGCTTTTGCGCCGGTGTAGCCGTCCTTCAACCGCGTGTACAGATTCTCGTGTGTGTCCCAGCCACGATCATTGACCGTGACGAATGGAACGCCACGTTCGACCAAACGGCGTGCCAACAGGCAACTCTGCCCGATGGTTTTGCTTCCATAGTTCCGGCGAACGTCACTTGGTTCATCCAACAGATCGAAAGCTTGCTTGGCCTCCTCCGACGCGATCAGGTTGTAGGCACGCTCCAGATCAGGATCGGCACTCATGACTTTCGAGGCATCTGTCCCACGGTTGAAATCGTCGAGCGCTGCCACGAAATGGCGACGTCGATCGGAACGGGTGAGACTCAAACCGGGATAGGAATCCAAATCACGGACCTTGAAATCCGGCTTGGAAGGATTGCCACCCACCGAAAACGGCCGCGTCGCAGCGGGCAAGTACCCAGCCCCTGACAGCTTGGAACCGCCAACGCGAAAGTCGGGAACAGCAATATGAGGCGGCAGCACATTTGATTGGCGACGCGAGTGGGCTAGCACCGCACCGAAAGTTGGGTACTGAAGAACGGGCGTGGGCTTGTAGCCGGTCATCATGTAGTGGGTGCCGAAATTATGTTCGCCAAGCGGCGAAGTCATCGAGCGAATGATCGTCAACTTGTCTGCCATCGCGGCGGTCTTGGGGAGACACTCGCTAAAACGAACACCCGGAATCTTGGTCGCGATCGTTTCCAACGGCCCCCGGACCTCGGCGGGCGATTCAGGTTTCGGATCAAATGTTTCTAAATGGCTCGGTCCACCATCCAACCAAATCAAGATGCAGGCTTTCGCCTTGGCGGTTGGCAAACCAGTCGCCGCCATCGCCCGCTGAAGTTGGAAGAAATCACTCAGCTGAAGCCCCAATGCCGTCAAACCACCGACGCGCATCAGATCCCTGCGTTGAAAGCCGTCACATCGATCGTAGCGTTTGTGAATCATTGCGACCTCTCTAGTGGTTGGTAACGAATGCTCTGCAAGTCAGTAGACTCCATACGAAGTCCTCCAAACATTCGCTCATTTGATCGGCGTCGGACTCCGCCAACTGTTCTGACCAATACGACTGCTCACTCTCCGTCGGTTTTCTACTCAATGTGCGCAGATAGAATTCGCAAACAATTTCGGCGGGTGTTTTCTGCTCGTGAATCAGTTTCTGCAATCGACTATCAGCATCGACAATCCGCCGATTCAAAAACGCGCCATTGAACAGATGTAGTTTGCGAGGTAGTCCACCATTCTGATCGGGACCAGCTCCAGCCTCACAACTCTCTTCTCGCGAGCAACGCCCTAGAACATCAAGCGACTCGGAAGCAACCTTCGGGTCGACCAGAGCGATGGCGCGGGTCCCAAGTGGTTGATCGCCATACTGTTCAGCGAGCCCCAACACGTCCGAGACCGCATCGGCCAAGACTTCAGGTTCGAGGCTCTTGGAAATGGTGTAAGAATAAAATCGATCATCATTCACGTTCTGTGCGGTGGCCTTGCTACTCCGAGAGTAGGCATCGCTATTGGCAATCACTCGCAGCGTGTGGCGGAAATCGTAGCCACTACGAACAAAATCAGCGGCC
This sequence comes from Rubripirellula sp., assembly GCA_045110715.1. Classification (GTDB taxonomy): domain Bacteria; phylum Planctomycetota; class Planctomycetia; order Pirellulales; family Pirellulaceae; genus Rubripirellula. Next base: position 5,673 of record JBGCGI010000144.1, read on the forward strand.
AATTCATCAAGTAGAAGTGGATGGGTTGCGGGATTGGTTTCACGAAGATCGTCCGTCGGCTCGACCAATCCGCGTCCCATCATGGACTTCCACAAGCGATTGACGATCGCCTTGGCGAAGAATGGATTCTGCTCATCTGCCAGCCAATCGGCCAACGCTTCCCGCGACTGCTGCTGACCATCTTTGAAATCGAGCCCCGGTATTTTGGGGATCGCATCGTCACCGGTACGCGGATGAGAAACCTTACCGCGCGGATCGATTGAAACGACCTTGCCAACACGCAGCGTTGCAAAGATCGCTGCTAGACCGTGGTAATCGTCTTGGGTCCAGCGATCGAGAGGATGGTTGTGACAGTTTGCACAGCGGAGGCGGCTTCCCATGAACAGTTCACTGGTGAACTCCGCCTGCTCACGCGGCCCGCCGGCTGCTCGATAAAAATTGGCCGGACCAATGGAATGTGTATCGCCCACAGAGGTCAGCAATTGCCTGGCAAGTTCGTCATAACCAACCCCGCTGGCAATCTGCTTCGATAACCATGCGTGATAGACTTGCATGCCGACTTTGTCCTGTGGCTGAGATCGAATTCGCAGCAGCTTACTGAACTGGAAAGTCCAGTACTGATTGAATTCATCCGAATCGATCAAGGAGTTAATCAGCTCCGAACGATTCTCTGGGGCAAGCGCCACGACATCACCCTGAACACGTTCGACCGATGGCAATCGACCGGTCAGATCCAAGCAGAGTCTTCTCAGAACTTCTGCGTCGCTGGCTTGATCGGACACCCCCAGTCCTAGAACCGACAATTTCTTTGCGATGTAGCGATCGATGAAGTTCGTCGATTCTTCGGCAGCGAACTCGGTACTGGACAGTGGAAGGATCAACTCCACGGGCACGACTTGATCGAGATAGCGGGCAACGACAATGTGCCGTCCTGCACGCAGCACTCTGGCGATCCCAGTTTCAGCATCGACCCTGACCGAAGCATCATCGTCGGGAGTGAAGACGGTCCAATCCGTGACGACTTTGCTGGACGTCAGCCCGCTGGAGTCGCGGAAATGGGCCACCGCCTTCAACGGCGTCGTGTGCCGATCCTTGTCACCAATGAAAGAACTCGGTTGCACTTCCAATCGCACCAGTTCCGGAGCGCCGCGAGCGCGATCGGCGCCCTGCTCAATCCAATTCAAGAGTCTGCGGGCGCCTTCTTGATCCGGACCCAATCGATAGCCACCCCCATGCTCCATGGACTCGGTAGGCTTCATCAACAGCAAGCTTTCCTGAGGTCGACTCAGGTTGACGCGTCGCCCCTGCAGTTCATGCACGATGGAATCGTAGTCTGCTGAAGCGTCGCCCCCGTAGAGCGATAAGCGGAATCCACCTCGGCCAATCGCCGCGCCGTGACACGCACCGGTATTGCAACCGGCCTTGGTAAGAACAGGGATGATCTCGTTATCAAAGTTGACAGGTTGAGCCGCACCGGCATGTCCAACGACAAGCAGGCAGCCGACCAACGGCAGAAAGAACGCGTATTTCGTTTGGAAAAATGCAAACAATCGAAGGCTCCCGATCGACTCAAACGCAGATCATTTCGCTGGCTTCCCGTACTTCTTAGCCCAGGCCTGAATCACTTTCTGGGCTTGCTTGGTTCCATAGTTACTGAGCTTGCCCGACTTAACGATCGTGGAAGTCATTCGCGCGAGTTGTGTTCGAGCGGCAGCATTTTCAGTCACATACTTTTCTACTTCGGCCGCCTTTTCTGAAACAGCAGCATCCGTCGCATCCTTCTGAATCATGGCGCGAATCATTGTGCCCAACTTGGGATCACGGGCTGGCGCGTCATCTTTCTTGGCAGCTCGCATCCGCCCCATCTGGTCTTGCTGCGTCAACTGCTCGATTGTTGGGACTTCCTTGTTGCCCGTGACTTCACCGATTGCATTGAGAATCTTCGGACCATCGGCTTGCGTCTGCGGTTGCACCAAAGCGAAGTTCTCGGTCACCTTGCCTTCGTTGCCAACCAAAATCGTCAGCGTCACGTTCCGGTTCAGCCCGTAGGCGCCGGGGCCTTCCGGTCCATCCGGCGAGACGGCATAGACGACGTCGTCCACTAAATGCTGGTTCACATTCGTCGCCCACTTCTTTGTCTCGGTCATATCGTCACTCAAGAAGACAACCGCAACGTGGATCTGCTTGACGTCCTTCTTTGCCTTACGGTGCTGCTGTGCAGCCCACCGCGAGACCGTCCGCATCAGCGCGAACGCCGGCCGAGTTCGTTCGTGGAAAAAGATGATCATCAGCGGGGAACCTTCGGCTTCTGCAACAAAGTCGAATGTCTCGTCCTCTCGCTCATTTCGGAGCCCTTCGCAATCAAACGATGGCAAAGGTTCGCCAACCTGAGGACCGGAGAAGACGGGATCTTCGCCGAACGCTGGCACACAAAGCAAAGCGAGCACTGCAACGACCAGATGCCTTGAACGCCAATCACATTTAGCTCGCATGAAATCTCCAGGAAAAGAGTTTGGTTCGCAAGCTTCGCATTGTATCAACCTGGCTCAGCAACTTCTTGATCGGTTTCGTAGAGTGCGGCAACCGCCCCTGCCGGGTCGCGAATCACAGCACATCGGCCGCCGCCCACTTGCCGGGGCCCACTGATCACGGCTCCCCCCAGCTTCTCACAGGCAGCGATGCTGGCTTCCAAGTCATTCACATTGATATAGATCAGCCATTGAGCAGGCAGATCCGCGTTCTCGCCCTGGGCGTGACAAATGCCCGCGACGGTCTCTCCGCTGTCCGAGACCATGCAAAAATCATCGTAGTCCTCCATCGAGACGGCTTGGCTCGTCCAACCGGTGACTTCTTCATAGAACTCTCGAACGCCATTGGCGTCGTCGACGGTCAAGTCAATCCATGAGATGGAGCCGCCGGCGGGTTTGGGATGAGTTTGTTCACTCATGGGTCACTTTTCGAAATTGAAAGGGTGTGAAAGACGCCTCGTCATTGTCACCGCTGATTGATGCCATCGCTACAGGCACCAGAATCAGCAAGTTCAAATCAGAACCCCTAGTCGACATATACATTTTGGCGGCTTCGCGGAGAGTTCTGTGTCAGGCTTCAGTTACCGACGCTTTTCCCAGCGGGTGACCTAAGCCTGTGCCGTTTAACCAGAGACCCTCCATGACCAAGCGAATTTCGATCCTTGCCCTACTCGTGACCTTCATCGTGGTAGACGCGAACGCTCAGAATCGTACTCATCGCCGACGCGGTGCCCTGCTGGGCGGACTGGCGGGCGCTGCCATTGGGGCTGCGATTGGAGACAAAGGCAACAATGAAACCGCGGGTGCGTTGATCGGCGGTGCGGTCGGCGCGGTTGCTGGCGGAACGATTGGCAATCAGAAAGATCAACGAATCGAGCACAACCAACGCTATCACTCGGGCCACCACTACGTTCACCCGCATCACGAGACTTACCCACCAACCTACGTTCAGCCACCAACCTACGTTCAGCCACCAACCTACGTACATCCACCGACGTACGTTCAGCCGCAGCCGGCGCCCTTCGTAGGACCTCAACAGCCTGGCCCCGTCGGGCCAGAGCAAGTGGTTGCGATGGCTCGCGGTGGCCTGAGCGAAGCGATGATCATTCAACAGATCCAACTCAATGGCGTCTTGCGTCAGTTGACAGTTTCGGAAGTGATCCAGATGCACCAATTGGGCATCAGCGAGCCGATCATCAACGCGATGCAATCCACGGCTGCCTTGCAAATGCAGCAGACACAGCAGTCCTACTACGGACAAGAAACGTACTACGGTCAGCCAACACAGACAGGTCAGCCAACCTATCACGGTCAGCCAACACAGACAGGGCAACCAACGTTTCAGGCCCCAACGAACACGTATGGGCCAAGTGTCATGGCTCCAACGAACACTCAGTAGTCGTCACGCTACTCCGCAACTGGCCGTCGCTTCCAGGCAAGCTTGGAAGCTTCACGCAGTTCCTCTGCCCTGTGCGTTTCACCGGCCTCCGTCATTCGGACCGCCAGAGTGTTCAACAATGCGGCCATCGCCTTTCGGCCGGCCATCGAGTCTGGCTGGTGCTCAAGAAAGGCGGACTGCTGTGAAACAGCTTCTTCCAACGTGCAAATCGCTTCTTCCTCGTTGCCAAGCGATTGCAGCGTCTGCGATTGCTCACGAAGGGTCTCGGCCAACAACATTCGATACGCATTCACGCTGGGAAAACGAACGCAGAGGCCGCGTAGAATATTGGCAGCATCCTCATGGGCCAGGAAGGCAGTTTCTGAATCTGCTGCACGCATGAGGCTGCCCTGAATCGCCAGAGCCCGTGCCACAGCAGAGTCATCTCTGGGAATGGCCCGAAACTGCTCGGTGAGATCTTCAGCCAACTGGACCGCGTGGTCTGCATCGCGTCCTTTCACCGATACGTCACATCCGTGCAGCGTGAAAGCCAACATCTCGCTCAGTTCGCATCGATAGTCGGGTACGTCGGGAAAATCACTGACCAACTGTTCGAGAATCTCTTTCGCAGATTCACGGATCTCGTACGCGTAGGCCCGCTCCTTGCAAGCGGATGCGATTGGAAAGTAGTTTCGATAGGCACGAGCGAGGGCAACGCGATACTTGGCTTTCTGGGGCGCTTCCTCGGCCAAGCCCTCCAGTAGCAAGATGGCTCGCCGGTGACGCTGCATGCTTTCCTTGCCTTGATGGATCTGCCAAAGAACCAATCCGAGGTTGCTGTGCGTCAACGCCAATTCATAAATGCAATCTTGCGAATTTTCGTTTCGTGCGACTTCGATCAACAGGATCGCTTTCGCTTGATCAAGGTACTGCTTCGCCTCCAGCGATCGATTCATCTGGTGAAGCACCAGGGCCAACCGATTCAAGACAGCTGACGTCTCTAACACGAGTTCTGGGTCAGCAACCGGCATCGAGTCCAAGGCCAGCAACTGTGTGTCAGCCGACTTTTGATAGGCTTGCAGCGCTTCGGCATGCCTGCCGAGGCGTTCCAGGATGTCACCGACCCGCCGATACGCCTTCGCAGTCTCTCGTTGCAAAGTCGGGCTACGATCGTTTTGCTGAGCGAACTGATCGTAGAACTGAAGTGCTTCTTCAAGAATCACAGCACTCTGATCGGACACGACGAAACGAGTCGCACTTGTCGCCGCGTTCCCTGAACTGACGGAGTCTGGATGTGCCATCCAATCTGATTCGAAACGTTCCAGAAGTCGGTCCATCGAACCTAAGGCGAGAGTCAAATTACTCTCGGCTCTTGCTCCCTGCAGTTCTGCGTTTTGTTTTTCGTGAACGGCTTGCCGCCAATTCCAACTGACCGCACTGAGGGAAAAGACCGCACCAATCAGCATCGCGGCGCTCATTCCCGCCAAGGCTGGATTGCGTCGACTCCACCGCGCCAATCGCTCCAATGGTCCGATTCGCCTCGCCTGAATCGGCTGATCATTCTGAAACCTTCTCAGATCGTCGGCGAATTCTGCGGCTGTTCGATATCGACTTTCCGGAGACTTCGCGATCGCCTTCAGGATGATCGTCTCCAGGTCGCGAGGAATTCTGCGGCAGACCGAACGCGGAGAGGGTGGTGTCGAGGTAGAGACTTTCCGAATCAATGAACCGCGACTGTCACCGTCGAAGGCTGGCCGAAGAGTCAGAAGTTCATACAGCGTCAATCCCAGCCCGTACACGTCGCTGCGTCGATCAGAACGTCCCGCCAATTGCTCGGGTGACATGTATCGCAAGGTACCGACCACGTCTCCGGATCGGCTCAAGCGATCTTGGTTCGGAGCGACTGCCAGACCGAAATCCGTGACCCAAACCTGAAAGTCGTTTCCAAGAATCAAATTGCTGGGTTTGATGTCGCGATGCAGAACGCCCTTCGCATGCGCGTACTGCAATGCATCTGCTACTTTGATTCCGATGTCCGCGATTCGGATCCAATGGGATCGCGCAAACTCCCTTGAATCAACGTCCGTTGGCGATCGTCCTTCAGTACCTGTTTCTTCACGAACCGGACAGTCTTCTTCAGTGAATTCTTTACTCACCGACCTGACGATTTCTTGGATCGGATCTTGCATGCCTTCTTCGTCGGAAGGACGTGTTCCGATTTCCGCGATCACACGATCCAAGGGAACGCCATCGAGCAATTGCATCACAAAATAGTGCAGTCCATCCTGCTCTCCTACTCCGAACACCGGCACGATGTTGGTGTGATGAAGGCTACCGATGGTTTCCGCTTCGCGTTGAAATCGCTTGAGTTGTTGTGAATCGCCAATGGCCTGTTTTGGAAAAATTTTGACAGCAACACGTCGGCGCAGCGACTGCTGCTCTGCCTCGTAGACGATCCCCATGCCTCCATGACCAATCTCACGAATGATTCGGTAGTCTCCCAACCGCTCAAGTCGGTCGATGTGCAGGCGGATTGGCCGTTCTGCAGGCTCGTGCTTGCTGACTCTTAATTTCTCCATTGCCAACATGGTCGGAAACAGGCTTCGAATCTGACTTTCGTGTTCAGGATGCGAATTGACATAATCCTGAACTTTCGGATCCTCATTGTCCCGCCAACGGGCAAGAAACTCCTCCCCCAACACCTCGACAGGATTTCGATTGGCAGCTTCACTCGTCATCGAAAAAATCCGGAATCTGTTCGAGGTCTTTTCTCAAACGCGATAGCGCTCGCACGTACCGATTGCTCGCTGCGGCTTCGGATAGCCCCAAGTACTCCGCGACTTCGCCGTTCTTCATCTCCTCGAAATGCCGCAGCGCTAGAATTTCGCGATCGATCTCATCCAGCTGTTCCAAGCTCTGTTCGACCTGCTCCAGCATCTCTTGGCGAATCGCGACTTGGCTGGGCGTGATCATTTGATCGACCAACCGACGGGCGATGGCAACAGAGGTTGCCGCCAAGAAATCTTGGCGACCTGACTCACGGTGAGCAAACCGAACCTCGTTGCGCACGTCTCTCTTTGTCGCCAGCAGATGTTGACGATGAACATCGATCAGTCGCTGCATCGTGATCTGCCGCAACCACAGGTACATCGACAGGTGAGGCTTCTTGTGAAAATGCTCCAATCGTCGTACCGCATCGAGATACGACTCCTGCAGGATATCGGAGAGGTCCGTGCGAGCTTTCAATCGGGGATCCATCCGGTACTGCAACATCTGCTTCAGACGCGGGCGATGCTCAGTGAACGTGCTCGCAAACGAACGCTCGTCAGCTGATTCGGGATCGTCCACGGAAGACATTCGGTTGATTCTCTCGGTTGGTGCGCAGGCGACGAGCAATAGAGTTAGATGGAGCGCTTCTGATTCCCTCGTTGGACGAGAACGCCAGGAGAGGAAAACGCAGCACG
>JBGCGI010000145.1:0-34334 GCA_045110715.1 Rubripirellula sp.
GACTACATCAACAAGATCGTGCGAGCCACACGAGCCTGGCCCGCCTTTCATATTGGGGCGTCACCGCGAGCCGGAATTGCATTGATGCAATCGGCGCGAACCCTGGCAGCGTTCAGCGGCCGTGACTACGCGATTCCCGACGATGTCGTTGACATTTCGATTCCAGCCCTTCGCCACCGCGTCCAGCTGAGTGCCGAGTCAGAAATCGAGGGCCGCACCACCGACGAAGAACTAACCGCATTGATCCGCGGAATTGAAGTCCCGCGGGATTGAGCAAGCCACTCGCTAGTTCACGTCGGCTTGAGACTCTACAGCCCATTTCCGAGCCGTTTCCAGACGCTGATCGCGGGGGCCATGGAGCAGCTGCAAAGCTTCGACGCCACCGACGATATCGAAGGCATCTTCGACCTCATTCTCTTCAATCAAACCTTGCGCCTGATAAAGACGGATCTCAGCCAACGTTCGAAGAGACTTGGAATTCGCACTCCCAATCAGTGACGTGATTCGTTTTTGAGCGACTTCAGCGCTGAGCTTGGGAAGATCAGTCACCTTCAGCTGACGGTCGACAATCCCCATCAGCGTCGCGAATTGATCTTCTACGTAAGCGCGTTCTCCCATCCGACCGAGGCTTGCCATCTGTGCGGCTTCACCACTGTCCATCGCCTTGGATACCCCCAGCGATTTTTTTGCGGCAACGTGAATCAGACGGCAGCGGGAAATGTTCTGCACTGCATCGTTGCGGCCCTTTTTCAGCACCACATCGAAGTGAAAGATCACATCGATGCTGGCCGCCTTGGCTGTCGGAAGCACTTCATCCCAAGCCCCCTCACCTAGGAACACAATGCCTGGCTGCCACATCGGAAGCGGCTCGGGAGAATCGGACAAGGCTTCATTCAACGCCTCGTTCATGGCAGGTCCAGCGGCTGGTACCGCTGAGACTGCAGGGGCACCGCGCACAGGCTCCGCAGGCGCAGGTGGAGCAACGGCGACCAAGATCGGACCGAAGTCACCGCTTTGAAACCGTGTATTGAATTCCTTCGCAAGCACTTCAGCGACCAATCCAAGCGTCCTATCGATAGTGCTTCGAGCTTCGCTACTGAGCATTTCGCGTTGTTGGAAACGAGGCTTGGCGGCTCTCGAAGCAGAACGGCGTTCGCCACCTCGCATGTCCATATCGCCCATCTCCATGTCCATCTCCATGTCCATCTCCATGTCTTCTTCCATGCGACCGTCTTGCGAGTCCATATCGCCCATCTCCATGTCCATGTCCATCTCTTCGCGACCAGAATTCCCTCGACCACGTGCCGATCGCAGCGTGCCAAGAGGGGTTTTTCCTTCACGGATCGGCGTTGGATCGGTGATCCCGTCGCCGCCACGAACCGCCATCGAAACACCAAAGCGGATGTTCCAGACTGGCCGTCGTAACAATGGGCTGTACTTGACCGTTTGAATCGCGACCAAAGCTTCGTCGTATTCGGTCGTCATATGACCCAACATCCACTCGCGTGCTAATCCCTGGTTTCCCGACCTGAAGGCGAGTTCGGCTTCGTTTCCGAGGGCAGGTCCAGCCTCCACAACCACGTCTTGATTGGAAACGAACAGTGGCCCCAAATCGAAACCACGCATCATGGCAATCAAGCCACCTGCATAGGCTGTCATCGCGTCGCTCTGGGAACCGGATGAACGACGCGATCGCCGTCCTCCTCCGTCACCCATGTCCATGTCCATGTACATGTCGTCTTCATCCATCATCTCCATCTCTTCATCCATCATGTCCATTTCCTCGTCTCCATACAGATCATCCTCGCGACCGGCATTGGAATCCTGACGGCCACCGTTGAGCGTCTCCTCCAAACGTTGCCCTGGGCCGGTCAGCCCTTGGGCACTAAGGTCGGCTGCGGCGGTCACCCATGCGAAAACGCAGGTCAAAACCAAGTAAAAGACAGAATGCTGACCAAAGCGGGATGAAAGAGTCATTTTCGCGTACTTATACGGAGGAAAAAATGTCCAATGAATTGGCTGGATGAACCAACACTATTTCAGCCGATTGCCCCGCTAAACGGACTCAAATGGGCCCCTTCGCGGCGTAATCATGGCAATTCGCACAAAAAACAAGTGACTCCGCGTATGATAGACGGTCCGAGTGTGGGAGTGGGATGCTTTTTTTGACCGACCAACCCATTGGAGGGGAACTTTTGCCAAGAAACTGCGTCGAAGCCACCGCACCTCGTCTGTCGTACTAACCCCAAGAACATCAACAACATGGGCAAGCGAACCAACCGATCGATTCCGCGAAAGCTGCGAGTCCAGCGTCGTTTGCTGGTGGAGCATCTGGGAGAGCGTCGTGTCTTGGCGGCGATCACAGGAGCAGTATTTGACGACGCCAACGTTTCTTTCCAGAAAGATTCGGCCGAGGTCAATGTTCCCGAGCGACTGATCTACGTTGACGCGAACAACAACAGTGAACTGGATGCAGGCGAGTCATTTGTGCTTGCCGCTGAGGATGGAACCTACAGCATTCCGAATCTCGGCGACGGGACTTATCTACTGAGGCTATTCAACGGCACTCAGACACAAAGCCAAACCTTTCCCGTTGAGGCCACTGTCGCCGATGGAACCGTCACGGTGGCCGACGCGACTCAGCTTCAACTTGATGGTGGAACCGCGTTCGCGTTGACGCCTGACTCGCTCGTGATTGGCGACTTATCCGATGGCACGGACCAGAGTGTTGCCGTTGGCCAGCAACTGACTCAAGTGCAAGCGTTGCCCGATGGCACCTTGTTGATCGTGGGCACAGACGACTCGGGTGAAACTTCCTGGACGGTCAATCCGGCTGATGGATCGGTCACTCCAATCGATCTCTCTGGAGCATCCGAAGACCTTCCATGGTCAACGGTGGCACTCGACAGCGAAGGCCGTGGAGTACTCTTGGAGCAATCGACTCCCGACATCGTTGTCCGCGCTGTTGACGCCTCCGATGCGAACCTTGGTTTGCAAGTCACCACGACGTCAACCACGGTGCCGGACGATACACAAGTATTGGCCTCGGAAACCGGCAACCGTTCGGTTTTCGCGTGGAGTGGTTCCGACGGACTGCAACTATCATTGTGGAGCAACGCGACCGCGTCGTTCATCACTCAGACACCGATCGATGTCTCGGGAACAAGCGGACTGCTGGCATTCGACGATGCATCCGGACTGCTTGCGGTTCGCACAGATTCCGGAGGAGTCAGCGTGCTAGACGCGGACGCGGATTTCGCAACGCTGCATACTCTTATTGAGACTGGTCCGGTCGCGATCGATGGTGCGCGCGACTTGCTGCTGACGGTTTCGCCAGTCGACGCGATGCTGAAGTTAATCAACTTGCGTGATGGATCCCTGGTCGCAGACTTGGCGGTTGATTTGTCGTCGGTTGGACAGGTTTCATCATTGGCTTTGGGAGCCAGCAATGACTCTGTAGTCGTGCTGGGCGCGGCAGGAGTCACCGAAGTGGCGCTCCGCAAAGCAGCCGCAAACAGCGTCACGATCAGTGGTGGCCAGGATGTGGACAATGTATTGTTCGGCGTGACTCTGGACGGAGCAAACACGGCTCCGCAATACACCGTACAACCCAGCTTTGAAACGAATGAAGACACACCGCTGACGTTGCCAGCACCGGCCGCTTTGACGGAGTCCTCCGACGCCGAAGGAGACGATTTCGTGCTGGTGCAGCGAACACAAGCCTCTCATGGCATCGCCATTTTGAGAACGGACGGTTCGATCAGCTACACCCCGGACTTGAACTTCAATGGCAGCGACTCAGTCATCGTGCTCTTGCATGACGGGCGCGATGCCTCTGCTGAAATCACCCTGGACATCACCGTCAATGCGGTTCCGGATGCTCCCACCGGCGTGAACATCACCGTGGATCCTGTCCCCGAGAATCTGAACCCAGGCGATCCGATTGGGACCATCGAGGTGATCGATGCAGATGGCGCGAACCACTTGCTCGCGATCGACGACCCACGGTTCGGTGTCGATGGTCAAAATATCATCTTCATTGGCGGCGGACTGGACTTCGAGACAGAGCCATCCATACCTCTCGTAATCTCAGCCACGGACCCGGAGACCAACGACCTCATTGAAGAGATCGTGACACTGACGATCCGCAATGCGAACGACCCGATCACTGATATCACACCGCACGAAGCCTTCGTGTTTGAGAATGCCCCTGGAGATGTCGTCACCGAACTGCAAGTTCACGACCCCGATGAGGAACAAACCCATACTTTCACGGTAGACGACCCTCGCTTCATCGTCGAAGGGTTCGACCTGCGTTTGGTGCCAGGCGTTTCTGTTGACTTCGAGACCGAAGAATCGATCGTTGTGAATGTGACAGCCACGGAAGTTCCAAGCGGAGGATCTTTCACTCAGGCGATCACCATTCAGGTCCGAGATCTGCCTGAGCAACCAAGTGAACTCTCGCTTACCAACGACACAGTCATCGAATTGGTTCCCGGTGCAACCGTCGGCAGTGTTTTGCTGGACAACCGGCCGCCTGGTCAATTTAACCTGACAGTCGATGACCCCAGATTTGAAGTCGATGAAAACGATGTCCTGAAGCTGAAGGACGAAGACTTCGTTGAACGAGCCTCGCAAACTGAAATCCGCCTGTCCATTTCTGCGGCAGACTCCAATGGACAATTCAATACAGTCCAGGGCATGTTTGTGATCCAAGTGGTCGAGAACGAGACGCCGTTCCACAATCACAATGATCCGTTTGATGTCGATCACGGTGGCAGTGTCAGTTCTCAGGATGCCTTGATGATCATCAACTACCTGAACACTTTCGGTCCTGGCCCAGTCGGGGAAGGCAGCCCTGCGGTTTGCTATGACGTCAATGCTGACGGCTTCGTCACCGCACTTGATGCCCTGCTTGTTTTGAACCAAGTCAACCGACTCAGCAATGGCAATGGAATCGTTGGCGGAGAAGGTGAAGGCGAAGGTGAACAACTCGCTCCTGCAGCCAGTGCTCCCGAGGGCGAGCAAATCGCTCAGGAACAAACCCCACTGCCTACCATCGATTCGTCCAATGAGAGATTGGTTGACGCCTCCATGAATCAACTGGCCGACTCGAATCGAGCGGAAGTCGATATCCCGGACCACGATTCGAAAGACCAGTTCGCGGAGAACGTCGACGCAACACTGCGTCTCCTTTCCGACGAGACGATTTAAGGGCCGCTCGTCAGTCAAGAAGTCAGTATCGACACCCGGCCGCTTCATAGGAGCACGGCCAACACGCGGTCGAACCAGTAGTTCTTTTTAGGCCTGTGCTTTGGTCTCCAGTCGCTCCTGCTCTGCAAGCAGTTTCCTCTGAAATCGCGACTGGCAGATATCCACAACGATCAGAACCGCGAGCACAAAGTAGAACGTGCTCTTTGCCATCGGTGTCACATGATGACCGAATAGTTGCAGGTCGGCTAAGTGCCCGCCTTCGCTGACCAGCATGACTCCAACGATGAACAGAATGAACAGGCCCAACACCTCGTACATTCGGTTCTTCTTCAAGAACTCGGCAACGTGGTCGGCCAGGAACATCATCAGCATACCGCTGATCACAATGGCGGTTGCCATGATCGCAAAGCTCTTCGTTAGAGCCATCGCGCTCAAGATCGAATCGAATGAAAACACCAAGTTCATCGTCACGATCAGAGCAACCGCTCGTCCGACGGACCCCTTCTTTGGCTGGCTGCCGTCGGTGTGCTCTACGTCGTGTATCGCCAGCAGGTGATAGATTTCTTTCATTGCCGTCCAAAGAATGAAAGCGCCACCACCCAGAACGATCAAACTGTGTCCAGAAATCGACGCCGACAAGAAATCGAAATCGAAGCTAACGAATGCCTCCTGCAGTCTTTCCACCAAATTCACAACGACAAACAAGAGTCCGATTCGAAAGGCAATCGCCAGCCCAATGCCAAGCCGACGAACCATCGACTGACTCTCTTCCGGCACTCGTTTGCTTTCGATCGAAATGTAGAGCAAGTTGTCGAAGCCAAGCACCGCCTGCAAGACCACCAACATGCCCAGCGTGAGCAAGCCAGGCACCGAGAAAAAATCTTCCGCCACAGGCTCAGCAGCAGCCTCCGCAGGAACAGCGACGTCAGCTAACAGGCTTAGATTGAAATCCATCAGAGAGATGAGGCAATCGGCGTTAAACAAAAAATCGATCATAGGTTTCTTTCTGTCGTAATGCGTGACTGGCGAAAGGGCCCGAATCATGTCGCGGCGTCTCGGACGCGAACATTTTCTTCAAGAGCTGACTTTTGCCATCGGTGAGCGTGCCATCGGTAGCCCGCAATCTCCCTCGTCTTTAAAACCGCCGGAAAATTGCCCGCTGATTGTAGCACTTGTCAAGCGAATCGTCGCTTGGGCGATCCCCACCGTGTGAAGCAAAGGCGTTCATGGCGCGAACCAAGCCGAAGTGATCGCCAAGTTCGCCGACACGAAGACAATCGCCGGATGATCACGAACCGTCGAAGGGCGCCGCTTGAAAAGGAGACTTGTGACTGTGAATTCACGATGACCGAACTCAACGAAAACCAGCTATAGTACCGATGGCTGCCGCAGCCAATCTTAGCTCATTCTTGTTTGCAACCACGGCGAACAACGACTCTTTCAATCATCGACTCTTGAAAAAACTCGTTCCCAATTTCGCCAAGGACTTTGCGAAGTCGGTCATCAACCGCAGCCTCGCTATCGCAGGCTGGAAGCTCGCTCCAATGCAGAGCGTTGTGCTAGAAGACCATTGGTACGACGGCAGAGTCGACGGAGTCCTTTCCAAACATCATCCACCGGCGATCGAGGACCGTGAATTCAGAAAAGCGATCGAACACCTCGCCAAACGAGAGTCGTTCAATGATTTGGACAAGGCAGTCCGTGGAGAAGCAGTCATGTTTCGATTGCACCTGGCAAGCCAACTGGCGAGTCTGTCCCGGTCCATCGATGGCGACCTCGTCGAGTTTGGCGTTTTCCGAGGCGCGACGGCGTACTGCATGCTTGACGCGACAAAGGCAGACGACTCGGAGAACACGGCGGCCTTGAAATCGATGTATCTGTACGACACATTCGCTGGCATCCCGGACGCTGGCATGACCAACCGGGAACGTGAAGTGGGCCTGGCCGGAGCCTATCGCCAAACTTCGCTTGATCTTGTTCGGGAGTGCTTGTCGGATCATGATGATCGATTGCAGTTCCGACCGGGACTGGTTCCCGATACGCTGGACGAGCCAGGTCCGGCACGGATCGCGATGATGCACGTTGACTTGAATCTTGCTCAGCCAACACTTCAGGCGATTGAATGGGCATTTCCGCGGTGGAGTCCAGGCGGCATTTGCTTACTTGATGACTATCTTTGGGAAGGATACGAAGACCAACGAGCCGTCGTCGATGATTTTTTTGCTCAGCGTCACCGAACGATCCTGGCGTTACCGACAGGTCAGGGGCTGGTGTTGAACATTGGTGATTGACACACCAGCTTCTGTCGCTGAGTGCCATTGAAACTGATCACGTTTTGCCTTCTTGCTGATTAGCCAACCGTCTGTGTTACTGCCATCCCTTCGCCTGATCTCGGAAAAGACCGAAATCGATCGCGCGGTCCTTTATGGGGCGTTTGCGAAAGCTTGGCAAATCCCTTCCGGCGTCGTCACTCTCCTACTGATCGCGTTTTTCTTTGACCCTGAATCCCAAGGTGTGTACTACACCATCTTTGGAATCTTGGGCTTGCAGAACATGGCAGAGGCCGGCTTGACGTCGGTGTTGATGCATTCGGTCAGTCACGAATGGTCAAAGGTTGAGATTACCGACGAAGGCGAATTGGTGGGCGATGCCAACGCGATCGGTCGAATCGCCGCACTGACGCGTGGTAGCCTGAAGTGCCTAACGGGCAGCGGGATCGCATTCGCCATCATCGCATTGACTTGGGGGACTTGGCTATTTTGGAACTCCCCGGTCATCGTGGGCGTATTGGTGTTGTCCGTCTTGGTTTCCGGATTGTCGCTCGCTTCGGCTGGTTTGATTGCGGTTCTGGAAGGCTGCAACCAGGTGCGATCGGTGAATCGCAATCGGTTCGGCCAAGTGATTTGCGGCAGCTTGGTCGTGTGGGCCGTCATCGCTGCGGGCGGAACGATTTGGGCAATTCCGGCATCTTTGGCAACACAATTGCTGTGGGAGCTAAGCCTCCTGGGGATACGTTACCGACGAGTCATGCAGAGAGTGTTTGCCGCGACGGCTTCGGATCTGGATTGGAAGAATGAGATCTGGCCTCTGCAATGGAAGCTAGGGCTTCAGGGATTCGTGCATCAGATGGCATTCACGCCAATGATCCCAGTACTGGCTGCTTGGCAAGGCCTAGCAGTCGCTGGGATGGCAGGCATGACGCTCAATACATTGATTCAGTTGCTGGGGATCGCGTCGATGTGGATTCGCACGCGAGCGCCGCGCTTCGGCGAACTGATTGCCAACGGAGAACGGCAAAACTTGGACCGGCTGTTTCTGCGCACTGTCTATCTGTCGACAACCGCGTTGTGTGCGATTCTGGCCATGTTCTGCGGCGTCTTGTTTCTATTGGGAGGCATGAACAACGAGATCGCGCAGAAGCTAGCGAGTCGGTTCCTGCCAGTCAGCTTGGCAATTGGAATTGCGACGGCCATGGTTGCACTGCACCTACTACAGTGTTTCGCAATCTACCTACGCGCTCACAAGGTGGATCCGATCTGGCGCATCACGATTTTCAGCAACCTACTGCTGATTGTTGCAATCGTCGTGGGTGAGGCTAGATTCGGCGCGATCGCCATGGGTGTGTCGATGACCGCAATTTATGGTGGAATCACACTGCCATTGGTATTCTTGGCATGGCGTCGGTATCGGCGCGAATCCATTCAAGCAGAAATCGGTTCGCCCTGAGGCGTGTGTCGAAAGGGGGCTCTTCAGAATGAACTCATCGAATCCGTCATACCTCGGCGATCGGGCTCCGATTATGATGTCGGCTCGTTGAACAACCAACGCAGTTTTACATTCCTTTCTTCTGCCGAGTTATCATGCACCGCCTCTTGTTGCCCTTTCTGTTGCTGAGTTGCATCTTGCCCTCTGAAGTCCGTGTTTCAGCCGAGCAGTATTACGAAGTCCGCAGCTATCTGCTGGGTGCCAGCGGTGACGCCGCAGCGATCGATCAATACCTTGGCGAAGCTTTGATTCCTGCCCTCAATCGGCAAAACGTTGGCCCCGTCGGTGTGTTCTCCAACGCACCCTCGGATGAACCTGAAAACGGGCGAAGAATCATCGTGGTGATTCCGCACAGCGGGGCCGATGGCGTCAAAGCGATTCAGAGCAGCCTGCAGTCGGACCCAGCCTATCAGCAAGCAGCCAAACCGTACCTGGAACGAGGCCCCAAAGAGGCGCCCCATCAGCGCATCGAAAGTGAGTTACTGGCAGCCATGAAGTGCATGCCTGCGTTGAAGGTCGCGCCGGAAAGCCTCGCAAACGCAGAGCGAGTCTATGAACTGCGAATCTACGAGAGTGCCAACGAGCGTCTTGGGAATCTAAAAGTCGACATGTTTGACTCGGGAGAAGTCCCCATCTTCCTCGATAGCGGAATCCAGCCCGTGTTCATCGGCCAAGCCGTTGTGGGGCCTTACACGCCCAACTTGAGCTACCTGACGGTCTATCCCAATGACGCCGCTCGTCTCGAGGCCTGGAAAGCGTTTCGAGTCCACCCAGACTGGCAGGTATTGAAAGAAGTCGCCAAATACAAGGGCACCGTCAGCAAGATCCACAAGTACGTGCTGTCGCCAAAACCCTACTCACAGATGTAGGCAGAGTTTGCCTATTCGGTAGAACTGGCTGGCCACTTTGTTGCGCGACCCCATTTTCGAAAGGGTTGCGACTGTCCGAGGCTGCGGTTGATCGGTACGATTTGCCCATGACTCCAATGATGCGGCAATACCATGAGGCGAAAGCGGCGTGCGGCGACGCACTGCTGTTCTTTCGCATGGGCGATTTTTACGAACTATTCCTTGACGATGCGAAGGTGGCGGCCGAGGTTCTCGGCCTGAACCTGACCAGCCGAGACAAGGACAGCGACAACCCCACGGCGATGGCGGGTTTCCCCCACCATCAACTGGATTCTTACCTGCAAAAACTGATTCGCGCGGGTTATCGGGCTGCAGTTTGCGAACAGGTGGAAGATCCCAAGCAAGCCAAAGGGCTGGTCAAGCGTGAGGTCACGCGCGTCGTCAGCGCCGGAACACTGACCGACGAAGGTCTTCTCGATCCGCGTGAAGCGAACTACCTGGCGGCTGTTTGCCTTCATCGAGACAAACGGGCCAAGCCGGACGACGAGCCGATGGTCGGGATCGCTTGGGCAGAACTTTCTAGCGGCCGATTTGAGGCTGGCACCTTCGCGAAGTCCCGGATCGAAGACGAACTGGAACGGATCGGTCCCGCTGAAGTGATCTACCGAGAAGACGACGTGCACTTCAGTCCCGACACCACAGCGCCGTGGGCCTGGACCGCTCGCCCGGCCTGGAGTTTCGCAGAGGATGCTGCGAACGAGACGCTTACAAAACAGTTTTCGGTTCACAACCTAGAGGGCTTTGGCTTTGAGTCCAGTGACGCCCCTGCCGTTCGCGCCGCAGGAGCGGTGCTGACTTACCTGCAAGAAACTCAGCGTGGAAACCTCGACCACTTCCGCTCGCTTTCCTCGCATCAGCTATCTGGCTTTTTGCAAATCGATGCAGCCACACGACGCAGCCTGGAAATCACTCGAACCCTGCGAAGCGGCTCGCGGGAAGGATCGCTGCTTGGTGTGATCGACCGCACCTGCACAGCGATGGGTTCGCGACTGCTGGCCGACTGGATCGCTGCACCGCTGATCGATCCGGCTCAAATCGATGCTCGCTTGGATGCCGTCCACGAGTTCTTTGACGATCCGAAATTCCGAAGCAGCATTCGCGACACGCTGAAGCAGATCTTCGATCTAACTCGATTACTGGGGCGAATTGCAACGGGCCGAACGGGCCCGCGTGACTTGCAGCAGGCAGGCCGCACACTGACCGCGATTCCAAAACTGAAAGAATGCCTCGCAAATCGCCAACCCAAGCGACTGGAGGACGTGAATTGCCATCTGCATTTGTGCCCGGAATTGAGGTCACAGCTGGATGCTGCCCTTGCCGACGAATGCCCAATCTCGGCGAACGATGGTAACTTCATCCAAGCAGGCTTCGACAGTGAGCTCGATAAACTTCGAGACCTGGCACGCGGTGGAAAAGAATGGATTGCCGCCTATCAACGTAAACAGATGGATGACACTGGCATCCAGAATCTGAAAGTCGGCTACAACAAAGTCTTCGGCTACTACTTGGAAGTGACCAATGCACACCAAGACAAGATTCCTGATCACTTCATTCGCAAACAAACGTTGAAGAACTGCGAGCGATTCATCACTCCAGAGTTGAAAGAATACGAAGAGAAGGTGCTGGCAGCGGACGAGAAAGCGTCCTCGCGGGAACAGTTCCTGTTTCAACAACTACGTTTGGAGACTCATCGCCATCTCTCCACCTTGCAGGAAGTGGCTCGCGCAATCGCTGAACTGGATGCGCTCGCCTCGCTCGCTGAAATCGCGTCCCACCGCGGATGGGTACGCCCAACGCTGACCGACGACTCGGTGCTGCGAATCGATGCTGGCCGTCATCCCGTTTTGGACGTAACGATGCCACAAGGCGAGTTCGTTCCCAACGATTGTGTGCATTCGCCCGAAGCAGGCATGATCCTGCTGATCACCGGTCCCAACATGGCTGGTAAGAGCACTTACATCCGACAAGTCGCTCTGATCACGATCCTGGCACAGGCTGGTTCGTATGTTCCCGCCGAATCCGCCGAAGTTGGCATTGCTGATCGCGTGTTCGCTCGCGTTGGCGCTAGCGACGAACTCAGTCGCGGCCAAAGTACGTTCATGGTCGAAATGGTCGAGACGGCCAGAATTCTGAACACGGCAACCTCACGAAGCCTTGCCATTTTGGATGAGATTGGACGGGGCACCAGCACCTATGATGGGCTGTCGTTGGCCTGGGCAATCACCGAGCATCTTCACGAACAAATCGGTTGCCGAACGCTCTTCGCGACTCATTATCACGAACTCACGCAGCTTCAAGAATCGCTTCCGCGGGTCGCCAACCTGAACGTTGCCGTCAAAGAGTGGAATGATGAAGTCGTCTTCTTGCACCGCATCGTGCAGGGTGGAGCCGACAAGAGCTATGGGATCCACGTCGCGAGACTGGCTGGCATTCCGCCGGAAGTCAACGAGCGTGCCAAGGACGTCCTGGCTCAGCTAGAAGCCGATCACCGCGATGCTTTTGATCGCCCGACGATTCAGACGCCAACTTCCCAGGGTGGAGGCGGGAACTACCAAATGACCTTGTTCGGATTCGCCGATCACCCCATGCTGGAAGAAGTCCAGGGCTTGGATCTGAATTCAATGACGCCGATTGAAGCGTTACATTTCCTCGGCCAAGCGCAAGCGAAGCTGAAAGACAAATCTGCCAGCTAGCGTACTGAGGCTACCCGTAACGCGTGAGCGACCGGGATTGTGCCAATCCGCATCGCCTCACCGCCAGCGACTCACTTGATCCATTCGGCTCAAACCTTGACGTCGATGTGGCCTTTGGCGAGTTGCCGCTGAACGTCGACGGCTTGCGAAAGCAATTCGTTGATCGCATCGCCTGTTTGCTTTTGCGTGTCGAGCCCCTTCTTCACAATGGCAGTATTGATCTGCTGCTGCGTCGCATCGCTACGCGCCTGAAGAACCTGCCGAACAGGTGCTGGAATACTCGACATATCGCTTGCCCTCAAGTGCCAGATGGAGAGATTGGTATGTCTCCTTCATCGGCACGCGGCGTACTCGTGACAATGAATACAAAAAACAGCCCATCGAAAATGTGTTGAACAGTTCCGATTGGGCAGGTTTGGCAAATGGCAACGAGAAAAAGTGAACCTATTCGGTTCGCTCAGTCACTTCCAAGAGGTGGAATCCGAATTGGGTCTTGACGGGACCTTGGACTTCACCAACGTTGCCGTTGAACACGGCGGTGTCGAACTCGGGAACCATCTGGCCTGGTCCAAATGAACCCAGAGCGCCACCTTTCTGCCCGGAAGGACAGGAGGAATGGGCTGCGGCCAGGGCAGCGAAGTCTTCGCCGGCTTCGATTTTCGTCTTTAGGTCCAAGCATTCGGCTTCAGTGGAAACCAGGATGTGACGTGCACTTGCTTTTGGCATGATTGCTCTCTTTTGCTAATGGTCGAAAGGATTGATTACTTGGATAGGTTACGCAGCACGGTCGGCAAGATGCCACCGTTTCGGTAGTACTGCATTTCAACGGGAGTGTCGATTCGCACGACGCAGGGGAAGCTAAGTTTGCTTCCACCAGGAGCTGTCGCGTGAACCGTGATCGTCGATCGTGGCTCCAGTTCATTGGAAAGGTCTGGAATATCAAATGTCTCTTCGCCAGTCAGGCCCAGAGACTGCCAGGTGGCTCCATCGGCGAACTCCAAGGGCAAAACACCCATCCCAACCAGATTGCTTCGATGGATTCGCTCGTAGCTTGCTGCGATAACGGCTTTGACACCCAGCAACATCGTTCCCTTGGCGGCCCAGTCACGGCTACTTCCGGTTCCATACTCGGCACCTGCCAAGACGACCAGAGGCACACCATTCTGCTGGTACTTCATCGATGCGTCGTAGATACTCATCGCTTCGCCGTCCGGAAGATGGCGGGTGACGCCGCCTTCGGTTCCTGGAGCAAGTTGGTTGCGGATTCGGATGTTGCCGAACGTTCCGCGAACCATCACTCGATCGTTTCCGCGTCGTGAACCAAAGCTATTGAAGTCACGAATCTCGACTCCGTTTTCTTGCAGGTACTTTCCTGCTGGTCCATCGCTGGCGATCGCACCTGCGGGAGAAATGTGATCGGTTGTCACCGAGTCAGCCAGCAGCGCAAGGACTCGAGCACCGGCAACGGGTTCGATGTCTGGTACGTCTTGACCGGTCACCGAATCAAGAAACGGAGGATGCTGGATGTAGGTGCTTTGGTCACTCCACGGGTAGATCGCTCCGCCGGCCGTTTCGATCGCATTCCAAAGTTCATTGTTGGTGACGGCGGTCGTGTACTGATGCGTGAACATTTCGGGCTGAACCGAGGACGCGATGGTCGCACGAATTTCCTCGGCGGTGGGCCAGATGTCTTTCAAAAAGACATCGTTTCCATCACCATCTTGCCCCAGTGGCTCGGTCACAAGATCGATGTCTGTCGTTCCGGCGAGCGCATAGGCGACGACCAAGGGCGGGCTGGCGAGATAGTTTGCCTTGGTCAGCGGATTCACTCGGCCTTCAAAGTTACGATTCCCACTGAGAACGGCGGACGCAATCAAGTCACCTGATTGGATCGCTTCGGCCACAGGCGCCGGCAAAGGTCCGCTGTTTCCGATGCAAGTCGTGCAACCATAGCCAACAGTGTGGAACCCAAGAGCCTGCAGGCTCTCTGCCAATTCCGCTTTGTCCAGGTAGTCCGTCACGACGCGAGAACCGGGAGCGAGGCTCGTCTTCACATGAGACGGCACTTTCAATCCACGTGCGACAGCCTTCTTTGCCAGTAATCCGGCGCCAATCATCACCGATGGGTTGCTAGTGTTCGTGCAAGAAGTGATTGCCGCAATGACGACCGCACCGTGAGTGATCTCACTGCTGTGCCCGTTGTCCTTGACGGTCGCGACTCGATCGAGCGCCGTCTTCTCGAGGCCAAATCCGGTCTTTCCGATCGGAGCTGTGAGCGAATCGTTGAACGACTGCTTCATGTCTTTCAACGCGATCCGGTCTTGTGGACGCTTCGGACCAGCAAGGCTGGGTTCGACGGTCCCCAAGTCGAGGCTGACAACTTTCGTATAGTTCAGTTCCGGCCCGTCGTCGGTTCGGAACAACCCCTGCTCTTTGGTGTATCGCTCGACCAACTCAATGTGCTCGGAGGTGCGGCCAGTCTGCCGCATGTAATCCAGTGTGACTCCATCAACAGGAAAGAAGCCCATCGTGGCACCGTACTCGGGGGCCATGTTAGCGATCGTCGCGCGGTCAGCGACGCTCATTTTGTTCATGCCAGCGCCAAAGAACTCGACAAACTTTCCAACGACGCCCTCTTCACGAAGGATCTCAACCACTCTCAGGACCATATCGGTCGCGGTCGCGCCAGCAGGCAGTGCGCCAACTAACTCAAAGCCAATCACTTCTGGCATCAACATGTAAAGCGGCTGCCCTAACATGTTCGCTTCGGCCTCGATTCCACCAACACCCCAACCAAGAACTCCAAGACCGTTGATCATCGTGGTGTGGCTATCCGTACCTACCAACGTATCGGGAACGGCGACAGGACCGTCGGCCGTTTGTTCCAACGCAACCACGCGTGCGAGGTACTCGAGATTGACTTGGTGAACGATGCCCACATTTGGCGGAACAACCGAAAAATTGTCGAACGCTTGCTGTCCCCAACGCAAGAACTCGTAACGTTCGCGGTTGCGTTTGAATTCCATGTCGACGTTCTGCACCAAGGCACCGTCGCTTCCAAAGAAGTCGACCTGCACACTGTGGTCGATCACCAAGTCGACAGGAATCAGAGGATTGATCTTTTCTGGATCACCACCGATCCGCTTCATCGCTGATCGCATCGCCGCCAAATCGACCACCGCTGGCACACCAGTGAAGTCCTGAAGAACGACACGGTACGGTTTGAACGGGACCTCTTGCTTGGCCGGAGCGGCAGCGTTCCAAGCAGCCAAGTTCTTGACGTCCTGCTCGGTCACCGAAAAGCCGTCACAATTCCGCAGCACGGCTTCCAAGAGCATTCGGATGGAAAAAGGAAGCTTGCTGATTTCACCCAGCCCAGCCTCTTCGAGCTTACTGAGGCGGTAAATCGTAGCGGTTCCATGGCCGGTATCAAATTGGTCACGGGCTCCAAAGGGATCGAAAGTCACGGCGATATTCTCTGCGCGAAAGACGGGAAAAAGCGGGAAACAAGCACGGCAAGTGTAGCGATTGAAACCTGAATTGTCTGCCCGGAGGGCTCTGGTCAATCCGCCACCCTTGTCAACCTAGGCAATATTTGACGGTGCTCCGGGTTCTCTTGGTCATTCCGATTCTCGGGGGACGATATCTACCTGCATCCAGGGTGGATAGACACGATCCTCCGATCCAAAATCTTCGAGCTTGATATTCTCATGTTGACAAAACTTTCACTCAGAAATCGCCTCTTCGCTTGCGTCGCTGCTGGTGGGCTCTGTCTGGCAGGAACCACGCCGACCCTAGCCGCCGATTGTGGCTGTGAAGCCACCTGTCAGGTGTGCCCGATTGATCCAGTCGAATGCCAATGTGACTGCTCCTGCAAGAAAAAGCCCAACCTGGTGTACAAGGCGCTGGACTCGGTTGCGGGTGGAATCGAAAAATTGTTTGGCCTGGACAAGTGCGGCAAGAGCGATTGCGACAACATCGTGTGCGACGACGGCTGTGACGCAATGATGATGGAAGAGCTGATGATGCCATCGCCTCCGGTCATCCACGACTCAGCCCCCATCCACCAGCATCACCACCACTCGCACTCAGCACCCATGCCGCCAGCAGTGCAGCACAGTGCTCCGGTCATCCAGTCGGCACCCGTCTACACGGGACCTGCCGAGAAAGTACACGTCAAACCCATGGGACCGAACCAATGGGAACAGCCCAGCCAGCCAACTGCGGATCCGTCAACGTCGAATAGGATGGAAATGACGCAGCCTCGCATGGTGCAGCCACGCGCTGTCCAAGCACGCGAAGTTGAACCACGTGCAACACAACCACGTGCCGTCCAGCCGCGCGAAGTGCAGCGTCAACCAATGGTAGATCCAGACTCAAAACTCGATTCTGGGAATGCACCAGAAGCTGCCAACGCTCCGCAGGTTCCGATTCCTGAGACCATGCCGCGCAACAATGCTCCCGCTCCTCAAGTAGAAGACGCGGAAGAAGGCGGATCTCTATTCGACACACTCTCGAATCCGTTCGGAGACGATGAGGCACGCATCAAACTGCCTCGTCCCGTGCGACCAAGCAACTACGAACAACCTGCCTTCCGTCCGATCAACAAACGGCCGTTGTCACGAAGCTATAACGAGTCCAACCGACGCGTCAGAAGCGTTCGATAGTGCGAACGATAGGCATCGACCATCGCCGCAATGGAAAAATCAATGCGGACTCTTGACTGGTTGTCGCATCCCAATTCATCCGCTTGAATCTCGTCGGACAAAACCTGTTCGGCGAGATTTTTCATTGCCTGGTCATCACCGGAAGGGAATGTCTGACTTTCCCAGGCGTGCTTTAATAACTCACGACTGCCTTCCACACGACTACAAACGACGGGTCTGCCTGCAGCCATCGCCTCTAGCACCACGTTGGGCATCCCCTCGTATCGGCTGGGCAGGATCAACACCCGACAAGCTTTCATCAGCGGAGCGATGTCCGCCTGCCACGGCAATCGCTTGACACGCTCGTCTCCAGTGCGGGCAATCCAGCATTCTATATCTTTGGACAAGGGGCCGTCGCCAACGATCAGCAAGCGACGATTCGACCCCTTGGGCGCCAACACATCGATCTGTTTTTGCAGCAAATCGATTCCCTTCTGCGGATGCAGACGCCCAACAAAGAGCGAGACAATCGCGTCGTCGGGCCAGCCAATGCTCGACCAGCTTTGTGGCCTGGCTGTTGCAAAACGCGTCACGTCAACACCGTTGGGAATGACAACTGACGAAGCTCGCGAGCAGCCTAGTTTTTCCTCAGCGAACGCCTGCACCTCCGCACTCACACACACCAAGCTTTCCATCCGCCGCACCGCTCGTCTTTCCAGTCGGCATCGCAGCGACCGTGCCTCCGCGACGCGAAGGCCGCCAACGCGAATCGGAACCCCGGACGCGATGGCGGCCTGGGTGCCCAACACATTGGCGTGAAACATGAACGTCTGACAGATCTTGGGCTGCGTGTCGACAAACCAACGGTTCAGTTGACGATAGACGCTCCATGATTTGAGGCTAGAGTCAGCATTCCCCGACTCAACCGGTATCCCCGCCGCTTCCAAACGATCGACCAACAATCGCTTCTCACCCTGCGGCAGAGAACCAATGGAGAAAACATGAACGTCGTCACCTGCCTCTGCCAAACCAATCGCCAACTCGGTCAAACAACGCTCAGCGCCGCCAACGAACAACTCAGTAATGACGAAATTGATTCGCATGCTTAGCGGACTTCTCCCCAGGTCTCTTTCATCAGTCGAAACATTCTCGGGTCATGCTCACGCAACTCCGCTCGCACGAACGGGTAAAAGTCATTCACACCGAAATAGGCTTCGGTTGACTCTGCAAAGTACTCTTTATGGTTGCTCAGCCCGTAATGTTCGACTTTCTTACCCGTGTAAAGCAACACTTCCTGGTAAGTCCCGCCTTGCTTCATCTGATCGTAGGTGTCCTTGACCGCGGGATGATCGAATCCCAAAACTTGATCGTGAAACGCGTGGGCCAATTCGTGCAGCACCGCATAGGGGTGTTTGGCCCACTGCGAAGCAGCCAGCAACTGCTTCGCTCGCGGAATGTGCACATGCTTCTCCAAACGGGGATCGTAGCCATTCTGCGTCAGCCACCGACGACTGGGGTGATACTGCATGTTCGAGAGTTCATGCTCCCAATCGATCCATATTCGCATTTCCCGCAGCTGCTTCAAACGATCCGCTGGCACAATGTAGGTGACGCGTTGGAGATGATTGGCCAAAGCTCGCAACGCATTCTCGGCCACCTGCTTCCGCTCTGGAAAATCACCGTCCAACATCGCTGGATCGATCGAGACACTCCAACCCTCGATATCGCGTTCAATCGGATCGTAAAACCGCTTCTTGCCCGGCTCATCGGCACCACCATGAATCGGCCAACCAAGCAGGAAACACATCGTCAGCAATCGGATCAAGCAACGGAATTGCACTTGCGTCACATCTTGTTTTGTCGTCAAAGTCATTGCGGTTTCCCAAATGTGCATCGCCGAACACCAGTCGCGACTTTACACGCCAGTGTAGACAGACAGTGGACGCTATGACCACCTTGGCAGGCAAGAAGCCGGAACAAGCAGAAACACACGACCATCACTTTCGTTGCAACCAGAACAGGCAAGTGACGGATCCAACAACGGCGTTGGGTTTCTCGTCGCGCGAACTTCAAACATGGTCGATGATTCAATTGTGATTTGCACGTCAGGCGGGACAACTGATTTTAAAAAGAGAACGAGAATGATGAACTCAACCACATTCACGATTGAGTCTGTCCACGGTATCAAACAAACCTTCGTGCTGGGAACATCCCCACAGACGGCCAACGGTACCACGGATCAAGATCCTCAAGCCCCGCCCGCACCAAAAGCGGCTGACCAGACGAAACGCCCTGCTCGCTAGTGTCCGACTCACTCGACAAGAGTGAGTCACTCTGGACGCGACGCATTCTCATAACCCTGCTTGTTTTCTGAATGACAAGCTTGCCGCGGTGATTCTGTGCATCCTCTTCTGAGCCAAGCGTTTTCGCTTGTCCTTGCGTACCGATGCGCCCATAGCGAACCGTGACCTCGCAACGGGTAAGCGAAATTTCCCAGACCTTCTCGCTCTTCTCGTCGCGGTATTCGTCGTACTCCGCATTCAGATTGAAACGGACTGATTTCGCCAGGCGGGATAGGAACACGAATAGGCGTCTCCGGTGTTCTTGACCAACTCTCGCCGCTGCCAAGTCAGTCATCGTCGTCCCCGCGACATTTGAGTATCGTGCAAAAACAGCAAAGATCGCGTCCGCGATCGGTCGCCCGCGGAGCAGGGCAGGGCACCTCCAAAGCACAATCGGGTGAAGCTTCAACAACTGCGTTGCCTGCCGATACCGACGGGATACAATGTTGCGCACCCTCATAAGTTTTCCTTCAAACTTTAATCGCGGAGCAGTCCATGCAGATTCGTAACATCGTTCTTGTTCTTGCGTCGATTGCAGGGTCCCTCTCATCCACTGCATTCGCTCAAAGCAATCTGCCAACCGTCGATGAAGCCTTCGAAATCTCCGCCAAGACAGGTCGTCCGATCTTTGCGATGGCGGGCCAAGAGACATGACCGCCTTGCGTCGCGCTGCTGAATCGGTTGGAGAACGACCGATCATTGGCACGTTTTGCGGGACAGTTTGTTCCACTAAAAATAGTTACCGACGGAAATCCACAATGGGGCAAGTGGGCCAGCAAGTACCCCATCGACGGTCGCGGCATTCCGCGTTTGTACGTGGTCCGCGCCGATGGCGAGAAACTATTTGGTGCAGTTGGATCACTGCCCGGTGATCAACTACCCAGGATGATGCTGGCTTCTCTTGCTCAGGCTGGACGACATTTCACCGACCAAGAATCCCAAGCTTTGCTTAGCGCCGTCGATGCGACAGAGGCTGCTCTCGAGAAAGAAGATCTACTGTCGGCCGCCTCGTTCCTGTCAAGTGCGACGCAGTTTGGCTCGCCTGATGAAATTGGCAGCTATGCGAAGCCAGCAATCCGAGCGAGCGAACTCTACGAAGACCTCGCCACACGACTGAACGACTCGGCAACAACGGCAAACGATGAGTTGTCCAGCAAGCAAGCAGGTGAACCCTTCGCGTCATTGCTAAAGATTGCGGAAGCCGAAGCAGCTTACCAACTGTTCCCAAAACTCAAGGCCCAGGCAATCTCGCTTACTCGTGAGATCAAGAAAGAGAAATCACTCTCCGATGGATGGGCACAGGCTGAAGCTGTCGTGAAGGCGAGGCTCATGAAATCATCGCTCAAGCCCAGCGTTCAACGACGTGCAGTTTCGGCATACACGAGTGTGATTCGTCGATTTCCAAACACAGAAGCGGACCGCTTGGCCAGAACCGAACTCGCGGCGATCGATCCCGAATCAAAAATCTTAAAAGCGGCTGAGGGCGAAGCACCTTCGGACTGGGAAGGTGCTTCAGGCACTGCAACGGTCAATGCTCGCTCAGCTTCCGATTCTTTTCGCCTGTGGAAGGCGCGATCAGGAAAGTTCAGTACCGAAGCCAAGTTCCTGCGCCGGAAAGATGGCAAGGTTCAACTTCAGAAAAAGGATGGGAGCAAGATCGTCGTCGATATTCCCATGTTAAGTGATGCCGACCAAGCATTCTTAGAGTCGAAGTAGCGTTACGGTGAAAGCACGTCCAAACCGCCGGCCGCTTCAAACAAGGTCAGAGCATCGACGGTTGGCTTGACGTCGTGAACTCGAATGATGTTGGCACCTGCTGCAGCGACTGCCAACGAGACGCCGAGTGTTCCGGCGGTTCGATCGGCCGTTTTGTCGCCCAACAACTTTGCAATGAAGCCCTTTCGAGAATGTCCGATCAAGATGGGCGATCCGATTTCAGTGAACCGCTTCGTTGCCCGCAGCAAGTCCAGATTGTGCTGGTGAGTCTTCCCGAATCCAATGCCAGGATCCAAACAGATTCTCCCCAGATCGATTCCCGCTTCGCAGCAAAACTCGCGGCGCGCGATCAAGTAAGCGTAGATTTCTTCGACGACATCCTCATAGTTGGGCGCGTCCTGCATCGTTTGGGGCGTGCCCTGCATGTGCATCACGCAAACCCCCACTTGCGTCTTGGCGGCAACCTCAGGCATCTCGGGATCGCCTTCAAGCCCCGTCACGTCGTTGATGATCTCGGCACCTGCGGCCACAGCGGCCTCTGCCACGGCGGCCTTGCTAGTGTCGATGCTGATTGGGATCGCAACCTGTCCTCGCAGTCGCTCGATCACGGGAATCACACGATCAAGTTCTTCTGCAACACCCACGGGATCGCTGTAGGGACGCGTGCTCTCGCCTCCGATATCAAGAATATCGGCGCCGTCCTTTTCCATCTGCAAAGCGACGTCCATCGCTTGCGCTGGCGCAGCGATTTTTCCGCCATCGGAAAAGCTATCGGGAGTGACGTTCAAGATCCCCATCACCAACGGACGTCGCTGCATCTGCAGTATCCGTCGACCGAGATCCCAGGTCATACTCACCAGCGAATTTCCATTTGAGAGACAATGCGTGCGGCCAACTTTTCAATCGCCATCTGCGTGGCGGTGTCGATGGACTGGCCTGCTTCAGGCACGAATCTAGCATCTTGTCCGAAGTCGATGGCCAGATCGCCGGTTGGGACAACGCTATTTTGCATCAAGAGTTCCCCGCCACGTCCCGTCCAGGTCGCTCGAACTCCAACCGCGGCATCCAAGGCACGCGGATCGTCCGTGTCCGTCTCGGTCAACACACTCTTGGTCTCGTTGACAACACGGCACGTCAGTGTGCTGTCGGCATTCGGATCCCCCGTCACTTTATAGGGCGTACGAGATTCGATTTCGCGAATCAACGCCGCACTCAACCTCTCGCCCAAGTCATGCCGAAAGGTATCGTTCCGGACGACCGGAACGTGCACGGTTCGAATTCCGGGGCGAAACATTGTCGCGGAGCCAAACTGATAGGCTGCGCACCCAGAGGTCACAGCCAGCAAGATCAGCAAAGGGAGTGAGGCGATTGGCCGACTCATCGCAGCATCGTCCGAGGTTGCTCTGTCGTCTGACCTGACGGAGTCGTCATGATCAGAGGTTTGCTGGACTTGGAGTCCGGGAAAATTTCGGTGAGAAACGACAATCGCTGTTTTGGCACCGCGGGCAGTTTCTCAATCTGCGCCAGTCGGGCGCGAGCGATTTTGGCCTGCGGTGCTTGTCCGTGATTCTTCAGCAACTCGTTGTACGAAACTCGCGCGGCTCCATACTCCTTACGCTTTTCGCGGTACTCGGCACGATTGGCGTATCGTTCGGCTTGGTGATAGTCGATTTCCGCGGCAGCACGTGCGACCATTTCGCCGTACTTGCCTTCCGCCATTTTGTCTGGGAAGCGTTGGCGAGTTTGCTTCACCAATTTCTTGGCTTCTTCCAAGACCAGCCCGCTGTAACGAGGCCCTTGGTAAACCTCCAACTTGCAGCGAATCCCTAGCAGATGTGCCAGGAACAAATGCTCGCTATCAGAGAACGTTTCTCGAAGGTCAGTGAGAAATTCGTCAGCGTCCTCGAATTTCTGTTGGCGAATGTATTCAGCGGCAGCGGCCATCGTTGCATCATCCGCAAGCTTGCCGGTTGGGTCGTCGTATCGAATTTGGTCCAACAATCGAATCGCATGGCCATCCACATCCATCCGTGGGCGTTTTGGATCGGTCAGATTCAATCGCCACCAGCTGCCTTTTTCGGCTTTCGCGATGTTGACCCAATAGCGACTGATCGAGAACAAACGTGAGGCCACCCGATCTACATGTCGACTGCGGGGGAACTTCTTCTGCAAGTTCTCGTAGACATCGGATGCTTCCATCAGACGGTCTGCAAAAAACAAACTCTCCGCCTGCATGTACATGGAGTCTTGCTCCAATGCTGTTTTGGGCGCGGACTCCGAAGCACTTTGAAACTTGCGAGCCGCTTTTTCGAACATGTCCTGGCCCTGTTTTTGAGGCAGCTTGCTGGCCTTGCGAAACAGCGCGTCGCCTTCTTTGTAGTAAACCTGGGCCCGCGACACATTTTCTTGTTCGCGACCCGTCATGAAGTTCATCACAACCGTGGCGTTCTTTTTGGACTTTTCGACCAAAGAGGACTCCGCAGAAACCTGCACGACGGGATTCGGGGGACTGGTCCCGGAATCTTCTTGCACAATGGGATCGGAACCAAAGTCTTGGGGGCCCGCCAAGGTTTGGCAGCCTGAGAGCACTGCGAATCCGCAAACCAGCAAGACAGCACAACTCGCAGGCCGAAGATGGATCATTGTTTCTGAAATCACTTTTTCAATCCGTTGATGTAGACGCTTCATGCGTTCGATTCAGTCCTGATCGCTGTGGGCAGGAAAGGTTGCATCCGAGGCACGCTTCCGACCACCGTTTGTATGTATCGGTTCAAAATGGCGCGAAGTTCGCCGTAAAGGTTGGGATGCACCGTCGTTGGGAACTCCGTCTCCGTCGACTGCAATCGCTTGATCTCATCGATGACCGACTGCCGAATGGAGATCGTTTGCCGCTGCCTGGATCGACAGTTCTTGCATACCACGCCGCCAGCCTCCAACGCAAAGGCCGTTCGAAGATTGGTCACGATCTCTCCACCGCAATCGGTGCAACGATCGGTGCCCGGCGCATGCCCCAACATTCTCAGCACCTGAGCGTCGAAGTAGGCAAGCGAAGATGGAACGTCGCCAGAACCGTCGATTTGTTGAAGGATTCGAATCGTCAAGTCGTAAACTTCGGGGTGTGGATCGTGTTCGTCCGTTAATAACCGCAGCATTTCTGCCAAGTAATAACCTCCGTACAGCCGTTCCAAAGAAGTTTCGCCCGCGCGAAACCGTCGATGCAACTTCGCCTCAGTCAAAAGATCTAAGGTGTCGGAGTTCTTTCTATGGACGACTACACGACAGACGGCCAACAGGTCAAGCGAACCTTCGAAGGGCCCCTTGGGCCGCCGGGCTCCTTTGGCGATCGCAGACACGCGGCCAAACTCTCGCGTCAAAAGAGTGACGATCAAACTTGTCTCGCTGAACTCGATCGTTCGCAACACGATGGCAGTGGTCTGCTCAGCCGGCATACGAATGCTCGCAATTCAATGACTCGACGATCAGGACTTGGATTGGAGCGAGTTTCACAGTTCGCCCAGATCGCCCAGTGACGTAAGGAATTCGCTCATTTCGGCCGCAGCGTGCGCGTCGCCCTGCTTGCGGGCCTGTTCGATACCGACTCGAAGTCGTTCGCGAGCCTCATCGACCCGATCCAGTTCAGCCAACTGTTGAGCGGCCATGAAGAATGCAGAGACCATGGGGGGATCCTCTCGCGTGAGGTCCGCAAAGACTTCTAAGCTTCGATCATTGTTCCCTTCACTGCGAAGTTCCATCGCCAAGCTATAGCGAAGAAAATTATCAGTCGGATCGTCGGCCAGCATGGCTTCGATTTTTTCTCGTCGGCTCATCGTCGCACGTCAGTAGGAGTTCGGGGGCTTGGTGATCGATCATTCTGCCCGAGTTTCACGCCAACCGCTATCTGGCCAGATTTGCTGAGATCCATGGTGGTGCAGGATGCATTTCAAGAATTTCGCTGCCTGGAACACGCGATTGAGTCGTTGGATTGCTTGCCGGAAACGTCTGGGGGACTGCCAGACTTTTCGGAATCCGCGTAATCGTCAAATTTGATTCAATGCGAACAACTGGATTGGTCGATGAGAAGGCTGATACAACTCCTTCACGCTTTTACCGCGAGATGTACGCATGGACCGCGTTAACCGCCGATTCCTTGTCGGTTCAACTTTTTTGGCTATCCCAGCAGCCCTGCTGATGGCCTCACTTTCCACGGGAACCTCTCCTGAGGTTCAGCATGCGATTGCCCAGGTCGTGGCCGATTCGGACTCCGAATCGAGCAACATCCAGCAAGTTGTTGGCAAACAACTCGAATCGCGAAAAACGCGACCGGGACTGTTGCAGGTGATTACCGGTGCCGAATCTCGCGGAAACACCAACCACAAGCACAAAAACATGTCCAACAACAACGAGCGTAAAGGCTTGTTGGACGGATTCTTTGACAGCGGAAAGAAGAGCTCGTCTGCGAAAAAAACAACTCAGACCAACCGTCGTACCACTAGTAAGACGGCATCGTCGTCGAACAGTCTGCGAGAAACGAATAACGAGCCCGTGGATTGGGATGGCATTCCCTATCACAGCGTGAACGCAAGCGGAAGTCGTACGGCGAAGTCACCGATGCGGGATACGAAAGTGTCAGCATCCGGCGGCCAGACGCGAATCATCCGCGGCGGTTCTACGAAACCGATTCAAGCAACTCCTGCTTCGGTTCGCACCAATGTCACCAGTGGCCCCAACTCTGCTCGACCACTGGCACAGCCTGTTCGCGAGCCACGAATGGCAGCTCCCGTTGCCAGTTCGACGGCCAAGCTGTCTTCCAGCTCGAGCAGCCGACGCAGCAACCGACGCAGCGTAGATACACTTGACGCGGCCGATGTCGCTGCCGCCACCAGTCAACGTTCAAATGAAAACCGAGTTGTTCCCAACGGCGATGAACCAGACTTGGTTCCACGCGTCATTCGACGCAAGGACACTCAAGCAGAGTCCAAGCCTGCACCAAAGGTCGCCGGAAAGCCAGCACCAAAGGTTGCGGCGAAGCCTGCCACCATCACGCCTGCTCCAGCCAACGTAGCAGCGAAACCAGTTGCTCCTGCACCGACGCCTGCCGCTGCGGCACCGACGACCACCTCTGCGGTAGCCTCGATTCAACGGCCTGCAGCAACACCAGCTCGTTCGCCGTCAGAGACGCCTGCTCAGCCAGCCGCTCCACAACCGCAGTACTCGTTGCCTGTCGATCCAGCGACCGCTCCAATTCCTGTCGCGAGCCTGCCCACGCATCCTTACGCTGCATCAACACCGCGTGCGGCAACACCGGCCATGTCCGTTTCGCATCGTGCAGGACCACCGAGCGCTGCTTTCGGCACGGCACCGATCGCCAATCCATCGTTCCATTCTGCGGCGACACCGGTTGGCTCAGGCATTGTGCCCAACAGCGACGTTGCGCCCTACCGTCGACCGATGGTTCAGCTGACTCAGCCTTCGATCACACCATCGCAGCCTGCTCAACAGCCTGCGTTCCAGATGGCCCAGCGACCTGCTGCGGATCCTTATGCCAGTCGCCCCATGACGACCTACAATCGTCCTGGCACGCGTCCCGCGCATCAGACCGCAACTGTGCCAATGCAGCCAATCAATGGCTACGCTCCGGCCAGAACACAGACACAGGCCGACAGTTTCGCACGAACCACGTTCGACAATCGCAACCAAATGCGTGACGGGACCCCAAGCAAGACCCCGACCGGTGGTACTGCCGCTTCGGAATTGCCGGGCATTCGAGTGATCACCTACGGACCCGATTCCGTGATGCTGCGTCAAACGAATCAGTATGAAATCCGCATTGAGAACCGCGGTTCAATTGACGCCACCGGTGTCATGGTACGAACCTTGGTTCCAGATTGGGCAGACGTCGGAGGACAAAACGCCACGTTGGGCAATGTCGCAATGGAGAAGCAAGGATCGGCCGAACGAATGGTTTGGAAGATCGACAGTCTTCCCGCCGGTGCGACCGAGCGTTTGCTGGTGAGCTTGACTGCCGCTCGCAGCGGAACCTTCGACCTGGACGTCGACTGGACGATGCTTCCTCAAAAGAGCGTTGCCACGGTTCATGTTCACGAGCCAAAGCTAAACGTCACCATCGAAGGACCGGATCAAGTTGTCTACGGTCAGTCGCAAACCTACAAAGTCCGCGTACTGAATCCAGGCGACGGAATTGCACCCAACGTGATGTTCACTTTGTCGCCAAACTCGGCGACACCTCAGACTCAGCGAATTGGTGACATTCCACCAGGCAAAGAAGCTCAATTTGATGTCGAGCTGACTGCTCAAGATCTGGGTGACTTGAAGATTCACGGGTTGGCCAACGGCGACTATGAGCTTCGTGCAGAGTCGCAAAAGACGATCCGAGTCTCCGCCGCCCAGTTGGAAGCGATCCTCACCGGCCCTGAACTGAAGTACCAAAATACTCCTGCGAGTTACAGCTTGCAGATCCAAAACAGCGGACAAGCAACCAGCGACAAGATCATCGCGACGCTGCGACTGCCTGCTGGCGTGGAGTACCTTGGCGGCATCGATGGTGCACAAGTTCAGAACAAGATGTTGCGATGGGAGATCAACTCCCTGGCTCCTGGAGCGACTCGCAACTACAAGTTTGGATGCAACATGACCACCACTGGCGAGCATCAGTTTCTCTTTGACTGCCGTGGCACGGCCGCTGGCAACGCTGACGTGTCGATCGCGACTCGTGTGGAATCGATCTCTGACTTGGTGCTGACGATCAACGATCCGATCGCACCTGCACCCATCGGAAGCAACGTGACTTACGAGATCGTGATTCGCAACCGTGGAAGCAAGGAAGCGACCAGCGTCCGAGCAGTGGCTCAGTTCAGCCACGGTATCGAGCCACAACGCATCGAAGGTCAAAGTGGCGAGATCGTGACCGGCCAAGTGCTGTTTGACGAAATCCCACGAATCGGAGCTGGCCAAGAAATTCGCTTGCGAGTTGTTGCTCAAGCGGAACGTGCGGGCCATCATCGCTTCCGCACCGAGGTTCGCTCAGGAGACACCGTGCTCGTTGCAGAAGAAGCGACTCACTACATGAGTCCTCAGAGCGATCGAGTCAGCCGAAAGAGCACGAACTCGAATCTTCGCTAAGCTGCACCAGCTTCGCGATTCCAAATCGATCAGCCGCGATGGTGAGAACTCTCACTTTCGCGGCTGTTTTCGTTTCCCCAGTCAGATGAATCTCTACCGCCTTCGCAACTGCGGGCCCATCTGAGAAACTTGGCACCTGATCAAAGAACCGTTCCTACCAACTTTGTGGGCAAGTGACGAACGTGGACAATGCGGCAATAGCAGACGTGTTTGACGAGATGGCGGAACTTCTTGAGTTCCGTGGCGAGAACCCATTTCGAATTCGTGCCTACCGAAACGGATCCAAAGCGATTCGTGAATTGGAGGAGTCGGTGGAATCGATTCTGGCAGACCCCTCTCGCAAATTGGCCGATGTGCCCGGCATCGGCAAGACACTGCTCGAAAAAACACAGGTATTGGTCTCGACCGGTGAGTTGCCGCAACTGATCAAGCTGCGAACTCAAGTTCCCGAGGTTGTCATCCAAATGGCTCGCATCCCGGGCCTGGGGGCAAAGAAGGCAGCCAAGTTACAAGCCGCTTTGAGTTTGGAATCGCTAGCCGATCTACGCAAAGCTTGCCAAGAAGACTTGGTTGGCAAGCTCAAAGGGTTTGGCGCCAAGACCCAGCAAGCGATCTTGGATGGTTTAGAGATCGCCGAAGCAGCCGCCGAGCGTATTTACTGGTCCAAGGGCGATCAGTTGACCGATGCCATCGGCGCGCACATGAAACAATGTGCTGGAATCGAAAAGATGGAATGGGCTGGCAGTTACCGACGCGGTCGCGAAACCGTCGGCGATCTGGATCTGCTCGTGGTCGCAAGCGATCGCGAACAGGCGATGGACCACCTCGAAGCCTATCCCAGTCGCAGCACCACGATCGGCCGAGGCGACACAAAAATATCCATTCGAGTTGGCAAAGCCTTTCAGGTCGACATGCGAGTGGTCGAAGCCGATCAGTTTGGCGCCGCGTTGCAGTACTTCACTGGATCACAAGCACACAACATCCACACTCGCCGCATCGCGAAAGACAACGGGCTAAAGATCAACGAGTATGGCGTTTTCAAGCAAGAGGATGACTCTCGCGTGGCCGGCACAACGGAAGAAGACGTCTACGCCGCGATCGGACTTCCCTGGATCGCGCCCGAACTTCGAGAGGATCGGCATGAATTCACGTGGGCAGAGCAGGGCGACTTACCGAACTTGATCGAAGTCAGCGACGTGCTTGGTGATTTGCACATGCACACCACGGCTACCGATGGAGCCGCAACCATTCGTGAGATGGCCGACGCCGCCCTGGCACGCGGCCTGCAGTACATCGCAATCACCGATCACAGCAAACGTGTCTCCATGGCAATGGGCTTGGATGTCGATCGGTTGCGTGAACAGTGGTCCATGATCGATGAAATCCGAGAGGAATACGAAGGCCGATTGATCATCCTGAAAGGCATCGAGTGCGACATCCTTGAAAAGGGCGGCATGGATTTGCCGGACGACTGTTTGGCCGAGGCCGACTGGGTACTGGCAAGCGTGCACTACGGCCAAAAACAGCCACGCGATCAAATCACCGAACGAATCCTGGGGGCCATCGAGAATCCCAATGTGACCTGCATCGCTCATCCAACCGGACGACTGATCAACCGCCGTCCCCCGTACGAGGTGGATATGGAAACGGTCATGAAGGCCGCCAAAGAGAATGACACACTGATGGAACTGAATGCCAATCCTGCTCGTCTGGACCTCAATGATCTTCACTTAGCCGCCGCCAAGCGTGTCGGGATTCCAATCGTGATCAGCACTGACGCTCACTCGATCGAAGGCTTGGATGTGATGAAGTATGGAATCAAGCAAGCCCGTCGGGGTGGCCTGACCTCCAACGACGTGGCCAACACCCGAGATTGGCCCACGATGAAAAAGAACTTTTTGAAGGGCTAGCGACTCGCTGGGCTTTGGAGAGATCGTTCAGTCGTGACGATCACTTCAACTTGAAAACGAAGCAATCAATATCGCCGATACTCTTGGAGGCACCCTCCTCGTCCATCACAACTTTGATTCGCTGCCTGCCGGCTTTGAGTTGAATCTCATCGTGGGTGATCTCTTTCAGTTTGTCCCAGCCACCGGTATCGGGCACAGAAATCGGTCCGCTGACATCTTTGCCGGCGATCTCGAGGTGAAATTCCCCGCCTTGTTTGTTGGAAGCGACCGGAATGCTCAGCGAGTACACGCCGGATTGCTTCACGTCCACCGAGTAGATCAGCCACTCACCCTTCTTTGTCCAACCAACGCCGTATCCGTTGGAAGCGTCGTCCCGCTTCTCGATGTCGACTTGCGTCTTCTCTCGATAGTCGGCCCCACGGTTCTGCTGGTCGATGTCCGAGTACGCGACCTGGGTGGCGCCCAAATCCCAGTGCTCCGCCTCAATCTTCCCTGGAATCGCCGCGGGCTTCCCACCATAGGGTTTCGTCTCCACCTCTTCACTCGACGCAATCGACACCAGGAAAGTAGCGGCAACTGCCATGCAATGTTTGATCATTCGAACGAACCTCATGGGTAAATTTTCTATCGGACACGAATCAATTGGCAAGCACCACGTGACGCAGGATTCCGAGGAAGTGGCATGTTGCCGCTGTCATCACACTCAAATGCCATGCGGCATGCAGGTACCGAATTTTGAAGTCGTTGATTAGAAACCCAACACCGATTGAATAGCAAACTCCGCCGGCAACCATCCACCACGCGAGCGTGCTGGGAACCTGACTGACCAATGGAATGGCGGGAAGCCAACCCAACAGGAGGTAGGAGACGGTCCCGATCGAGTTGACCCGATGCTTCCTGCCAATCTTGGAGTAAACGCCAGCCGCAGCGGCCACCCAAATCGCGATCAACAGAGGCATCTGCACCGACTCGGTGGCCCATCGATAGACGATCGGCGTGTAAGTTCCAGAGATCATCGTGTAGATCATCGCCTGATCCCAAGCACGCATTTGATTCAACCGTGGCTGTTGCCTCACGACATGCGACAACGTTGAAAACAGAAACGTTCCGAAAGCGGATGCTGCGTAGGCGGCACAGGCAATCGCCAGTCCAGTTCCGATCGGCACGGCGACCCAAACCAAGTAGGCTCCCAACACGATCGCGCCGACAGCGGCCACGCCATGCGTCAATGCATTGGCCCACTCCTGATCCAACTGAAGAGGCGGTGCATCATCGTCTACGACAGGTTCGCCTTGTCCGAGTTCCTGTGGTGCAACATTCATTTGGACACCCAGCCTTGATCACGCATCCACGTTTCGCACAGACCTCGCCATGCATCGGTTGGCAGACCGGCGGTCCGTCCACCGAAACCGTGACCACCTCGTTCGAATACGTGCAAGGACGCTTTGACACCGTGATCGCTCAACGCTCGAAACATCGTCACACTACTCATCACGTACTTACGATCGTCCTGGGCAGCAGCCAAGAACATCGGCGGCGATTTTTCATGGACGATAAAATCGCGATCCAGTTGATGAGGGTCTTCTTTCTGATTCAACCAAGCCGAGTAAATCAAAACGCCGAAATCAGGACTCGCGCTGGTGGCGTCGGCACTGTCGACCGGTTGGTAGTGACGCTTGGTAGCCGTTGCAACACGAGCCGACGCGTTTCCGCCTGCCGAGAACCCGAGCACTCCGATCGCTTTTGCATCGACGCCTTCAATCGCGCCGCTGCGGACCAAACTGACACTGCGTTGAATGTCTTGCACAGCCGCCAACCACTTCGTTTCACTTTCACGTGTGGGCACACGGTACTTCACCACAATCGCCGTGACACCAATTCCTTGCAGCCACTGCGCGATTTCCGTGCCTTCCAAATCCCAGGCCAGAATCGAATAGCCACCGCCGGGAGCGATCAAGACAACGGTGCCAGTGCTCTGCTTCTTCTCCGCGCGAAAGACATGCAGCTCGGGCTTGGACACAAATCCCAAACGCATCAAGGGTTGCCCCGCAATCTTCCCGCTCTTCTCCGTACTCGTGTCGCGTTCCTTTTCCGTCGGAGCCTTCCAAGTCGGCGGAGCCTCTGGCCAGACCGGCACCACCAGATCCGCCGTCCCCGCAGTCAGTGGTTCTTGTCCGACTGACTGAAAACTGCCTGCAACCAAGAGTGTGGCAAAGAGAACATATCGGTGCATCACGGAACTGCTATCAAAAGAGGATTGCTTCGAGAAGGATCATTTTGCTCACACAGCTCCTCGATCAGCAACCGGGGCGAAAGACGAATCTGATAAACTGGTGCCAGTTGAGCAACCAACTCTTTCGCGAAAATGGAAGGCAGGGAGTTCATTTCATGGGGCAATGGAACGAACGCGTCGAACGAGTCCGTCGGGTGGTGGATGCCGAAGTCGATCTCGTTTCGGTTCCCACTCACTTCCCCAAATGCCTGATCTCTCTGGCCAGCAGCCGTCTTGGACACGATCCCCATCTCCATCGCCACGTCTGCCAGTTCTTGACCCGCAGCATGCTGGACTGCCGAAGTCGCAATGCAACGGTGCTGATCGCGGCCGGCTCGGCGATCGAATCGTGGGGCAAGCGAGCGGCCGAACTGTTTGGTGTTTCCGTGCTCACTTTGGCTGAATCTGAAACGGCTTGCGCCGACATCGCGATTCGCCGTCGTGATGCAACAAAGCTGTCGCTCGATGCTGCCGTTCTCGGGCTCGCGGATCGAGTGGACGCCGTGCATGTGCGCCGCGGAGGCATTATCCAGCGAGGGCTGCGTGCGAGGCTCCGTCATCTGAACGATGCAACCACTCGCGTGGCGATTTCTCGCGATGGCAAGTGTGCGGCGACAGATCTGATTGCAGCTGGAGCGATCGGTTGGTTCCACCAACACGAGACAAACAAGTTGACGAACGATGCACCAAGTCAAAGTAGTGAGACAACCACTGCATTGGACGCCCCTTGGATTCGGACTGATGGCCGTTGGTTGATCCACTGCACCCGCGCCTGCAGAGGTGCCTGGCCTCACGAAACACAACGTCAATATCAAGACTCTTTGTTGCTGGGCGATTCGTCAGCAAAACATCGCGCTCCGATCGACGCATTGGTTCGGATTGTGCGAACAGGTCGATTGGTTGCGGGCGCGACCGCCACGTCCCGCGAGCATCCTGTGGTGTGTTTTTCGGCGCTGCCGCTGGAGGAACTCTTGCAGCGCCGTTGCTTCCGACCTCAATTGGGTCGCTGGGACTACGAACCCTGGGGGATCGCGATTGCGGACGCTGCAGCCGAGCGACTGGGGATCGTTCCGGTGATCTATGGCGATCAGGCGGATCGATCACGCCTGTCGCTCGCAGAACAATTTCGCTTTCACCCAAACGGCAGGACCTACGATTGGCGTCAGGAGGCGGAATGGCGGTCGAACGGAAGTGTCGATCTCAATTCGCTGCCTGCGGAAGATGTTCGTGTTTTCGCCGCCGACAGTCCAGAAACCCGCCAGCGGCTCTCTGGCTGCCGCTGGCAGGTCTCGTTCCTGGCCGATCAGGGGGCCGGAAGTCCGCCCAAGGTTACAAGAGTCAAGAAACCGGTATAATTCGGTCGATGAACGTGATCCGTATCCGACTGCCATTCATTCCAACTTGAATGTCTGAGCTGTCCAACTGAAGGCCAATCTGTTGAGCACCGACAACCTCGTCACCCTGAAATCAGACGCGAATCCGAATCAGATTCATGAACTGAAGCCCTACAAATCGCTGGAAACGGAGGAGCTTCAGCAACGAATCGAGGCGGTGCGCAAGGAGCTTGGTGATTCGCTTTTGATACTCGGCCACCACTATCAACAGGACGAAGTGATCGCCCCCTGCGCGCTCCGTGGCGACAGTTACAAGCTGAGCCAAATGGCTGCCGATACTGACGATTCCAACACGACTGTGCTCTGCGGGGGACACTACATGCCCGAAACGTCT
>JBGCGI010000146.1:0-12094 GCA_045110715.1 Rubripirellula sp.
TGGGCGCAAGCGTTCGCGGGCAGAGTCTTTTTAGCCGTGGCGCGTGATCGGCCGGATACCGGGTCTATTCGCAGTCATGCCCGTGGCCTCACCGCCAGCGGCTGACTTGATTGATCGTTGGGCCAGAGTGGTCCTTTTTACCGTGAT
Organism: Rubripirellula sp.; assembly: GCA_045110715.1. Lineage (GTDB taxonomy): Bacteria > Planctomycetota > Planctomycetia > Pirellulales > Pirellulaceae > Rubripirellula. Next base: position 148 of record JBGCGI010000146.1, read on the forward strand.
GCGCGAACGTCTGGGGCTTGAAACAATTTTCGGAATTCTCGCTGTGGTCGTCAGTCGCCTGGGCGCACGATGACGATTGCACTATCAAACTGTGCGATACGGCACAGCGTGCTCACTTGCGGACGTTTCTCAATCCATTGGCGACGGAACACACGGCATGACAAACTCGGGCAGTCTTCAAAGAGCTTTCGAGCTTGCCGTCGAGCAATATGAGACGCTTGGGGTGAATGTCCCGCGAGCTTTGGAACGGTTGCGACAAGTCGCTGTTTCGGTGCACTGCTGGCAGGGCGATGACGTCGTTGGTTTCGAAGGCAATGTTGGTGCGCTTGGCAATGGGCTTGCGGTAACGGGGAATTACCCGGGAAGGGCACGGACACCTAGCGAACTGCGAAGTGATCTGGAGCTGGCGTACTCGCTGATTCCCGGCAACCATCGACTGAACTTACATGCACTTTACGGCGAATTCGATGGACCCGTGGATCGTGATGCGATTGGCGTCGAACATTTTCAAGGTTGGATCGACTGGGGACGCAGCCAGGGCGTGAGCCTGGATTTCAATCCCAGCTATTTTTCGCATGAAAACGCAGCTGATGGTTTCACGCTTGCTCATTCAGATAAAGGGATCCGCCAGTTCTGGATTGATCATGGGATCGCTTGTCGAAGAATTGCGGCCGCGATGGGACAGGCTCAAGGCAATCCCTGTGTCGACAATTTCTGGGTGCCGGATGGCTTGAAAGATTCGCCAGCAAGTCGTGCAGATCCACGCGAGCGTCTGGCGTCATCGTTGGATGAGGTTTTTGCGGAAGAGCTTTCAGCAGATCACACGCTGGATGCCGTCGAGTGCAAACTGTTCGGTATCGGCAGTGAAAGTTATGTGGTTGGTTCGCACGAGTTCTATATGGGCTATGCGATTTCGCGCCAGAAAGTGCTTTGTCTTGACGCAGGTCACTTTCATCCCACCGAAGTGATTTCGGACAAAATTTCATCGGTGTTGATGTATGTTCCCGAGTTGCTCCTGCATGTTAGTCGCGGTGTTCGTTGGGATAGCGACCATGTGGTCACGTATAGCGATGAACTTCAGGCGATCATGCAGGAGGTTGTTCGCGGCGAATACTTGGACCGCGTTCACATCGGTCTCGACTTTTTCGACGCCAGCATCAATCGTGTGGCAGCGTGGGCGATCGGAACCCGAAACGCGCTCAAGGCAGTGCTTGCGGCGCTGTTGGAGCCAACCGAACAACTGCGACAGCTTGAGCGTGACGGTGACTACACGACGCGGCTCGCGCTGATGGAAGAGCAAAAGACGATGCCGCTTGGCGCCATTTGGAATCACTATTGCCAATCAGTAGGCGTGCCGGTCGGGGCAGAGTGGCTCAGCAAGGTTCGCGAGTATGAGTCCGATGTGTTGCTGCAGCGAGCGGACGAATCGTCCACAATCTAGGCGGGCCAATCTTCACTGGCGCGATTGCGTTGGACCTTTCCGGATCGCCGGGAGGGTGACTTGAAAAGACAGGGATAGCATTTAATGAGCGAAGACAATTCAGATTCGGGCGGAGAATTTGAGCGAGAGGCTGTACCGGATTCCGCTTTGCTAGGCTCCGGTAAATTCTGGGGGATGTATGCGGGCGAGCATACGGCGGGAACGGAGTTCATGATCGGCCCGTTGTTTTTGGCCGCTGGTGCAAGCTTGCAGGATTTGATTCTTGGTTTGTTGCTTGGGAATCTGCTGGCGGTTTTGACGTGGCGGTTCTTGGTCACTCCGATTGCGACGGCCAAACGGATGACTCTGTATTACCAATTGGAGAGGATTGCCGGTGGTTCGCTTGTCAAGTTTTACAACCTGATCAATGGACTGTTGTTCTGTTTCCTTGCCGGCGCGATGGTCACGGTGTCGGCTTCGGCCGTGGGAGTTCCATTCGGGATTGCGTTCGATGTTCCAGAGGCAATGTTCGGCTTGAGCAATCCATCCTTCACAGGGCTGGTCGCGATTGTCGGCGTTGTGATCGCGATCGTTGCCGCAGGCGGATACGAGCGTGTTGCCCGCGTCGCGAACATTGCAGCGCCTTGGATGATCGCTGTTTTTGCGGCTTGCGGCATCGTCTCGTTGGCTCAGATGGAGGCGAACAGCATCGCCGCGCTCTCCGAAGGGAAGTTTTGGACAGATGCAGTTGCCTTCGTTCAGGAAAGGAATGTACCTCAAACTTTCGGGTTCTGGCAAATCGTCGTCTTCGCGTGGTTGTGCAACGGAGCGATGCACTTTGGGATGGCTGATCTTTCGATCTTTCGGTTTGCCCGCAGTAAGTCTTCTGGCTGGGCGCCGGCGATTGGAATGTTTCTGGGACACTACATGGCATGGATCGCAGCGGCTCTGTTGCTGGCGGCCCTGATCAAGCTGACGCCGGACTTGGCTTTGGGGAGTGACGGAAAAGTCACAGCCAATCCAGGACTGCTCGCTTTTCAATCGCTCGGCTGGGCAGGAATCATTTGCGTGGTCATTGCAGGCTGGACAACTGCGAATCCGACGATCTACCGCGCTGGCCTTGCGTTCCAAGGTGTGCTGCCGAAGAGTTCGCGGACTGCGATGACTTTGGTGGCGGGCGCTGTCGCGACGATCGCCGGAGCGTTCCCGAATTTGTCGGCTCAGTTACTCGGCTTCGTGGGCACGTACGGCACCGTGCTCGGGCCGATGGGAGCGGTTATCTTTGTTGACTTCTACTTGATGAAGAAGTTTGGTCTGCGAGAGGAGTACGCAGTTCACAGTGGAACGCAAATCAACTTCGCGGTGATGGTGTCTTGGGTTCTGCCAGTGGCCATGGGGCTGTACCTGATCATTGAAAAAGGATTGTTTGACGCTTACCCCGTGATTCCATGTTGGTTGGCGTGCGGAGTGCTGTATCTGGTGCTCAGCAAGTTCACTCAAAACAATTCCGCTACAGTCGAAGGAGACCTCCAATGAATGCTCCCGCAAAGTTTGTTTCTTTGATCGCGCTCAGTGCGGTGATCCTTCCCTGCCTGCTGTTTTTCGTCGGCGCAGTCAGCCTCGAATCGGTGAAGTGGGCCGCTCTAGCACGCACAGTCGGGTGGTTTGTCGCAACGCCGTTGTGGATGAGTCGCAAGTTGCCAATCGACGCATCCGAAGTTGAAATCTAGAGAAGACGAAGGATTCGTTTGCCAAGCAGAGCACAAAGATCGAGGAATCCAGTAGAAGGTGGAGCGCTCAGCGATGCCTGCGTGCGGTGAGGCGTCTCCTGGGCGAGAAGCACGGTGCACACTTGATGAACTTGATCAGCAGGCATAGTGTAACGGGAATCTGGCGTCGGCTCCCGCGGCTCGCGAGCAGCCCGAGCGGTTAATGGTGGCGATTCGAGACTGGTCAAGAGTTCTTTCTGCCGGGAACTTGGTTCGCCAATTGGTCGACGTGCTTCTGGTTTGGGTTGGCAAGCGAGAGCGATAGGGCCGGCCTGCAAGCGTTTCATTTCAGCAACATATCTCTAGATTGAGACTCATGTATATCGATAACCCCGATGTCGTTTTGATTGGCAGCGGCATCATGTCTGCGAATCTCGGCGCGATGCTCAAGCGACTTCGTCCTGAGCTGAAGATTCAGCTTTACGAAGTCTCCGAAGAGTTGACTCAGGAAAGTTCCAACGCGTGGAACAATGCCGGCACCGGACATGCGGGGATCTGCGAACTGAGTTATACGCCGAATCAGAATGCCGATGGTACGGTCGACGTCTCCAATGCGATCTCGATCTTTGAACAGTTCGAGCAATCGCGTCAGTTTTGGGCGTACGCGGTTGCACAGGGAATGATTGAAAATCCGCATGAGTTCATCAATCCGGTTCCTCATGTCAGCTTTGTACACGGCCAGTCGCAGGTGGACTTCTTAAAGGCTCGTCATGCAGCCATGTCAGCTCACCATTTCTTCGACGAGATGGAGTTTTCGATCGATCGCGACAAGGTGAGGCAGTGGGCACCCTTGCTGGTCAATGGACGCGGCGACGGACCGATCGCCGCGACGCGAATGACGGGGGGAACGGATGTCAATTTCGGCTCGTTGTCTCGCAAGCTGATTGAATGGATGGGGAACCAAGATGGCTGTGGGGTCGCGGCCAGCCATCGTGTCACAGGGCTCCAGCGAACCGCAAGTGGTTGGGACGTTCAAGTCAAAGACCTCAAGGGCAACAAGCAGTTCACCACGTCAACGAAGTTTGTGTTTGCTGGTGCAGGCGGAGGAAGTTTGACGTTGTTGCAGAAGTCGGGCATTCCCGAAAGTAAAGGCTTTGGGGGCTTCCCGATCGGCGGCCAATGGATGATTTGCGACGACCCAGCGATTGTCAGTCAGCACCAAGCCAAAGTCTATGGCCAAGCACAGGGTGAGGCACCAACGATGGCGGTTCCGCATCTGGACACCCGTGTGATCGATGGAAAGAAGGCGATTCTGTTTGGTCCGTTCGCGGCGTGGACGACTCGCTTTTTGACCAAGAGTGGCGGAATCACCGACCTGCCGTTTTCGATCCGGTTCGACAACATCGCGTCTCTTCTGAAGGTCGGCGCCTACAATCTTCCGCTGGTCAAATACCTCGTTCAGCAAGGACTGCAAAGCATCAGCAGTCGCATGAATCTACTTCGCACGTTTTATCCTGAAGCACAGGTCAGCGACTGGCGGTTGATCGATGCCGGAATTCGTGTTCAGGCCATCAAACGCGAAGACGGTGAAGCAGGTATCGTTCATTACGGGACTGAGATTGTCACCGATAAGGACAACACCATCGCCGCTCTGCTCGGTGCTTCGCCCGGTGCGTCGGTCTCGGTTGCTCTGATGCTGCAAGTCGTCAAAGACTGCTTGCCAGAACTGCTCGAGCCTGCGGAAGTCGCTGAAACGCTGAAAGAGATGATTCCAACGCATGACGTCGATCTTCAAGATGGATCATCGATTGATCTGTTCCGAGACGTGCACCAGCGCTGTGACCGCGATCTGAAGTTGGAGTGCCAGGCCTGATCCCGGAATCGAATCGCTTCCCAGATTTCCGGCAGTACCTCACGCGAATGCCCCAGTAGCGAGCAAGCCCCGACGGGGGAACGCAAGCGAGGTCTGATCTCGCCTGCGTTCACATGAGCCATCGTTCACGCCTACAATGTGTCGGGTCCGAGCGATTGAACCGACACCTTCGGCTAGCTTTGGCGAATCTGTTTTGAAGCTCGCAGAAGGTCCGCTTCTTGCTGCGACTTCGCCCTTCCACCGACAAACACTCTTTTGACGAACACGACTGTGAAAAATACGATTCTTCTGATGCATGTTATCACCTGCATGCTACTGACTGTTTCAGCGACTGCCTTCGCTGATGATCCGATCAAAGTCCTCTTCAATGGAACTGATCTCTCCGGATGGGAGGGGAAGAAGGAGTTTTGGTCCGTCAAGGATGGCGTGATTCTTGGCGAGACGACGAAGGAGAATCCGACCAAGGGGAATACGTTCTTGGTGTGGCAGGGCGGCGACGTCGGTGATTTTGAGTTCAAGACGAAGGTCCGCTTCCAGGGCAACAATACGGGCGTGCAGTATCGCAGCGAGTTGATCGACGCTGAGAACTTCGTCGTCAAAGGCTATCAAGCTGACTTGCATAAATCGCCCGACTATTTCGGGATGCTTTATGCCGAAAAGTGGCGAGGGATCGTTGCGAAACGATTTCAACGTGTCGAAGTGGGCGCGGACGGCAAACCGAAAGTGGTTGGTGAAGTCGGCGACAAGAAGCAACAGCTCGTTGACTCAGAATGGAACGAGCTGACCATCGTCGCGGTCGGTGATCGTCAAATCCATCAGGTCAATGGTATCACCACAATGGACTTGACCGACAACCATCCCGAAGCGCGGCGCAAAGGGATCCTAGCGTTGCAGCTTCATGCCGGACCTGCGATGAAGGTGGAGTTCAAGGACATCCAACTCAGGCACCTGACTGGCGCGGACGCAGCAGCAACCATCAAGGCTGCGATCGAAAACACCAAACAAGCGGTGCCCGGGAAGCGTGTGGGAAAACGGACGAAGAAGAACAACCGGGACTGGGTTTCTGAAACGCCCGTTCCAAAATGGATTTGGCGGAAGGATCGTCCGACATCGAATGAACCGCTGTTTCTCCGCCACGCGTTTCAGCTCGACAGTCCTGTAAAGACGGCACGGCTTTACTACACCTGCGACAACGGGGCCACCGTTTGGATCAACGGAAAGGAAACAGGGGAAAGCACCGATTGGATGTATCCCATCACAACACAGGATGCCAAGAAATTCTTGCAAGCCGGTGCCAATCAAATTGCCGTCCAAGCAGCCAACCGCGGCGGAACCGCTGCCTTTGTCTTCAAGCTCGAAGTCGAAACTGAAGATGGAAAGAAACAACAGGTTGTTTCCAATTCGAATTGGAAGCGAGCGGATACGACGTCTACGGGTTGGAAGCTTGCCAGCTACGATGATTCGGGCTGGGATTTAGCTGTCAATGAAAAAGGCAGTTTTGGTGTGGGGCCTTGGAACAAACCGGGAATCACGTCGCCCGACGGTGGACGCGGAAAGGGCAAGGCGGGCAAACTTGATGTCGACGAAATCGTGGTTGCTGATGGATTCAAGGTGGAGCTTGTGTACGAAGTGCCCAAGGCAGAACAGGGCAGTTGGGTGTCGCTGACCACCGACGATCAGGGGCGGTTCTACGCGAGTGATCAAGGCAACGCAGGTCTTTTCCGATTTACGGTCTCGGAAACGGATGCATCGCCCAGCGTTCACGTTGAAAAGATGCCCGTCAGTGTTTCCGGTGCTCATGGCATGGTCTGGCACGATGGTGCGTTGTACTTCAATCGATCGAGTACTCCGTTTTACAAGTTGACCGATTCAACAGGTGATGGGCGACTTGACTACGCAGAAGAACTGTCCAGATCCAAAGGCGGTGGCGAGCACGGAAACCACGGAGTGATTCTGGCGGAGGATGGAAAGCACCTTTACTACGACGCCGGCAACCACACCAATCTTCCAGATCCGTCGGCGATCGCTGGCTCTCGGGTCCCGACTTGGGACGAGGACTTGCTCTTGCCGCGAGAATGGGATGCCAATGGCCATGCACGCGGTCGGCTCGCCCCGGGCGGCTGGATCTCGAAGTTCGATCCTGAAACGAAGCAACATGAAATTGTTTCCATGGGTTACCGCAACCAATACGACATCACGCTGAATCGAGCAGGCGATTTGTTCACCTACGACGCGGACATGGAATGGGACCTGGGCTCGCCTTGGTATCGCCCAACGCGGATCAATCACGCGGTTAGCGGATCTGACTACGGCTGGCGCAGCGGGTCAGGCAAGTGGCCGGAGTACTACGAGGACAGTTTGCCCGCGGTGTTGAACATCGGCCCGGGTAGCCCGACTGGTGTGATCAGTGGCCAGGGGACAAAGTTCCCTGCCAAGTATCAAGACGCGATCTTTGCCTTGGATTGGACCTTTGGCACGATCTACGCGATTGAGCTGACGCCTGACGGTGCAGGCTGGCGTGGAAGTCAGGAGCCTTTTTGCCAAGGTGCACCGCTTCCAGTCACGGATGCAATCGTTGGTCACGATGGGGCACTCTATTTTACTGTCGGCGGGCGTGGCACAGACTCCGCAGTTTTCCGAATCACCTACGTTGGCGATGAATCGACCGAGCCGGTTTCTGGTGACTTGCCCGGCGAAGATGCCAGAACGCTCCGGCGACATTTGGAATCGTTTCATGGACGCGAAAACGCGGCTGCCTTGGATTCCGCTTGGCCTCATCTTTCCAGCAAAGACCGATGGTTGCGCCACGCCGCTCGAATCGCCATCGAATCCCAGCCGACGGAACAATGGGCCGCGAAGGTTCTGTCTGCACCGGACAATCAGGCTCGCATCACGGGGGCCGTTGCACTGGCGCGAAGTGGCAATGCGTCTCATCGCGATGCGCTGATCGGTTCACTCTTGAGCCTTGATCCGGGGCGTCTGGAAGACTCGCAGCTACTGGGGCTACTACGTGCCTACGCACTCACGTTCATCCGCCTTGGTGAGCCAACGGCAGCGCAACGCGAACAGTTGATTGCAGAACTCGATTCGCATTTTCCTCACGCAAACAAAGACGTGAACACCGAATTGGTTCGTATGTTGGTGTATCTAAAATCGCCGAGCGTGATTGGAAAGACGATTCAGTTGATGTCGACAGCTGATGCGACGCCGCCAGCATGGGTGGCCAACGTTGACTTCACGAAAAATTCGCGTTACGGATCTCGCATCCAAGAAATGTTGGCCAATCAGCCCCCTTCGCATGAAATCAACTACGCCTTCATGCTGCGGAATCTACGAGATGGATGGACGATGGGGCAGCTCCGTCGCTACATCGAATTCATCAACCGTGCCGCCAAATTTAGCGGAGGGAATAGTTACGCGAAGTTCCTGGCAAACTTGCGTGATGAAGTGCTAGGATACCTCAGCAATGATCAACGCGCGAAATTGGCGGATATCAGCGGAGAAGACTTTAACCCCGTCCCGGATTTCAAAATCACGGCGCCTCAAGGTCCGGGCAAGAAGTGGACTCAAACTTCCGCGATCAAACACATCGGCTCGAACGCCCTGCGTGGCGCGAGTTTCGAGAGTGGCCGGAACCTCTTCCACGCAGTTCAGTGCGCCAGTTGCCACCGGTTCGATGGCCTTGGCGGTGACGTTGGACCCGATCTGACGACCGTGAAGAACAAGTTTGATGCGAACTATCTGCTCGAGTCCATCGTCGAGCCAAGCAAGGTGATCAGCGATCAGTACAGCTCGAAAGTTGTGTTGGTTGCCGACGGTCGACTTTTGACAGGGTTGATGGTCGAGCGAGACGGCAAAGTCGAAATCTATCCGTCAGGAAAGACGGACGAAGAACTGAAGCCGGTGATCATCGACGCCGAGGACATCGAGTCGATCAAGGACTCACCGGTTTCGCAAATGCCACAGTCAATGCTCGATATGCTCAGCGGCGATGAAGTCCGAGACTTGATCGCTTATCTGCTTTCCGGTGGTGACTCAAAGGCAAGGGTTTACGGAAAATAGGGGCCATGATGCACCGCGATTCATGAGCTAGACCCCAGCACGTTCATCGTTTCGCGCAAAGGCTCGCCGTCACTTGCGTGTTACTGAGAGACAAGCAAAGCAATTCTTGACCGAGGCGATGAGCGACGTCGAGTGGGACCTCGGAAGTGGTCTTGCATCCTTGGCAACCGACAAGTCGATTCCGTCACCAGTTGGGCTTTCGTTTGCTGCGATATCGAAAACGTGTCGCTGCAAATGAAACCGATCGCCCGGATTGTTTGCTAGGCTCGCTGGGCGCCGGGTTGACCGTCTTCGACAATGAAGGAGGCACGAGTGAGGCAAGGTGATTCTGGTTTCGTGACAATTGGAACGACTCGAAAGTCAGTTTGCCATTGCTTGGGTGTGACGTTGCAACGCACGTACCCACGCTCGGCGTTGTAGAACTTGACGAACGGATTGTCAGCCAGCACGCCATCGGTGTCTCGGCCCTTTTCGGCCCCGTTCCCGCCCGAGGTGATTGCTGTTCCCACGAATTCCGTGGCCACGGCCGATGATTCTTCGGAGTCGAAGTCGACTTTCAAATCGTTCGCCCAGTTCGTGTGAATGTCGCCGGTTAGCACGACGGGGTTGGCGACTTGGTGATCTGACATGTATTGCAGCAAACGCTTGCGCCCCACTTCGTATCCTGCCCACTGATCCATACTCCACGCGACCGCATCACCTGGCGTTCGATCGACGCGAGCCATCATCACTTGCTGAGCGAGCACGTTCCAACGAGCAGGTGATGCCACGAGCCCATCGCACAACCACTTCTCTTGAACATCCCCCAGCAAAGTTGCGTTTGGATCAAACACCCCATCGCAGGGATACTTATTGTGGTCGCCGCATGGTTGGTCGGTGCGGTACTGACGCGTGTCGAGCACGTTGAATTGGACCAAACGCCCGTAGGTCACATTTCGATACAACTGCATCATCGGACCGTGAGGCAACGTCGAACGGCGAAGTGGCATGTGTTCGTAGTACGCTTGGTACGCATCAGCACGTCGTTTTAGAAAACTCTCGACGTCAATATTGGGCTCTTCGGAGATCGCCCCGGCGCAGTTGTTGTCGAATTCGTGATCGTCCCAAGTGACAATCCAAGGAAATGCGGCATGGGCTGCCTGCAAGTCCGCGTCGCTCTTGTACAGCGCGTATCGATTGCGGTAATCGTCCAGTGAAACGACTTCTTTGCTGTTGTGCTGACGTGGTTTGCCTTTTCCGATGCCGCCTTCGTAAATGTAGTCTCCCAGATGCACCACGCAGTGCAGGTCCTCGTCGGCCAAATGCCGCAACGCGTTGAAGTATCCGTGCTCGTAATGTTGGCACGAAGCGAACGCGAACCGAAGCTGATCCATCATCACATCGCCAGCCGGTGCCGTTCGTGTTCGGCCGACGGGACTGATCTCGCCGGCCGCCTCGAACTGGTACCAATACGTTCGGTCTGGCTGCAATCCCTGGACTTCGACGTGCACCGAGTGGCCCCAGGTCTTTGTTGCGGTGGCGACGCCTTTGCGAACCACCTGCGTCATGCCCTCGTCCGAGGCAACTTGCCAACGAACACGCACGTCTTCTGGTTTCATCCCACCGCCGTGCAACGCATCGGGCGCAAGTCGCGTCCAAATGACCACGCCATCGGGAGCAGGATCACCCGACGCGACACCAAGTTGAAACGGATAATCCTTCGCTGGTGTTTTTCGATCCGCGGCTTCGCTCGTTCGCGCGTTCGCAAACGGCCAAACAAGCGAAGATGATGCGGCAGCGAGCTGGAGGAGTTCTCGGCGACTTACAGAGTTCGGACGATTCATGGCTTTCTTCTTAGTAACAATCCCGAAGCGATCTTGTGTCGGGCCATTGTAGCCTGGGCCAGCAGTTGAGGATCGCAGTAGACCGGATCAAGGACGCAATCGGTGCGAACGATGCCTTCTCGATTCACGCGATGTTTCAGTGTTGTTCGGTGTCGTTTGCGAGTTCCGCTCCGCCAACGCAGTGTGTGCTGGATCCGGCCTACCTAAGATGACTCGAGCGGCGCTTCTGTTTGCTGACCGTCGCTACAGTTTTACCTTGGTCAGGTAGATGCACGTTTTCTGTTCGTGGGACGAGTAATAGCTGACCCAAAGGACACCGTCGTGAAGCACCATGCCTGGGTAGCTGGTGTCGCCGCCGGAGGGAAGCTCGAGGCATTCCGTCAACGTGCCTGCGTCGGGATCGAGCCAGGAAAGCGACGTGCGGGTTCGCGGCGCGTAAAGCCGTGTCGCCGCCAGGATCCTGCCGTCGGGAAGCTGGATCATGTTGGGACCGCCGATACGAAGGTTGAGTTCTCTCCATGTCCAGTCCTTGAACGGAGGCTTGGATGTTCCGAGCATGGCTTGCTTTGTTCCTGTTTCGTGTCGGAGTAGGCAAAGGGCCGTCCCGTCTTCCATGAAGAGAATCCGGTCTTCGCCAACGCCGTTGGGCACGTTGACTTTTTCGACCAACGGGCGAAATGTCTCTCCATCGGTACTCGTGTAGAGTCGCATCGTTCGTTTGGAGCGGTCGCGATTGGTTTCATACCCCATCGAATAGGCCGCTCCGTCGTGCCACTGAGTTCGCCAAAGCCAGAAACCTGGATCACCGATCCGCCGGCCTGCGTCCCAGGTTTTTCCGTTGTCGGACGATAGCCACGACATCGAGTGATATCGAATCGGCTTGTCTGCCTGCATCCCCGCACCATTGAGCAGGAAACGACCATCGGGCATCAGCGACAGTTTGGCGTCGCGGAGGTCGTCCGTCGGGTGCGAAATCAACGCCAGAGACTCCCAAGCCTCACCATCTTTCGACGTGATCACTCGCAATGATCCGTCGGGCGAAACGTGCTTGCTGCCTTCG
>JBGCGI010000147.1:0-9672 GCA_045110715.1 Rubripirellula sp.
GTGCGAAAACGTCTCTCGCCCTACGGAAAAGATGACATCCGCTACGTGCAATCCATCGATGAAGAAATCGAAATGTACTCGAGCGTGAAAGTCGAAGACATCCGTTCGCTACACGCAGATTTCTTGAGCAATCAGGCGATCGAAATTTCGGCTGTCGGCGACTTCGAGTCGGATGAATTGAAGTCGATGTTGAAGACGGAACTGTCCGACTGGGATTCCTCCATCAAGTATGCCCGCGTCGATCGAGATCCCCGACCCGACATCAAGGGATCAACCGACCTGATTGAAACACCAGACAAAGCGAACGCCTTTCTGTATAGCAGCCAACAGTACGCCCTGAGCGACTCGGATGCCGACTATGCATCACTTGTGCTTGGCAACTTCATCCTTGGCGGCGGATCACTTAGCAGCCGACTGGGAGAACGAGTTCGCCAGCAAGAAGGTCTGTCGTACGGAGTCCGCAGCGGCGTCAGCGCACGAGCGAAGGACAAGCGAGTCGACTTCACCCTCTACGCAATCACCAATCCTGGCAACAAAGACCGCTTAGTCGAGGTGCTTCGCGAGGAAATCGATCGAATTCGGGATGAGGGAATCACTCAGAAAGAGTTGGACGAATCGAAAACGGCTTACTTGCAAGCCGCTCGTGTCCGGCGTAGCAAAGACAGTGAACTTGCAGGCGAACTCTCGGGAACGATGTTCTTGGAGCGGACGATGCAACATCATGCCGATCACGAGAAGCACATCGAGGCAGCCACTGTCGACAGCGTCAACGCAGCGATCAAGAAGTACATCGATCCAGACAAATTGGTCATGGCAATCGCTGGCGACTTTGCTTCGGTGGCCGACAAAACCGAGGAGTGACCGAGATCCTTCGCGGCCAACCCAATGCACCGAGTGAGGTGTTTCGGCCGCTTACGCGGCTTAATGATTGAGTGCAGAATTCAGCCCGACTCGTCAGCTGGCCGGAGGGTTCGGCTCAGACTCTCATGACAGTGTTTCAACTGCCAACCAGCGTGCTGTCCCGATGACTCTTGATTGACTCGCATGTGATTGAATCCATAGCGTGGTCGGGTCACATCCCGAGCCGCTTTGGCGACTTTTCTCGCGGCGTTTTTTGACTCCGTGGCGAGCCGCCGAAACGAGTTGCCATCGCCAGCCAAAGCACAGTTAGCAGCCGATTCGGCACAGCGGGCAGCGGCGTGCAGTTGCTGTGCACTGCGGTTGATGTCCGGCACGAGACTCCAATCGGGACAGACACGGCTTAGGATTCCACAAGCCGAGTTCATCAACTCGGCCGCACCCTCGCTGTCTACACATTGCACCAATTCGGTCCACTGAACGACTTCATCCAAACCATCGCTGAGCGACACCTTGGCCTCGATTTGCTCCAATGCTCGCAGGTAATACTCGCTGCTCAGACGCAGTGTCAGCATGTACGGTAAAGTCGCCAGCACGAAGTCCAGACGCTTGTAGACCGTTTTGACGGGTGCTCGCGCCCAACTGGCCAACCCTGGCTCACGCTCTTCGTCAAGCAAGTCCGCGAGAATCGCACGAGCCTCTTCGTTGCCCCCCAAATACTCATTCAGCAACACGATGCGATCGGGGGACTCGCTCAGCATCTGAACCCATGGCCTCTTTGTAAACGATTGCTTTTCACCAAGCCAATTCTATCAACAGCCTCTGCATCGATTGGCGCCGACGCATAAGATACTATCCGAAATCGGAACCCGAACACGTTTCGATGAACCCCGACGACGTTCCCAAAGGAAGCAATCATCGTGAGTGACGAAGTTGCTGAAGTCATGGACACGCTGCAACGGATTCGGTTCGAATTCGAGGACCTGGCTGTGGGGGGGACTCGAGCGGTGGGCTTGGATCGAGTTGCCGCCTTGCAGGCCATGGCGGAAGAGTTTTCGCGGATCGGGGCCTCGCACATTGCTCAGCGACTGGACTCGTTGGCAACCGCAATCGAATCTGAAGATCGTTCCGCCGCCGAACACTTGATGCGTGCCCAGTCCAGCATCCGAGTCTTCGAGCGGACCCTGACTCTTGAGACTGCTGCATCGGCACTGCAGCAGCTGGTGAAACCGAATCCGGCCGACGAGGACGCTGATGGGGAACTGCCGTGAGCAAACGCAAGGCTTCCTTGCCATCGAAGGCAGACCGCAAAGCGATCACCAACATGCTGGGCGAATTGACGTCCACATTGGAAACATTGCTGCTGTCTGGTTTGGCGTCGGCCTCTCAAAGCACCGAAACCCAACTCGCACAAACGTTTCGCGACGCCTCACAACTGCGTTTGCTACGACTTGGCAGCACGCTTCGAATCGCTGCAGAGGAGGTTGGCAGATACACACGAAATGACCCGCTATTTTCCAGGCGACGGTACAGCTTTTTCATCAACCGTGCCTGGATGCTTTCGCGCGGATTGCAGCATGCGATCGAGCAACAGGACGTTGCCCACTGGCAGTCGCTGACTTGGCAGGCGGGCGGTGCCACGATCGACTCCCTGCAAGTGGTCGCGTTGGGTGTCAGCAAACGTGTGGTGCCAGACGCGTTCTGCGGATTCGAGTTTCGCCTACGACGCATCGACGATGGGTCGGATGCTCCCTTGAAATGGTCAACGATTTTCCCGCTGAAGAAAGGAATCGACGTCCCGGCCGAAGCCTACCTGCGGTTGCCACAGAAACAGAAGTTCAAAGCATCCGACTTTTTGGAACGGCAAGTCATCCAAGTGGACCACTGCCAACTTTCCGAAGACGGGCGAATCCAAATGAACGACGACACCACCGTTGAATTGAAAGACGCATTCGAGGACTGGGGGCGATTGGCAACGTGGGATCCTGCATCGGCCTTCGAGCGTCTTCAACAATACGAGGTCAACCCCTTCGAGTTGGACATCGAACTTCAAGAGGAGGCCATTGTCAGAGACTGGCGGATCGCCCGGGAATTCACGGACGATCGCGAGCAGCGTGTGCAAACCGAATTGGTTTCCGGTGGCGTCTCGTTCCAAGTCTTCTCTGCGAAAGGTCGCGAGGGCAAAACGTTTCGGGCTCGCCTGAAGAAGTGGGCCAAGGAATCGTTACCGATCTTTGGAATCCTGCACTACGAGCATGGCGATCTCGTACTGCAACCACTGAGCGTGATGGAGATCGATGGACCGGCCTGGCTCAGTTTGGATGAGAAGGACATCGACTATCGAAACTTGATCAAGGCGTTGAACTTGTAAAGAGATAGGGCGACCGCAGCGGAAAACCTCCACGCGCAAAAAAACGGGCAACCCATTTCTGGATTGCCCGCTATCTGATTTCAATCGATCAAGAAAGCTGCGCTAGATTTCCCAACCGCTGCGATACTCACGCTCGATGTACTGATTGACATCTTCGACGTTGGTGCTCTTGAGCGCCTTGGCATCCCATTCGATTCGTTGGCCTTCGCCAGCTCGCATGGCCAAGTTACCAACCAGGATCGTTTCGGTCAGACGCCCTGCGTATCCGAAGTTGGACATCGTTCCAGGCTCGTACTCGCCCTTCACGGTGCTGACGAATTCCCATTTCTGCCGCTGGTCACCGCCACCTTTGAAGGGAATTCGTGGCAAGGACTGCTCTGGTGGCTTGTACTCAGAGTACTCGTCTTCCGGCAACAAGTAGTACTTTGCGCCGTAATCGTCAGGCGAGAACAAGAGTCCCTTGCTGCCAACAACGACTGCGCCACTGGTCTTCTTGTTTGGATCCTGCTTCTGACGCTCGATCCGTTTTTGGAAGCTAGCCGGCAGTTGCGAAATCACGTCGTCGCCTGGCAAGTTGCCACCGTCGTACCAGTAGAACTTGCATGGCGGCAATCCTTCACGCTCAGGGAACTCGAACACAAGCGCCGAACTGCCGGGGAAGGTCTCTCCCTCGAACAGCCCGGGGTTCTTGGTTGCGGTCACAGCGATTGGATCCCACAACTTCAACGCCATCACCGGCATGTTGGTGGTGTGGCATGCCATATCACCGAGGGCTCCGGTACCGAAGTCGACCCAGCCACGCCAATTGAAGGAATGATAGATGCCCTTCTTGAACGGACGCATTGCTGCCGGTCCGATCCAAGCATCCCAGTTCAGATCCTCTGGAATCGGATCCTCACCCTCGGGACGACCAATCCCCTGAGGCCAAACCGGTCGGTTGGACCAAATGTGAACTTCACTGACATCGCCGATCGCGCCACTGCGAATGACTTCAACCGCTTCGCGCAAACCGTTTTCGCTGGTGCCTTGGTTTCCCATTTGAGTGACCACACCCGTTTCGGCTGCGGTCTCTCGCATCATGCGGGCTTCGCGAATCGACCAAGTCAGAGGTTTCTGACAATAGACGTGCTTCTTCATTCGCATCGCGCGAATCGCGGCCGCCGCATGCGTGTGGTCAGGCGTACTGACGGTCACGATGTCTGCTTTGTCGCCGATCTGCTCCAGCATCTCGCGGAAGTCTTGAAACTGTTTCGCATCTGGGAACTCACGTCCCTTCTTGGTCAGAGTCTTTCCATCCACATCACAGAGGCCAACGATCGAGACACCGTGCTCTGAAATGTGGCTCGTGTCACTTCCGCCTTTGCCGCCGACGCCAATGCAGATCGCTGCAGGTGCTTGAAGTGCTGAATCTTGAGCGAAGGTCCGCGGAGCGGTACTGGCAAAGAAACCAGTCCCAGCGGTCAACGCCGCAGACTGGCCTAGAAACTGACGACGATTTTTCTTCTGGGTCATGTAGAATCCCTCAAAGAGGTTGTTGGACAAGGGAAGTCCAAGGAAGGATGGGGGCTTTGTTTGCCATGACACAATAGCAAGGGAGCCATGCGTGAACAATCGAAAGCGATCGTTTGACCAGGATTTTGGCGGTGAAAATCGTTCCCTGGGATCAAACAGGGCTGATGGATCCAACAACATCGGCAAACTCAACGCATCGCGTGTATCCGTTCACCGACACGTTCATCACCTGCTGTTTGAAATCCTTTCACGTTAAGATGTGGGTGCTGTCCGTCACTTCCTCTCCAACAAACTGACCATGAACGTCTTCCCCAGCACTACTTTCCGATTCGTTCACCAAGCCACGGCCTTTCTTGTCCTGGCCGGTCTGATTTCACTTTCTGGTTGCGGCCGAGAGAGTTCACAGACAATCACGATGGAACCTTTGGCAACAGCTCCATCGGCGCCCCCCGCTAACGATTCGGAAGCAGTCGCGGCTCTCGAATCCGCCGGTTTCACTTTGACAAAAGATGATTCCGGCAACGTGATCAAGTTGTCCGTCGTCACCGACGAACCGCTCGCCGATGGCCTCCTCGAGAACCTGGCGAAGATCACCACGATTCAAGAGGCGCTGTTTTCCGGGCCTGGCTTGACCGACAAAGGCATGGATGCAGTCAGCAGCCTTAGCAACCTGAAACGCATCGACTTGTCCAACTCAGCAATCGGTGATGGCACGTTGAAGGCTTTGGGATCACTGCCCAACCTAGAAGTTCTGTTTCTACGCAGGACCGCGGTCACCGATCAAGGACTGGCCGCGATCACCAATCTCAAGAAGTTGCGGGCGATCGATCTTCGCAACACGAACATCGGTGATCCGGGCATGGAGTATCTCGCTCAACTTCCCAAGCTGGCCGATATCCAATTGGAGAAAGCGAAAGTCAATGACGCGGGAGTCGCCATGATCGCTTCGTTGCCATTGAAATCTCTGAACGTGAATTACTGTACCGCGATCAGCGACGATGCGATGATGTCACTCGCCAAGACGACCACACTAGAATCGATTCAGATGGATTACTCCAAGCTGAGCGACGAGGGAATGTCGGTAGTCGCCAATTTCCCCAAGATGAAGCGGCTGCGGATTCGCGGAACGGACGTCACCGGAGAAGGTCTGAAGAACATTCAGAGCTTGAAAAACATGGAGCGAATGGAACTGCGTGATTCTTCGCTAGACGACGACGGAATGGCAATCATTGCTACGCTTACCAAGATGACGTTTCTGGACCTCGCCGAATGCCGGTTGGTCTCCAGTGATGGGATGAAGCAGATTGGAAAACTCAAGAATCTGCAAACCCTAAGCCTTTGGGAAACGAAGCTGGACGATGCCGCTGTCAACGAGTTCGGAGATCTAACGAAATTGCGTGAGCTGAACTTGAAAGCCACCGCGATCACCGATGAGTGCATCGAAACGCTATCCAAGTTCAAAGAACTGGAGAAAATCAATGTCGCTGGCACACAGCTTTCCGATGACAGTTTTCGAGCCTTGGGAAAGCTTCCCAAACTGAAGTACTTGAACGTCGCCAACACCAGCATTGGCTTTGACGTGATCGACGAGTTGGCCGAGTCGCGAGAAGACTTGGAAGTCGTCGAGTTCGAGAACTAGCTTCCATTGCAATGGCGTGGCTGCGGCTTCCAGTCGCAGTTTCGGCGTGGCTGCGGCTTCCAGCCGCAGTTTCACGTCAGCCTCGGCGTTTCGCTCCGGCTGGAAGCGTTCGCTACCACAGCCACGTGAAGGTTGGCGTTTTGGCACGGCCACCTTTCAGTTTAGGTATAGTTGTTCTCCGGATGTCCCACCCCTGCACCCCGAGGCCCCTACCCCATGCCCGCCATCCAGCACCCCATCGCGACTCTTCTCTGCCTGCTGATCTTTCCCTGCGTTGCTCTGAACGCTCAAGACAAAAAGGCCCCCAAACCGGACCCAAACTTGCTGGCTGCCGAATCAGCTTTGGCGATCCTTGAAACAGCTCCTTGGAAGAGCATGTTCAACGGCGAAGACCTCAGTGGATGGAGCGGTGACACGACCGGCTACGTCGCCGAAGACGGCAAGTTGGTCTGCAAGAAAGGCGGCAAGAACCTTGTCTCGGATAAAAAGTACGGCGACTTCGCGTTCGAGTTTGAATTCAAGCTTGAGGAAAGCGGCAACAACGGGATTGGAATCCGTGTTCCCGAGGGTGGGCACCCAGCCAGCAGCGGAATGGAAATCCAAATCCTGGACCACAACGGCAAACGCTACGGTGGCGAAGCAGAAATGGAGAACGGCAAGACTCGTAAACTCAGCTGGCTCAAACCCTGGCAGTACCATGGTTCGATTTACGGGATCACACCTGCCAAGACGGGATACTTGAAACCCGTTGGCCAATGGAACAAAGAAACGATCGTAGCGATCGAAGACCACGTGATCGTGATCCTGAATGGCGCCGTGATCGTCGATACATTCCTGGATCAAACGATTCCCGTAGATGGCGGCAACCATCCCGGAATGAAAAGTCGGCGTGGACATCTGATGCTGGCTGGCCACAGCGACCGCGTCGAGTTTCGCAATCTAAAGATCGCCGACTACACGGTCGCCGCTCCGAAAGCGAAATCAACAAAAGACAACTCACCGCCCGAAGGTTTTGCATCGCTCTTCAATGGCAGTGACTTGGATGGTTGGAAAGGCCTAGCCTCCAAGAAGGCCCCCGAGCGTCGTGCGCTGAAAGGTGATGCATTGGCAGCAGCGCAACAAGCGGCCGATGAAAACATGCGTGCTCACTGGAGCGTCACCGACGGAGTGCTGACCTACGATGGAAAAGGGCAGAGTCTTTGCACGAGCAAGGACTACGGCGACTTTGAATTCTATTGTGATTGGAAGATTCCAGCCGGAGCCGATTCGGGAATCTACCTTCGCGGGACACCACAGGTGCAAATCTGGGACCCATGGGATCCGCGTGTGAAAGCGGGCCAAGAACCGCCAGCCAACTCCGAGCAATGGGTCACCGCCTACAAGAACGGACGGAACCTGGGATCCGGAGGCTTATGGAATAACAAACGTTGGAGAAACGCGCCGACGACTTTGGCAGACAAGAAGCCAGGCGAGTGGAATACGTTTTTGATTCGCATGGTCGGTGACAAAGTCACGATTTGGCTGAACAGCAAAAAGATCGTCGATCGAGTCGCCCTGGAAAACTACTGGGACAAGACAGGCACCATTCCATTGATCCGTGCTGACCAGATCGAACTGCAACATCACGGCAGCGAACTGTTCTTCAAGAACCTATACATTCGCGAACTGCCCTATTGATCGCCTGTCTCGGTCAAAAGCGTGATCATCTCCTTGCTTTCGACGAACCGACGACCTAGCAGCAGATACTCGGCAGCCGCCTCGATCTGCTGCTCGATGTTCCAACCTGTCTCGTTCTGACGCTTCGACCGCGTGCCAATCGCCGTGTAAACCGCGTCGCTCGTGAACGTGATGTCGGCGCGTTTTCGCGACAACAGTCCTGAGGCGCGAACCATCGCCCACAACACTCGCCGATGTGCATGGTCGGCCGAGAGATAGCTGCTTGCGTTGTTCCACCGAAGATAGCAAGCATCTTGCGCGGCGATCAGCTCTTGCTTCGCGTCCCACCCCAAAGCATCGCGACGAATCAACGTCAGCATGGACGCCACGTTCGATAAGCGTGGTGCCCCAAGCGTCTGATCGACGCAAGCGCAGCAAAAGAGTCTGGCCGATCGCGGATTCATTTGAGTGATGATGTCGGCGATTTTCCCGGCGCCGCATGCCTGGAGTGCATGCTGGGCACCGCTTGCCCGCAACAGGGTCGACTGCTTCACAGCCCCACATTCCTCGTAGAAGTCGGCGAGCACGGACTTCGCTTGCTCTCGCTCGGAGCAATCAACCGAGCGATCGACCTCGCGCCATAGGATCCACTCGTTCGGGGTCACCCGTCATTCCCTCACTCGATCGAAACCACAACTTCATCGACTTGCCCTTTGAAAGTGAAGGGCGCGGAGTAGTTGCCCACGTTTCCGCCAGTGTCCGAGCCAACTTGCAAGCCATCGGCAGGCTGAGAAGTCAGTGGTCCCTTGAATTTTGCTTGGCCAGCGACTTTGTCGTTCACTGCGACCACGACCTGGCCGTTTTTACTGTGCTCGACATCGATCACAGCCTTGCCAGGTGGAACGGATTCGTCACAAACCAAGACGTCTCGCTTTCCGCCAATGGTTCGCGCGAACGTCAACTTGCCGCCTTGAACATAGAGTGCCCAACCATGTGCGGTGCCACCCTGAGCAACAATCACTCCATCGCCTTGAGCATTCACCGTCGCAGACACCCGAAAAGCACGACGTTGGACGAAAGGTGCTTTCTCGGTTGAGAGATTGTCACCCAATTTCAATTCAAAGTACTTCTGCTTCTTATTGTTTCCCGAATGGTTGGACTGCTTCGCGCCAGGATTCAAAGGCAAGACATTCGCGCGTTCCGCGTACGCCTCCCACATTTCCTGAAGCCTCTTCGCCAACTCCGGCTGCTCTTCGATCAAGTCGTGCTGCTCACTGCGATCGGTTGCGATGTTGTACAGTTCCCACTTTCCCTTGGCGCCAATCGCGACCAACTTATGATCGCCGACGCGGACCGCTCGATTGCCTTCGTGCTCCCAGTAGATGGCTTCCCTCTCCACTGGCTTGCCCAAGAATGCGGGTACCAAGCTCTTGCCTTCCATCGGCTTGATTTTCTGATCCAGATGTTCGGTTGGATAGTTCGCTCCTGAAACGTCCACTGCAGTTGCCATCAGATCGACCAAGTGACCTGGCGTCCGCTCCAGTTCTCCGGTCCGTTTGACTCGTTCAGGCCAGTGCACAATCAACGGCGTTGCGATGCCACCTTCGTGTACGTAGTGCTTGTACTCACGAAACGG
>JBGCGI010000148.1:0-20675 GCA_045110715.1 Rubripirellula sp.
TGGAATCGCAACCCGCGTCCGCGATTGCTGCTGAACCCGAAAGTGCTGCTGAACCCGAAAGTATCGTGGCGACCGACGCGGCAGTTAAGCCCGAAACAAGCGTAACTTCAGATGCGTCACCTGAAATTGCCCAGCCGTCGACCGATGTTGTTGAGCCAGAAACGGATTCTGCCCCTAAACCGGTGAGTGTCTGGGACACGGCGAAGCCCAAGAAAGCAAAAAACAAACCAAAGCCGTCCAGGCAGGAAGCTCCGGAGGCTAAGCCGGATCTAGAAGCGAAACCAGATCCCGCCGCGAAGCCTGAACCGTCATTGAAAACCTCAGTCGAGGTGGACGCCGGTCCGGCCGTCGCTGTTGAAGCGGGCGCCGATGTTGAACAAGCCTCCGACGTTGAACCAGCCTCCGATGTTAAACTCGTCGATAGCGTTGAACCAAAACCGCTGAGAGTTTGGGACGCCGACAAAGCCTCCGACGAATCCGCCAACGAGCCAACGCGTGAGACAACTTCGGTCAGCGATCCGGTCGTTCCATCTGAGCCTGAACCAGTCCAAGAAACCACCGCAGAATCGGAACCGGCTCCCGCAGCGGTTGTTGACACAACCACCGACGCTGAACCGAGTCCGCTCAAAGTCTGGGACGAAGGACAATCGAAAACAACCAACGAAACGAAGCAGGTCGATGACGCTGCGGCTGGCGTGGAACCCACACCAGAGGTAAAGCCGGAGCCGGACACTACGCTCGAAGCGACCGAAACGCTCCAAGCATCCAGTGAGCCCGCGACTGCCAGTGTCTCCGAGACTCACACTGCCCCCGAGACCGCCAGCGCACCCGAAACTCTCAGTGACGCCGTCGATACGGATAAGCCGGACACAACCGTTGAGCCAACACCTGAATCACCAGCTACCGCCGCGGCTGAAACACCACAGCGTGACGTTGTGGAGACACCGAAAACGGTGACACCCAAGCCATTGAATGTTTGGGAAGAGGCGAGAGCCAGGAAGGCAGCCAAAGAGGCAAAGTCAGCAAAGAGGTCGAATCCGAAGCCGAAGAAACCATCCAACGATGGCCCGAATCAAGAATTACTTTTCTAGCGAGCAAACAACCGTCGTCTCAATTCGGTCAATATGATCGCTTTGTGCTTCCCATGAGATGATGGTTCTGCATCAATGACTACTGAGCTCGTGAACGAGATCCGCTGCTGCTGACTGTGATTTGTCGGTCCATCGGAAGTGGTCTTGCCGCGGTCGCAAAGCCGCGTTGGTACAGATGCTCTTTCAATCGCCGCATCGCACCAAAACTATCCGGATAAACCCAAACCGTGATGGTTGTCGATGCCGGATCTCGGCCTGCTAGTTCGACATCTAGAAAACTTCGACTGTTGAGAATTTGATCGACGGGCTGCCCCGCAGGTTCTTCCAGAGGCTCAATCACCAAGGCAGCCACTCGAATGCGCAAACCCATCGCGAGTTGACCACCTGAATTGATCCGACCAACGCTCTTGTCAACGGCGTAGTGGGCAACATAGCCGCGAATCGGTCCAACCGCGGCGGTGCTTCGCCCTTCTCGCGATCCAGTGTTCGAGAGATCATTCTTGACCTCATCGATGAGAGGATCGAGTGGCACGACGGAAAGATGATTGTCACGCAAACGAAAATGGATTTCATCCCCGAAAACGGTTTTGGCCATGGGCGTTGGTAAATGCTCGACGGCGACCACAGGAGCTTTCACATTGGCCAGCCGCTCTTTCGTGCCGGCTAGCTCGGCAATTTGTGAATTCGCTCGATCAATCTCGCCTTGCATCTTGGCCGCGAGAACCTTGGTCTGATCAAGTGACTTTTGCTTGTCTTCCCACGCCTCTTCGGCAAGCGTTACCAGATCAAGTAATTGCCCGCGTGCGCGACGTGCCTGTTCCAGTTCAGCGTCATAGCTCAGGATCGCTTTTTCCAGTCGAAGTGAATCGCGTTGCGCCGAAGCCGCCCGCATCGCGATTTGGCCTAGCTCATCCATTTGCTCAGAGCTGGCCATTCGTCGATCCGGGGTCGCAAAGTCAGCTGGATCGTTCACCACACTTTCGGGAGAAGGCTTCGCGTCTTCACCCTGGACGAGCTCAGCAACCTTTTGGGTCTGCGTCCCCAACACAACAACCAAGATGATCAGGATCCCGACGAGATTGGCAACGATATCCAGAAAGGCATCGTGTCCGAGTTCGAGCACTGCTCGCTTGCGGCGCATCATGGCGACCTCCTAATCACGTCAACACCGCTACCTTGCATGAGCGTTTGCAGTTCATGAAATCGTTGATCCGCATGGGGACCAACGCTGACATCCAAGCGAGGTTGCCAACGTCCGCCCGGTAGCGTCTCGCCCCAATTGGCAACACGATCACGAACAGCCGTGGCGAGCTGAAGTGTCGACTTGTAGACGCCCACGTTGCGGAACTCGAACACCTGAACAACTCGTCCACGATCAAGTAGCTCGTAACGATCATGTTGGCAACGCAACGAAATCGGACGTACCACCTCCGTGCCTACGCGACCGGCCATCGACGACGGTAACGCCCAGTCCTTTCCATCACGCTGGACCATTGGCGATGAATTGCTACCGCCCGACGCCGAGGGAGTACTTCCCGGCGGTGGGCTGCCTGAGGATGGACTGCCCATAGAGGGTGATCCAGCTGTCGGCGACGCGGAACCGGCCATGGAAGTGGAGCTCGATTGCGAATCGAATGATCCCTGCTGCGATGGATTGCGTTGCTGCTGTGGAAGCTGGCCAGACGAAACCTGTCGCTGGTCCGCCCCCTTTTGCTGGTTGGAATACGGAGCTTGCTCCGCCGTCATCGCAGAGTCGTTCTGGCCGTTTTGCCCATCTCGCGCGGCTTGTGATTGAGCAAGCGCTTGTGATTCGGATTGTCCTTGGCTAGCAAACTGGTTTTCGGACGTTCCAGTCCAATCGCTATCGCTTGGACCGGATCCTGTTCCACCGAACTCGCCGCTTCCCGACGGATTACCATCGCCTGCGCCGGACAAATCATCCTGAAGAACCTTGTTGAGTGCTTCGGATGCCGACTCGACTTGCCCACTCGCGCCGAAGGAGTGCTGACCAGACCCAGGCACGCTTTCAGTCAATGGGGATGAACCAGTTGGTGAAAAAGCGTGGTCCTTGGCAAGTTTGAAACCGTTGCTCTGTGCTTGCAAATCCAAACTGCGCGCTGAAAGTGTTGGTAATGGCTTGGGCGGATTCGTGTTACCGGATTGAAACTGACTTCCGGATTGAAATTGGCTTCCACCAGCTTGCGTGCCCGACGCGAACTGATTGACGGACGCTGCACCGGGGTTGCTCGAGCGACTTCCGCTTGCCGATGTCGGTGAATCGAATCGCCCTGCGTCTCGTCTCGTGCCTTGGCCCGCGTAGGAACTGCCACCGGTAGTGCCACGCCCATCACCACCACGTCCCGAACCGATTCCTCCCGAGCCACCATAGTATTGACGAGCCTTTGCTTCGTGGATCGCTAACTCGACCTCGCGATGAAGCGCCTCGTCACGCTCGGGAAAAGCGAGCTCAACCTCACCAGGCACAAGTTCATAGCCGTATTGATCATCCCAATCCTTCATGGCATTGCGAGCGGCGATGTACGTGTGAATTCCTTCGGGCCGAACCACCAATAACGGGTACGGCGGCACGGTATCCCCGTAGACTCGCATGGCATGCCGCCGAACAGCGCGCAACGCAGCGTCAAGCGGGTTACTGCGTGGACTGCGAGATTGTCCAGCTGCAATCAATTGAGCGTGTGTGATCTGCGATCCTTCGGGCATGATCGTGACACCCTCGGCCGTACACTGTACGTAGATCGGTCGTCTCTGCGTCCCGTTGGGGCCTTGGTGAGGCACGATAACGACTCGTGGTTTATCGCCTCGCTTGCTTTCCTCGAGTTCCTTCACTTCGGCCTGAAGTTTCTTGACTTCGTCACGCATCATCACAAGCGTTCTGGCATCCATCCGCAACGCTTCGTCTGGACTCGTTGCTGCTTCGACTTCAGCATTCAAACTTTTGAGCTTTTCGCTCAGCTCGCGAGTCGCAGCTTCGACCTGAGTAAGTTCATCGCGGCGTCTTTCCAAATCAGCCGTTTGTGCGTCCCGAAACGAAACAAGCTCCGTGACGCGAAACGTTTCTTGCTGCAAAAGCTGATCGGCCGCTTCGGTGGTTAGTTTGGGGCGGCCATCTTCGACGGGCTTGGGGGCTGCCTGCGGTGCTGCCAGGGTTGCTTCGCTTACGTTCGTCGACGCAAGTTTCTTGGCCTTGGCGTTGTGTTCAGCCGCATCACGAGCTTCCTGTGCCACCAACGCAAGCAATAGGATCAACGTTCCCAGCGTGCAAACGAGCACCGCCAAGAATGGGAACAGCGTCGGTGATAACCCGGCGCGCCGCCGACTCATGCTGCCCGCCTTGTTGCTTGATGACGAGGCGATTCATTGGGCAATCGAGTCGCTAGAACCTCCACCGCTTTGGCGAGCGTTTTCATGGCTTCGGATGAACCCTGTCCATCGATTTGTCGAAGGCTCTCGCGGATCACTTGGTCTTCACTGGCCTGCTTGGCAGCCAAGGTCGTCATGGCTTCGGTATGGGTGAGCAAGGTTCGGCGGTGCGTTTGAACTTCAACCGCGGTTTGCTCAAGTGCCTTTTGCCAAAGTTCAGTTTGCCCGGCGAGCGATCCTTGCACCGACTTGGAAGCCGCTCGAATTTGGTCCATCGTGGCATCGATGCGGTCTGCATGTTCAATCAACGCAGGTTCCATGGCCGCTCGCATCGTCTGACGAAATTGTTCGGCGCCCTCAGTGTGTTGGGTTCGCCATGCTTGTTGTGCTTCTTCGATGGTTTGCCGCCACAGCTGAGCTTGGGTCGCGAGCGACTCCGCGACCGCGGCCTGGATCCCAGCACACAACTGAGTCACCAAGGCGGTTTGGTTGTCCTTGGGATCTTCACCGCCAAGAACTGATGAAACCAATCGACGGACACGCAGGTCCACTTCACTGAGTAGGTTTTGATTGGATCGTTCGACGGGAAATTGCAAAAAGATGGCGATCACCGATAAGACAAGTCCCAATGCGGTTGTATCAAAGGCGACGTACAAACCACTCTTCAGTCGATCGACCGCAGCAGTTCCATCGGTGAAATCCAACCCGCCGAGCGTCTGGGTAATTCCGATGACCGTCCCCAGAAATCCAAGCATGGGAATCGCCCACACAATGATACGAATCAAACCGAGCGAATCGTGCGCTTCATCGGCGTCGCGCATCGAGAGTTCTCGCATGTCCTCGGGAAGTTCTCCGACACTACTTCGGTGGGATTGCCGAACCAAAATTTCATCGAGTCGTCGGACCAGTTGGCTGCCTCGGGTTGCCGACGGCAGCTCAGCGAGATCCTCCCGCCACACCCGCGCTCGCAGACCCGCATCGTGTTCGTGTTGCCAAGCCAGAGCGGGTGAGTCCGTCGGAGTCCGGCTTGGCCGGAGATCTTCCTCACGGAGCAGCCCGAGCCGTCGATGTTCGTCGGCAACTTGAGACGCTTTGACCGCCAAGATTGACGCGGCCATGCAGAACAGGGTTGTTGCTGCAATCGCAACGGGGTGTCCGAGGAAATATCGATTCAGTGGTGCCCAGTCGGCAACATTCACAATCCCATAGAACACGATTGTGACGAACGCACCCAGGGCGATGGGTGCGACTTGCCACATCCAGCCCCCCGTTTTTGATTGGGGATCGGTACCTGATGGGGGATCGGTGCTTGATGGCGGATTGGTGACCTGCCGACGGTCTTCCAACGCAGTTTCACGCAAAGACTCGGCTGCATCGAGAGTTTTTGAAGCTTGAGTTTTGGTCATCGGTTTGCTGGTGCTCATCAAGAACATCCCTGGAGACAATGGGCGACCATTCATCGGGCGCGGACGTTATCTGGATCGACCACTACAACCGGTCCTCTTGATGCAATCGCTATATTTTGACGTTTTCGGTACCGTGCTATCGACGACTCCCTTGGAATGCCAAAAACCGTATTTGGAAAAGAGTTGAGCTATGAAATCGCAGGCAATTCGCGGACTTTTCTCGCCTACGTTCACCGCGCCACTGGTCATTGCCGTGGGGATACTGGTCCTGCCAGGATGGTTTGGTGAACCAAATTACACACGAGGACAAGAACAAGGTCCGACGGACTTTTCCGCCACGCGAGGCCCCGAAAACGCGTTTTCCGATCGAACAATCGCCCCAACTCAGCTGCCAACCAGCCCCATGATTCAGGGGCGTCCCGGGCGCGATGTGGCCGGATCGGGGGATTTGATCGGATTTTCCCACGTTGACGACTCGGGAACTCAGGTAATTAGTTTGGTGAATGCACAAAAAATGTGGATGGCCGTGTATCATATTGGTTCCGATGGCGCGATCCGTCTGGTCAGCAGTCGAGCAATTGATGCTGATTTCACGTTGCAACTCAACGCCACCGAACCAACCCCCGAACAAATTCGCCGGATTCAGGATCGCTAAACCTGGATCTCGCCTCTCATCAAACTCTCCTGCGTTCTGTCACTGCGAAGCCATGGCCACTTATCTCTCACTGGAAGATGCCGCGAAACGACTCGGCATTCCTACTGAAAAGCTGATCGATCTGCGTAGCCAGGGTCAGGTCCGTGGATTCCGCGATGGCTCAAGCTGGAAATTCCCCGACACCGAAATCGATCGTCTCAAAGACGAAATCGGCAACCTGTCAGGTATCGGTTCCGGAATCTTGGCTTCTGAAGATGGCGGCAGCAAGATTGGAGCAGTGATCGGCGGTGACAGTGCTTTATCGATTGGTGATCCATTGTCCGATGATGGCAGTGGAAGTGATCTCGAATTAGGGCTGGAGTTGCCTAGCTCTCCCGACGGCAGCGATGTGAATTTGATCGCAAGTGGCGTCGGCGAAAACGCGGAAGTTACCATTGTTCCTGAACCCAAAACGGATACCCCCGCGGGAAGCGACGCGCCACTGGCGATTGATCTGGATGAACTCAATGTGGGCGGTTCGGCAATCTCCCACGATAGCGGTGAACTAAACCTTTCCCCAGATACACCGGCCGGCGGAAGTTCATCGGTTGGTGCTCCCGCGAGTCTCGATGACAGCGACGAGTTTCAACTTGGCAGTGCCTTGGACATCGGTGGCGACTCTGGCGAACTCAACTTGGGCGGCAATTCGGCTACCCCAACACCCGGACCGTTGCAGATCGGAAGCGAAGGTTCGTCTGCGGACGCATTGGCGGGTGGCAGTGATCACGAATTGGATCTCGGTCAAGTCAGCAATGACGAGGCAGCCAGCAGCCTAGAGCTCATGAACGACCTCGATTTGAAGGAGAGCGAAAGCTCAGTCGGATCACGGTCGTCGATCAGCGGTGATGTCCTCAGCGAACTTGATTTGCTCTCGGGCGATTCCGGTGGCAGTGGGTTGCTTTCCGGCGAAAGCGAGAGCCTGTTGGGCAGCTCACTCATGAGCATTGATAGCGGCGGTTCATCCGGTGTTGATGACGCGCTGGCGGATGATGACGACCTGATCATCGCGGATGATGACGATGACCTCGTCGTCAGCGGAGCCGGCAGCGACATTTCGATCGCGGGAGACAGCGGCATCAACCTGATGAGTCCTTCGGACAGCGGGTTATCGCTCGAAAGCGAGCCACTCGACTTGGCGGGCAGCAGCGTGTCGGCCTTGGACCTGGGTGCCGAACTTAGCGACGGTTCGAGCAGTGGGACCGGTGGCGGTAGTGCCGGCAGCGGACTCGTCCCGGGTGACCCGGCTGGAAGTGCCGTTGATTTCCAAGCTGACGAAGAATTCCAGTTATCACCCTCGGGGATTCAACTTGAGTCCACCGACGAGAGTGCCTCCCAAGTAATCGACATCGAAGAGTCGAACTCCGTGGATGTCGACGCAATCGATTTCAGCGGTAGCGGAATTGGCAGCAGTGTTGTCGGAAGCGGGATTGGCAGCGGCAGCGGTAGCGACCTGAGCAACGATGCCTTCGAAGGCGATGTGGCTTTTGAAGAGGCCGACATTGTTGCCGATGCAGGCTTCGATGATGGCGGTGGACTTGACGATCAAGGCATCATGGCCGGCGAGGTAGAGGAAGCTGGTGTCGACGCGTCCGGTGGGTTTGATGATTCGCCAGTACGTGCGGTCGCACCAATCGGCGCTGCTGGTGGCTACCAGATCCCGTTTACGCTTCTGCAAACGATCGGCCTCATGCTGATCTTGATCGTGATGAGCCTCGGCGGAATGCTGATGACCGACTTGGTCCGCAACATGTGGAGTTACACCGAACCAGCCGCACCTGTCAGTTCACTGACCGATGCGTTGATTGAGGTCGCCGGCTGGGGACGCTAAGGCAGCGTCGGAAGTAAGTAACTGACGACGCAAGCACCCGGCGCCGCTGTGCCTGTGCCGGGCGGCTCTGAATTGCCGCTTATTGCCGAGCGTCTTACAACTGCGGCTGCACCGTGAACTGACTAACTTCGAACTGACTAACTTCGTAGTGTGTTGGCACCACCGCTTCGCAGCGCACAAACGACGGTGCCAGCGGCGACTTCGCATTTGACTTGAAAGCCTATTCTTCAGGCGACTCACGGCGAAAAACCGCAACAATGTCATCAACGGGAATCACGAACAATTGATTATCATGTTCGAGATCGACCGGGATCGCATTCTTGGGGTGGAACAGAATCTTGTCGTACTGACGAAGCGGTAGCTCTTCGTCGTTTTCCACAACGGCACTGATCGTTACGATCCGTCCGGTAATCGTCGGTATTTCCGCAGCATCTGGCAAAGCGATCCCACCGCGTGTTTCGCGTTTGGGTTCATCCTTGCGGACCAGTACTCGGTCACCGATCGGCTCGACGTATTCGAAGACTTTTGGGGCAGCTTTTTTCTTGGCCATAGTTGTCTCAGCGTGCATCCACTTTGGTAAAGATCATTTTGCCCGCATTGGTTTGAAGAGTGCTCGTCACGCGAACATCCAGTTCTTGGCCAATCTTATTGCGTCCGCCCTCAACGACGACCATCGTACCGTCATCGAGATAGCCGATTCCCTGCTCGGGGCCTTCGCCTGGCTTGATCACCCGGAGGCGGAACGTTTCATCGGGCAAGAACACCGGACGCAACGAATTGCTGATTTCGTTCAAGTTGATGACCGGAACACCTTGGACTTTCGCCACCTTGTTGAGGTTGAAATCGCCAGTGACCACTTTGCCTTCAAGATGCTTGGCAAGCAATACCAGCTTCAAGTCGACCGTTTGTCCAGCAAGCTCTGGTAATTCCCGATCGAAAATTTGCAGGTCCACGTTCTCGTCCGCACGCAGTCGATTCAACACATCAAGGCCCCTGCGTCCACGGGTTCGACGTAGTTTATCACTGCTATCTGCGATGGCCTGCAGTTCGCTCAAAGCAAACCGTGGCATGATCAGCTGGTTGTCGAAAACCCCCGTGGCGACGAGGTCAGCGATCCGCCCATCGATGACCACGCTTGTATCAAGAACCAATGGCTTGAACCCCTTCACCTCACGGACAAATTCGACGTAAGGAATCAGGAAGCGGAAATCGTCCTTGGTCTGCAGCAGGACAGATGTACAGAGATAACACAGCATCAACCCGAACACCAAACGAAACTGATTGACGTTTCCGAATTGCTCGAGCACCGGAGTCGCGGCGATCGTCAAGATGTAGGTCAGTAATACCCCAATCAGGACCCCGAAGTAGACCGACGTTATCGTGTCGATTCGTTTTCGAGGCAGGTAGATATCAATAATCACCATCGCGACGGCTAGGCCCATAATCGCGACAAAATTCAACCACGGGAGTGCCGTGGCGCTGCCGCTAGGCAGTGATGAGTTGATGATGGCAGATACGCCACCTGCACAGAGCAGGAAGAACAATCGCAGTACGATTAAGGCCATGGCAGTATGGTTTTTCGCGTGAGGGGGTACCGTCAATCAATCGCATTGACGCCACCCGAAAAGGGGAGGTGGGGAAAAGAAAAGCATCTCAGACCAGTGTAGATGCTCGGGGCAAATCGCCCAGGGGACATTTCCTAATTGGCAGAATTTGAAAATGACCTACCAATCCGCCAGTGGGCCGGCCGCAGACTTCGAAAGTGCCTGATATTGCTGGTCACAGAAGACATCCGTCATTCCCGCGATGTACTCCCCAACGACCCGCGGGAGAGCCGTCTTTTCCGCTCGCTGGCGGAATCGCATCGGCAATCTCGCCGGATTGTTAAACAGGGCGTCAAAAAGCGTCCGTACACGGTCCGCGGCTGCTTCGCGTACCGGCATCAATCGCGGGTGGCGATAAACCGCGTTGAACAAATAGCTTTCCAGCTCCGAGCGCTGCACGGCGAGTTCCTGGCTGTGCCCGACACGAATTCCTTCGTTGCAAACTTCTTCGGACGACATTCCCTGCGCACCGTGCAGGCGTGCGACCGACATGTGCAGAAGATCACTGACCTGCAGGTCGATCAATTCGTGGACCAGAAGCTGCCTGAGGGGACCGCTCGGCAGTGAACCTGATTTCTCACGTGCGCGACTCATCGCCCGCTGAATAATCGCAAGTTCTTCCAATGCTTCAATCGAAATCAGGCCCATCTGCAGGGCATCGTCAACATCATGTGCGTCGTAGGCAATCGAGTCAGCCGCGTCAACGATCTGCACCTCAAGGAGCGGTGCCCGGCCAATGGCAGCTTCGGCCTTATGGGCTCGCGTATCTTGGCCAGCGACCGTTTCCCGCGACAGGTTGAGACCCGAAAACGCGTGATAACGTTGTTCGAGTTCCTCCACAATGGTCAATGCGAATTGGTTGTGCGAAAAGCCACCGACGCTTTTCATGCAGTCCGTCAGCACGTCCTCACCACAATGACCAAAGGGCGGATGCCCGATGTCATGTACAAGTGCAAGCGCCTCGGTGAGGTCCTCGTTTAGCCGTAAGGTACGCGCGAGCGTTCTCGCAACCGACGCCACCTCAAAGGTGTGCGTGAGCCGAGTTCGGTGATACGTGCCCATCTCTCCGGTGAAGACCTGCATTTTCCCCGACAACCGGCGGAATGCACTGCTGTGCAGGATACGATCTCGGTCGCGTCCAAACGGCCCGCGATACGCGTGGGGCGGTTCCGGAAATCGCCGTCCTTCGGAATCCCGACTATGCATCGCGTAGGAAGCCAACAACAAATGCTCCCGATCGGCATAGCGACGCAAATCAATCGCACCAACGGCGGCGGGCGTCAATGCGGCCGAGGCGAGTGATTCAAGCAAGGTGGCAGGGCCTTCGTGGAACGGGATATTCGGGACATATCGGTAAGAACAGCTCCTATTAGAAGTTGTTTCGGCCGCCAAATGATACCTTTTCGCTCAAAAAACGCCCAGAGCAAGCTTTGGTGAGGTTCGGCAGTTGTGAACCCACATATCTGGAATAAACTGGTTGGGCCGACTTGGTCATTAAGACCATTAAACTTGTCGCGTCCGATTCATTTTCAATCGTCGCGTGGAATCCGCGGCCCCTTTTTCCTATACGGCCCCAGTTGATGACTGATTCGCAACACTCCAGCACCTCGCCCAGCCAACCGACGCGTCGTCCGGCAAGCGAAAACTCCGGTTCAAACCGTGATTCCTTGCGATTTCGTCCTGCCAAGGTTTTGTTGGCCTTACCCGCTTATAACGAACAAGAATCACTGCCCGAATTGTTGGAACGCGTCGGGGAAGCCTTCGCCGACAGCGGCATGCCCTACGAAGTCATCATCGTCGATGATGGCAGTAAAGACGACACGGCCAAGATCGCGTCGCAAATGTCATTTCAAATGCCCATTCATCTTGTCCAGCACGAAGTCAATCAAGGCTTGGGCGTGACACTTCGCGATGGGCTTAAGGAAGCCGTCGATCGCGCCGGCGAACGTGACATCATCATCACGATGGATGCTGATAACACCCACCCACCGGGATTGATCGCACGCATGGTGCAGTCGGTTCACGAAGGCTGCGATTGCGTGATCGCTTCGCGTTTCCAAAACGGTGCCAGAGTCGTCGGCGTTCCCATTGAGCGACACTTCTTGAGCATTGGTGCCCGTGCGCTGTTCACGGTTCTTTTCCCGACTCGCGGCGTCCGAGATTACACATCGGGCTACCGAGCCTACCGTGCTTCGGTGATCCGAGATGGATTCGCGAAATACGGCGACGACTTCGTTGGTGAAACGGGCTTCTCCTGCATGGCCGATGTGTTGCTAAAACTTCGCAAGCAAAAGTGCGTATTTGGTGAAGCCCCGTTGCGGTTGCGTTACGACCAAAAGGGCGGCGACAGTAAAATGCGAGTCTTCCACACCATCTGGCTGACTCTCAAGATGCTTGGCCGCCACCGAGTTGGTGGAGCCTAGGTTGGTGCCCGAATCTGATCAACATCCAAACACCGCCTCGTCAAGCCGCTGGCTAGTCATTGGCGGCGGCGTGATGGGATTGCAAGTCGCGCGCGACCTAGTTGCCCGCGGCCAAGATGTCACGATCGCGGAAGCCGCCCCAACCATGGGAGGCCTTACCAGCGCATGGAAACTTGGTGATGTCATCTGGGATCGCTTCTATCACGTAACCCTGATGAGCGATACGAAACTTCGAGAATTGCTCGAGGAACTGAAACTCGAAGCCCAAATGAAATGGGTTGAAACCAAGACAGGTTTCTATTCCGGCGGGCAGCTTCTCTCAATGAGCAATACAGCCGAGTTCCTACGTTTTCCGCCTTTGACGCTGATCGAAAAACTGCGATTGGGCGGAACGATTTTCTACGCTTCGAAAATTCGCAACTGGCGCCGCCTCGAAAAGGTGACCGTTGAAAAATGGCTGCGAAGATGGTCGGGCAATGGCGTCTTCACAAAAATCTGGGAACCGCTCCTTAAAGCAAAACTGGGCGAGGCTTACAAGCAAACCTCAGCAGCATTCATCTGGGCACACACCGCGCGGATGTACAAGGCGCGTCGGAGTGGTATGAAGACCGAAATGTTCGGTTACGTTCCCGGCGGCTACGCGACCGTTCTAGAAACTTGGGTCAACCACCTGCGGGACCGGAACGTGACCTTGCGAACTGACTCGGCCGTACGCAAGATCAAGAAAGTTGATCGTGCCGATGGGGCAACTCAGTTGCAGGTGGAATATGCCAGCGGCGATACGGAGACCTACGACAACGTGGTTTCAACGATCGCTTCACCGATCATCGCAGAGACTTGTGAGGATCTGTCCGAAGACGAACGGCGTAAGCACCGCGACATCCGCTACTTGGGTGTGGTTTGCGCATCCATGCTGATGAAGAAGCCGATCAGCGAGTACTACGTGACGAATATCACCGATACGTGGGTGCCGCTCACAGCCGTGATCGAGATGTCAACGATTGTGGATTCCGAATCCGAGCTCAACGGCAATCACTTGGTTTACCTGCCGAAGTACTTGCCCGATGACCACGACGGGCTCAAGGAGTCCGACGAGGATTACGAGGAGAAGTGCTTGTCGACACTTGAGAAGATGTACGAACACTTTTCACGCGATCAAGTTGTCGACTTTAAAATCTCTCGCGCAAAGTATGTCGCTGCCCTTGCCACGGTGGACTACAGCACACGTCTGCCACCAGTCGTTAGTAACGTGCCTGGTTTCTACGCACTTAACTCCGCTCACATCGTCAAAGGCAATTTGAATGTGAACGAGACAATCACACTTGGCTACGAAAAGCTGACCGAAGAAGTCTGGCCAGACTATCTTGGCCGACTCTCGAGCGGACAGGTAAACGCCGGAGCGCAACCTGGCAGCGATGCCGCCGCGATCCCCGTGACTGCCTAATTCAGCACACCCTTGTGTGCCAACGAAACAAGCCCTCCGGTCCTGAAACCAAAGGGCTTGTTGTTTTAGGTAGCGTTTGACGGCTGAACTAGTTGCTTCGGATCAGTTCTTGAAGTCCGAAGGTAAAGAAGCTTCCAAGGCTGAAGTTCAGCAGCTCTTCTTCACACTTGTACTGAAGAACAAGTGTGTCACCAGGCTGAACCAACGGACGACTTCGTGGGTCGTTGATGGCTTTGGTTAGATCGACTTCAATCGCGATTTGACCGTTGCAGGGTGTTTGCCGGAGGATGTAGAGCATCCCTGGAGGCACACCACCGACAGACGCGGCTCCACCAAACCCACCGCCGCCGCCACCTGTGCGTCCGCCTTGACCGATGCCTGATCCGGCAATCGCCATGGCACCCAGTACGTCGAGGTCGTAGTCACGTGGCAGTGGGAACTCGCCACCGGGCAACAGTCCACCCGTGTAGAACACTTCCGCCTCGCGGTTTTCGATGTAGACGATGTCCCCGTCTTGAAGCCGAACATCATCAGGGGAGATGCTCGGAATGACTCCTGGTGGCAAACGCAGTGGAATGCGAAGGACAGCAGGATCTTCTGGAAGCTCAGGTGGACAAGCACAAGGGTCAAGCATCGCAGCCCGTTGTTGAGCATAGAAATTTTGCAAGAACTCGGCTCGATTCCTCTTGTCCGCATCAGACGCTCGGAGCACCTTCACTTCGTTCTTCGCGTTTAGGCCAGGCAGTCCGCCCGTCTCAACCAAAGCATGCAGAATATCATTCTTGTAGGCAGGCAACTTAACCAAGCCACCTGAGGCAGAACGATCAGATCCACGAACGTAGCCGTCATTGCTTCCGCCACGTCCACTCCCAGCGGTTCCACCTGTATCTTCACGAACTACAATGACGTCGTAGGTCCGCTCTTGAATCAGCGTGACGATCGGACGAGCCTTCTCTTCGCGAAGAATGTCTTCATCGATGTAGGCCTTCCTGATCTTGTCACGCACTTGGTCAAGGGTCAGCCCCTTCACACTCAGTGGTTCGATCAGCGGCAATGCGAGCGTACCGTCATCCTGAACCGCGATCGGATAGCCAATCGAAGGTGGCAGTGTACTTTCAGCATCCGGGAAATTCACCGGTGGTGGCTGCGGTGGCTCGTTGGGTGGATTGAACGGCAACACCCCCTCGATATAAATACCAAGGACGTCATCGGGGCCGAGTTGATACTCACGTGGCGGCTCCAGTGAGAGCAAAGCGATATCAACGGGCACCAAGTTATTCTTGGGTGCTGGGAAGAAATCAGGCGACAAGCGATTCGCCGGAATTCCATTGATCGGCTGCGTTAGTGAAGTGCAGCCGCCCATTGACCACAGCATCGTCATGGTCACGCCGGCACCCAAGCTTTTGCGAAGGGCATTGCGAAGGGTTCCGCGAAGGCGATTCCAAACTCGGGAATCTTTTAGCTTGGTGTTCATCCTTGAACTCTCCAGAAAAAGCGGCCGGGTGTTTAACGCCCGAAAAGGAAGCATGTGTGTTGGGCCAGCACATCCGTGCGTTCCCGTGGTTGGGGCGACTTCAATATCGCCCATCTACCAATCAAGTTCGTGTCAAAGGCTTGACGACGGGCGTCCAAAGATCTCGTCAATGACGGAATCGATCTCTTCTTGAGTCGGTTCAGACACATCGGTTACCGGTTGAGTCACCAGTGGATCCCGTGGATCATCGCCCCGAGGGACTAAATCGATCGCACGCTTGGATTGTGGCACCATCATTGGAGCAGCCGGAGTACTGCTCAGCGTTTCGGCCCGCGAATCGTCGAAGCGAAGTCGAGCGTCATCACCAAACGGGTCTGCCGACTTTCCTGTCTCGGGTTCGTCAATCTTTTCGAGCAAGCTCGGAGCGTCTTCCAGAGGATCGGTTTCCTCTCCAGCTGGCTCAGGCTCCCCAGCTGCACCCTCAGGTTTCACGTCCTGCAGGATGACTTGCCCGGGCACTAAGGTCTCGCCCTTGTTGAGAATGATGCCCGGCGGAAGCGTACTGTTTACAGGTGGAGCAACCGGGGCAACAGGCGTCGGTGCCAAGCTGCCGTTCATGCCAGCCTGGATAGTCGGCACCGTATTAAGACGAATCATGTTGTAGTGGCCAACACCGTCTTGCTCAGCCGCTTTGACTCCCAGAGGGAAACCTTCAAACCAAGCGTTGATGGCGGCCTGTCCATTACCCGATTGGTGTTTCCAACCCCAGTACTGTGGAGCGACTACGGTTGGCGTGCAACCGCTGCCACCCGTGGCGACTTCCATGTAGCCGGCCATGAAGCCAGCCTCAAGGTCCTTTGGATAGCAGTGCTTTTTGTAACAGTGCTTTACTTTCAACCAAGCTCGAGTTGCCATCACCTTATTTCGGTGACCAATCATGAACTCATCGACACATTCGCTGGTGCGAACCTTCGAGCCGAGTCCACCCAACATCGTGCAACCGGTCAGCCCGGATGCCGCCAAACCCAGCGTGAAACAGGCAAGGGTTCGTCGCAAATTTCTTCGCTTGCGTTGGACGGATTCAGTTTGTTGCTGCGAACTAGAATTTTTTGACGCGGTCATATAGCCGACTCCCCTCACGGTGGATCAATCTTCGAAGCACACACGAAAATGTGCACTTTCGTCTCACTCACCATCTCGCCCCCCAAGGCTACAACGGCGTGTTCGTTTAATTGGGAAGTTCCATATGGTCGGGTTGTAACGACCACGGATAACTTCCCAAGCTAGTTATCGCCCTCTGAAGGCATCCGGTTTAGCCAAATGTGACTGAATTAACGATCAGTTCCGTTGGTCCGGCTGTGACGACAGATCCGGCTGCAACGATTTTGCAGTGACCAAGAAGCATTTTCCTCGACTGAGACAGCTCAATCGAATCGGGGCCAGGCAGTAGGAATCCTGCCGCAAGCGACTGTAAAAAACGCGATATGATCACGCGTTTACATGTCGCAAGAATGGCGGATCAGTTTTGCCACCGCTGCCAGCAACCCGGGTCCAGCAACTCGAGTCCAGGATGGAAATAGATCCTTATAGCCACCCGGCCGCTGTGCAGAACGCCAATAACGAATCAATCGAACTTAGCAGACCCGATTTCATTGATACCACTGCTGCAGGTGTGTCATGACGATGTCGTCAGACTCTACCATCAACGTTCGTCAAGACTTCCGCGGAACCACACGATGGAAGTGCAGGTACACCTCGCGGTCCACAACCCGCCGAACGCCTTCGACCAAACAGGCAGGTTCATTCTCGCGTTCGCCCTCTGCAACGATGTCTTCGATCGCAGTCCCCGGCGCCACCGAAAATGTCCGCTGGTTGATCGTTTGGTTCCCAGCATCCAGTTCCGGAATGATGAAATGACACGTAGCTCCAAACGTTAGCATCCGAGCATTATTGGCGTCATGATAGGGCCGGAACCCTGGAAACCCTGGCAACAATCCGTGATGCAAATTGATGATGCGCCCTCCGGCAAACTGCCAACACGTTTCGGCTGGAAGCACCCGCATGTATCGAGCCAAGATTAAGTAGTCGATCTCGAGTTCATCGAGAGCCTTCACCATCGCTTCGTTGTCCGCCCCACCGCTTCCATCACCAATCATTCGAAACTCGGTACCAAATTCGTCCGCCAATCGGCCCAGCTTCTTTCGATTGGAGATTACGACGGGAACGTCAGCCTCAATCACACCATCTTGAACCGCCTCCAACACCGATCGCGGCGTATCTTCGACATAGGTGCAAGCGATCGCCAAACGCGGTCGGCCGGGCCGAGTATCTGGACTCCATACTCGAATCGACAAACCGGTGTGTTCACCAATCTGCGACATCTCTTCTTTCAAAGCCACTAAGTGAGCTGTTGGCGAAAGTGCGTCGGGGGACTCAATGTCCACGCGACAAAGCATCGCGAATAACTCTTGTTCATCGTGGTCATACATCTGGATCTCGGCGATCCTTGCTCCACGCGCGGTCAAGTGGTGAATGATCGGATCAGCCAAACCGCTATGGTCAGGCCCCAAGGCCGTGATGACGACTTCCATCGAGAACTCACATTGAGAAAAAAATTACATTGAATTCTGCCGGCGAGGCGCCAAGACAGGTCCCGGGCTGCAAACTGCCGTAAAAACCACATTCCACAAGCACAATGCATTCGGTCAAATCTGGCACGGTCACCGTGCTGCGTGTATGGTGGCGGCCTACGCAATGTCTTTCAAGTCGTCGACTTCAAGTCGCCACGATTGAAACGTCCCTCACAAGACTTCCGCCACGATCATGAGCACCGCTACACCGCCAGTTCGCGTCCGCCGCCGAGCCGACTTACCGGCCGGCGAAAATCTCTGTGATCATTGCACGGCAAAATGCTGTCGCTATTTCGCCCTAGCGATTGATGAACCCGTTTCACGACGTGATTTCGACTTCATACGTTGGTATCTCTTGCACGATCGAGCGACAGTGTTCGTCGATGACGACACCTGGTACTTGCTCGTGCACACGACTTGCCGACATTTGCAGGAAGACAATCGCTGCGGAATTTACGAAACCCGCCCGCAAATTTGCAGAGAATACACCACAAAGGATTGCGAATTTGAAGACGATTGGTGCTATGAGCGCTATTTCGAAACCCCAGAAC
Source organism: Rubripirellula sp. (assembly GCA_045110715.1). GTDB lineage: Bacteria > Planctomycetota > Planctomycetia > Pirellulales > Pirellulaceae > Rubripirellula. Next base: position 18,527 of record JBGCGI010000148.1, read on the forward strand.
AAATCGACGAATATGCCGATGCCCTATTCGGTCCCCAATTCCCACAGACCGGAATCAAGAAACGCGATTCACTCCGCAGCCGAAAGCCGACCGGGCTTCCAGTCGTTTAAAGAAATCCGTGATTCATTTGGAGTCGCTGTATTCCGCTCGGACATACTCCGCTGGTTCACATGCAGTGCCTCGTTGGTAACAGCACATCGCTCAACCAGCGTCCGACTCATTGAGCCATCGATGCATTCCACCACCATCGCTCTGGCGGTCGCGTTTCGGCAATCCGCGCATATGTGGCAAGTGGCGGATAGGCAGCCCGCTGCATTTGATCTCGCATTCCATCGCTGATCAACTTGGATCCAGAAATGCTGACGCCGCCGCTGGCGAGCATGACGTGATGGCGCTGTCGCCCCTCTCGGTAGGAGTGCAGCGTGACGATCGAGTCAACTTCTCGAGGCGTGGCCAATGCCTCCGCCCTCAGTGATGCGAAGTGCAAGATCGCTCGCTGAATCAAATCATGATCACTCGATACCGCCAATTGCGTCCAAATCCGACTGATGGCCGTCGCTTGGTACACTGATTCCAAAGCACCGTAAACTGGATACTGGCGACGGATGCTTGCCAGGTTTTGATTGAAATGATCCACAAAGGCTTCCGTCGTCGGGTTGCCCAGCACACGGTGACCACGCTCGCCGTTGGCCAGTGCCAATTCATTCTCACCGGACAGTTTCATCGGCTTACCAGCAATCTGAATAACCTTGGTTTGACCTTCGACGTGACAACGCCAATCCAGTGGCTGGCTGTTAAACCACAATCGCAAGAGTAATTCGGATGGTGGCCCATTCTTCGACGTACTCGCGATCAACTGCACGTAATTGCGAACCCCCTCGGGCATCGGTTCTTCTCCCAACGCCAAACGCTTCATATGACGGTCGGCTTCCACCATGCACCAGGCAACCTCGTGCTGCGACGATGTCCCAAAAACGGTGATGTTCTGTCGACCGAGTGTTTGAGCCACATGTCCCTTGGCGTCGCCGATTGGAATTTGGCCGCTTGAAATCTTCATGCCAAGCTGAGTCGTTGCCTTGAGTCGTTCAAAGTCGGGGTCGATTGTGCAACCAAACCCCTGCTTCGTTCGGCAGGCGGAAAGTCCGACAGCGACCGAAGACAATCGCAGCATCGGCAACCCGCTTTTCCGATCAACCATCCATTGTTCTCGCGCATCGAAACCGGCTACCGGGCCCGCCAAGATAAAATCGTCTGGAGTGACCAAGACAAGTGACACGCGCGACAGCCCGGCCATCCGGTCAAGTGCAAGTTGTTGATCATTGGACATCTGCTCGGAATGTGTTGCCGCCCACGCCAATGCTTGAGCCATTCGGCGCATCGAAACACATCGAACCTTCGCCGGATCCGTCCAAGCCGAATTGCCCGAGTCAATCGGCTGCTCAAGCCAGGCCGCCATGCGGTCTGCTGGACTCGGCTTTGCCGTTGTCCTTTTCGAAGACGTGAGCTCGCGCAACAAGCCATCCGGATCGACCATGACACCCGCTGGATACGGTGCCATTGTCCCAACACCACCTAACGCTTCCCATGTATCCGGCTCGACGGTATTTTGGATCAAAGTCATTAACGAATCAAAGTCCGCGAGTGATCCGCCACCCGCGCCGTCAATCGATCGTCCGCCGCTGCCCCCAATGACTGCCTCGGAAAACTCCGTGTTCGGCGAACTTGCCGCCGAGGTCGCTTCTGGTTCCACCGCGTGGGAAACCGAACAAAGTATGAACGGAGCAATGATACCCCAAGCCACCATCCAGTGAATCTTCGACCTGTGAACACGACCCATTGAACCACCCACGTTTGTGACCATCAAAAACGAACCAGCCTAACGGTAAATGCTCGAGCCGGTCGAGCGTCCGCCGTTCACTTGGAGTCTATCAGATCCGTCGAGCAACAACGAATAAAAAAACCGGCGTCCAACTTTCGGCCCGACAAATCGCACAAGCTCATCCGGCCCGTCTCCATCCGGTACTCAGCGCGTCCCAAACGACTCCGGTCAAGTTTTCTAGTCAATAGATTAGACACGTCACTCTGATCCATCTCGGATGAATGGCCGGTAATCAGCAGTCGAAACGACTTCGGACGCAACAATTCCAAC
>JBGCGI010000149.1:0-3918 GCA_045110715.1 Rubripirellula sp.
CAGGATGCCGTTCGTCAGACTTTGAACGGGTTTTTCATTCCATGACGTTGTCGGGTGGTAGTTCAAGAAGAACTGGTCGTCGCCCAACCCCGCGTTCACAATGACGCGATCGTTGTAGACAGCCGGCACTGGCGGATCCGCATCCGGATCGCCGGGCGTGATGGTCGAGACGTCGAGGGATTCCGTGTCGAACGTGCTGTTCGACAACGAGTGAATGTTGAACTTATCGCTACCGTCTCCGGTCGTGATCAACGTGCTTGCATTGAGCCCCGATACGTTGACCAAGTTGTCGCCGTGACCGATGTCGACGTTGAGCTGACCAACATAGTACGTGCCGTCAACGGTAAGGATGTCGGCTTCGGTATCGTGGGGCGTCCCCGCAGCGTTCAGGTCCAAGTTGACAGTTTCGAAGCTGCTGAACCAAAGGTCGTAAACAAACTCCGGGTGCGCGTCGCCAGCATCTTGTGAACCGCCGTCGCTGGGGACCTCTTCGGTAAGACGCTCGAACACGACATCAAATTTGGTTTCGTCGATGTCGTCGACCACGTAGTCTGCAGGTACAGGCTGCTGCGTAATCGTCGTCCTCAGCACCGTGACTGTCTCAGGCAGATAGAAGCCAGCGTCATCCTGAATTGCGTCGACGTTCACGCTATCGGGCGAATCCAAATCCGCATGATCGAGCAGGATGCCATCACGAATCACGGGTGTCACCATTGGCGGATTCGTCCCCGGCGGAATTACTTCATCCGGGTAAACGCGACGAGTCTGGTTGAATGCTGTTGCGATTAGGTCACGCACCATCTGGTCCGTGATACCGTTATCGGCGGCTCCCTCTAACTGCGGCTGCCCCACCGCGATGTGCTTAACGTAGTCATCCCAGTTGTCCTGCGTCAGGTACCGGTCGGGGCCAATGGCGTCGGCTCCGTCCACTTCTGCTCCGCCAAGCCGGCGAATCGCCACGGCCTCCAACACGCGATCGCCCCCGCCGTCGACGCCATAGAATGAATAGGTGTAGTAGGACGTATCCAACTCGCTCAATTTGGCGACATAGACCTTCTCCATCTCGACTTGATTGCCGACCGCGTCTGCACTCAATCCCGTAGCGGTGAGCGTGTTACCGCCCACGTTGAAGGTGATTTCTCGCAGGCTGCGTGTCTTAGACGCATTGTTTGGATCATTCGGCCCGAAGTCGACAATGTCTTCTTGTTCCGGCGTGAAGACATCCAGTCGCTGTTCGAATTCACCACTCTTACGCTGATACAGGTTCGCCTCATCCAGTTCTCGTTGCTCCCACACATCTTGAGAGTACTCATACTTGACGGTGCGGTCCTCCAGCCCGGAATCATTTTGACTGTATACCTGAAGCGCTCCGTCACCCGACCAACTGTAGCCCTGTTGCTGCAAACTTCGGTTAACAGACACCAACGTGATGAATTCTTTGACGTTGACCAACTCGGTTTCCAACGCGACCGCATCCGCGTTACCGTCGACCAACATCGCGCGGAACACTGGACCGTTCATCAACGCTTCCAGTGCATCCATCGAGAATGTTGCGCCGCTCACGTCGTCTGTCGCACCGATCAGTTGTCGGCCGCGTGTGGCGAAACGTTCGGCGCGGTTCGCGAATGCCAACTGCTCGGTAAGCACCAATGTGTTGGCATTCGGCAGTTCGCTTGCACTCTGAATTGCCGCGATCAAGTCATCCGACTCATTCTTCAAGTCCACCAGCACTTCACCCAATTGGAATGTGTGCTCCGTGGTGTCCCGAGAAATCGGCACGGTACGGACAAGCGATGCGTCGGCTGAGTCTACGAGCGTCTTCAGAACGCCAACTTGCGAGCCTTTATCTTCACGCACCAGGGCTGCCTGAACTTCATCGTGGAACTCGCGAGTTGCGATTTCGAATGCCGCCTGCTCTTCGGCGGTTGGGTCTGCAGGTTCGACAGGAGCGTTGTCAAGCGTTACCTCTTCGTCGAAGATATAGTCGGCGAGATTGAGGGTCTGGGTTTTCAGTTCAGCATTGAAGCCGCCTTCCTTGCGAGCGTTGACTTCAATGGTGTCGTCTCCAAGGCCGCCCGCCAGACGCACAGTGCCGGCGATCTTGGAAAGATCAAAGTTGGCTGGCAGAATCTTTTCGACGGTTCGCTCTGGCAGATCAAAGCGGTACGCCGCCGATCCCGGTACCAATTCCCCTTTGAAGAATTGCGTAACGTTGATCTCCGATTGCGGATGCGGAGCCTGCACATCGTAAAACAGCGAAATCAAATCTTGGTAGAGCTCTGCACCCTTTCCTGATGTCTGGCTGGCATTTGGATACAGCTCCATCGGAATCCAAACGTCATCGCCAGCGCCGCTAATGTGCTGCATGTACTCGCGGTAGTTGTACACGTGATTGTGCGTATACGATCCGCCCCACCAGCGACGATGCCGGACACGCCAAACGATTTGCCGCAGCGCAGAGACCTGATTGGTGTAGAGATCGCCATAGTACAGATCTGGCTCGTACCCCCATCCGTCTACCCGTGGGCTATTAAACGCCGTCCCCTCGCGGACCTGATCGGAATGCACAAAATCCCCCTGGATCGTGCGAGCCACAATCAGACGTAGGTATTCCTTAAAGAGGATGAAGTCAACTGACCGGTTGTTGGCAGAGAATCCTGCACCGGGAATGAGTCCCAGCAACGTGTCGAAGTCGACCTTGTTTGGAAGCAGCGGGCTGGGGCCACCGTCCAAGAACCGTAGTTCGTAATCCGGCAATGCACCACCTGCACGCCACTTTCCTGCGTTCTGTGATTGCAGGGCCGCTTCGAGCTGATTCACACGATCGATGAACGCTTGCTCATCTTCCTCCGGTGTATTCTGACTCGCCGGCGCAACCGCGGCGTCATAATTCAGCGTCACGATTGGACTTGGACCGTCAGCCTTGTCGATCGCCTGAGCGAACAGCTTCAAGGCAATCACAAAGTTCGTTTCCAGCAACTGCCAATGTCGGTCGCTGATCGCCACGTCTTTGGGCTCAACCCACTTCTTATAGAACTCTTTGAAGGCGAGCTGCTTATCGGGCAATGTCAAATCGCGTTTGACGAATTCGACTTGGTTCAGCGTGCGAATTTCGGGGTTGGCTGGATCCAGCACGTCCTCGACCACATCGTGCTCGACCGAATGAATCGCGGATGAAGCCGGATACGTCACCTCCACCGTGTCTTCGTCACCACCAACGCGTAGCAGGTCGTCACCCGATCCCAGATTCAGAATCAGACTCAACTCTTCATTCAACCCGTACAAATGCACGATGTCGTCGCCGCCACCGGTGACCAGCGCCAGACGCTCGATTCCGACAATGTTCTCCATCTTCAGACCAGAACCGTACAGGTACTGACGTCCGTCGTTGTCGTTGTAGATGAAAAATTCATCGGGCCCGGCGGTTCCGGCAACCACGACTGTGTCGAACCCGCTGCCACCAAAGATGTCGACACGGTTGTTTTCGATGTAGTCGATCAGCGTGTCGTTGTCGGATTCCTCCAGGTTGCCCTGTTCGTCACCGGCTCCGGCCAGAATCTCGCCGCCAACCAACTCTTGGCCAGTCTCTTGCAGCAACGCCTTCAAGAAGAACGTGTCATCGCCGGCTTCGCCAAACAGATCCAACTCGCCGACGTTGTGGTTTACTTCAAAATAGTCGTTTCCAGTTCCGCCATAGAAGTATCCGTTGAAGGAAACGCCCGGCGATGCTCCGTCCAGTCCATCCACGACATCGACTTTGACTCCGTCGATTGTCGCAGTTTTGGTTTTCAGCACGCGTCCAATGAGGAAGTTGTCGTTCCCGCTATCACCATAGACGTACATGGCGGCCATGCTGTCGTCCGAGATGAAGTTGTCGCTTCCCGCCCCTCCGCGGATCTCGACATTTTCGGCCGAGAA
>JBGCGI010000150.1:0-15554 GCA_045110715.1 Rubripirellula sp.
GGCTGCCTCATCGGTCGGCTTGGGAGTCAATTCAACGTCTCCGATTCCACCAATGCCACCAGCACCACTGCCGATGCCACTGACAGGCGGAGCGAAAGCGTCCTGTAGCGATTTATCGGCGTCATCGGGACCCGCCGCCACGTTGCTGTCAGTGCTGGCAACGGGCGGTGCATGGGTTCCCAGCAACCACATCGTGAACGCACAGGTGAAACCCCAAACCGAGGCCATCACGATCGTGATCACGGTGAAGGTGTCGCCGGCTTTGCTACCGAACGCACTTTGGCCACCGGGCCCACCAAGGGCACCTGAGAGTCCACCACCACGACCGCGTTGAACCAGAACCAGCATGATCAGGAAGAGGGATAGAAATCCCATCAGCCAGCCAAGCAAGGCGCTTGTCATCGAACCTAAGAGAGCAATTGTCATTGGACTCATTCCGTATCGTTGGGTTGATTATGTGTTTCGTTGACCGCGGGCGTTCAGCCCGCGGAGATGATCGCCAAAAAGTCATCGGCTTTCAGGCTTGCGCCACCGACCAATGCACCGTCGATATTCGCTTGCCCAAGCAATTCCTTGGCATTGCCTGGCTTCACGCTGCCACCGTACTGAATTCGGATCTGTGCCGCTACTTCTTCGGTAAACATCTCTGAAAGCAGCTTTCGGATGAAAGCGTGAACTTCCTCGGCTTGCTCGGGGCTGGCCGTCTTGCCGGTTCCAATCGCCCAAACGGGCTCGTAGGCAACCACGATTCCAGCCGCACGAACTTCGTCCAAACCCGCCAAAGAGCCGCGAATCTGCGTTTCTACGACTTTCTCGGTCCGCTCGGCCTCGCGGTCTTCCAACGTTTCGCCGACGCAAACGATTGGAATCAAATTGCCCGCCAGCGAAGCGTGAAGCTTCTCGCTGACCTGAGCATCCGACTCGCCCATCAAGGCTCGACGCTCGCTGTGACCAAGAATCACGTAGCGGCAACCGACGTCGGTCAACATCGATGCATTGACTTCGCCCGTGAAAGCACCGTCTTCAGCGGCGTACATGTTTTGGGCACCCAATCCCACGGCAGTCCCTGCAACAGCATTCGCGACGCTGGACAGGTAAACCGCGGGAGGACAAAGAGCAACATCGACGGAAGGATCTTCGCCAAGCGATTCAACCACACTCTTCGCGAGCGCAACGGCGCTCTCGCCACGAGTGTTCATCTTCCAGTTGCCAGCAATCAAAGTTCGGCGGGTCAAAGTCTTTGTCTCCAGTTTTGGCGGCTAGGAAGCCGGCAATGGTGAAATGGATTTATTCAGTAGGCTCGCCAGAGCTTTCATCTGGCTAGCCAGTTCGTCGTATTGGTTTGGTAGTAGCGCCTGTGGCCCATCGCTCTTTGCGACTTCGGGACAGTCATGAACTTCCACGTGCACTCCATCGGCGCCGGCTGCCAATCCCGCCAACGCACAGGCTGGAATCAAGTCAGGACGTCCAGTGGCGTGAGACGGGTCCACGATGATCGGCAAATGTGAAAGCGTCTTTACGAGTGGCACAGCGGCAACGTCAAACAGGTTCCGCATTGCTGGATCAAAGCTCTTGATCCCTCGTTCGCACAGCACGACATTCGAGTTGCCCTGGGAAAGGATGTACTCGGCACACATCAGCAAGTCGTTGATCGTGGCACTCATTCCACGCTTGAGCAGCACTGGGCGGTGCGATTTTCCAACTTCGGTCAGCAGCGCAAAATTCTGCATGTTTCGGGCACCCACCTGCAGCATGTCGGCATACTCGCCGACCAGTTCAACCAAGCGGGGGTCAGTCACTTCGGTCACGACGGGCATGTTGAACTTGTCGCCGACTTCACGAAGCAGCTTCAAACCGTCTTCGCCCATTCCTTGGAAAGCGTATGGACTGGTGCGTGGTTTGAACGCGCCACCGCGAAACAGATTCGCACCCGACTTACAAACTTCCTCGGCGATGCGGAACATTCGATCGCGATCTTCAACACTGCAAGGGCCTGCGATCATGCCCAAATGGCCACCACCGATTTTCACTCCGGAGACGTCAACAACGCTGGGCTCGGGGTGTGCGTCCAACGACGCCAACTTATAGGGTGGAAGTACGGGAACGACCTTCGCCACACCGGGAATGGCATGCAATGGCTCCTCGCGCAACTTATCTTCATCCCCGATGATTCCGACAATGGTGCGATGAGTGCCGCGGCTGAGGTGATGTTGCAATCCGAGTGATTCCACACGTTCTAAGACGTGGTTCACTTGGTCGTCGGTCGCGTTAGCTTTCAGAATCAGGATCACAGCAAATCGTCTGGGCGAGCAGGCTTCTTCCCCCAAAAGGGGGTGTCGGGGGTATGTCAATCTGAAAGATTGAGCCAAGCCGGGCAATGTAGCAGCAATTCGCCTCGATCGTCGAGGGCAATGGCTTGCGAAGCCTCGACCTTCGACCCAGCCACATTCGTCTTTTCTCCTGGGGAACGGACCTGCTAAAAGCGGTTTCCTTGGTCTTCTTTCCCGAATCCACCCATCCAGGTCCATTCTCATGCGCATCGCTTACGAAGGCGGCGTCTTCGAAATTATGCGTCATGGCGGCGCAGCCCGGTATTTCCTTGACCTGATCAATCATCTGCCGCCCAGCGTGCAGCCGGTCGTGATGCCACCGGAAGGCCTCGATTTACCGCTTTCGCAGCCAGCGACCGAAATCGAAAGCGTGCGGATCAAGCCCCCCCTCAAAATGGTCCGGCGATACTGGCGACCGGCCCAACACACCCGACTGGCTCAGCAGGTCGCTAGCACCAAGCCGGATTTGGTTCACTGGACCTATTATGTCGGTCTTTGTCGCCGGCCCATCAAGCGAGGCCCGCTGCCGAATGTCGTCACCGTCTTGGACTTCATTCACGAAGCCTTTCCCGAATTGGATCCTGAGGGCGAGAATCGGCGTTGGCAGCGGCAAGCCATCGAAGCCGCCGATCACATCTGCTGCATTTCCGAGACAACCTACGCGGAACTCTGTCAGCGCTATCCCCAAGCCGCCAAGCGAGCTTCGGTAACTTTACTGGGCAACACGTTTGGATCGGTCATCGCAGAGCCAGCCCCAAAGGCCGTGACCGAGCGTCCTTACGTGCTGTTTGTTGGTCGCCGCTCAGGCTACAAGAACTTCCGAGTCGTTTGGGATGCCTGGAAGCAAGCACGAATGAGCTGTCCGGATTTGGATCTTGTGATTGCGGGTCCACCGATGAAACGGCGTGAACGGGCGAACCTGGGCATGCTGCATCAACCCGATGGGTTCATTCACTTGGGCGCAGTTTCGGACAGCCAACTGAAAGGCCTCTACCAATCCGCGGCGGCTTTCGTCTTCCCAACTCAGATGGAAGGCTTCGGACTTCCGGCGTTGGAGGCGATGGAGTGCGAGACACCAGTCTTGGCTTCCACATGTGAAGCGCTGCAGGAAGTGCTGGGACCAGCCGGCCATTACTTCGATCCCCACCGTGTGAACCGGCTGACGGAGCTCTTCATCGCCGTTGGACGTCAGTCCTTACCGGATCGCGAAACAAAACTCGACATCGGTCGAAAGCGAGCCCAAGAGTTCTCTTGGCAGCGCACAGCCTCGCAAACCGCGCAGGCCTACCGGCAAGTGCTTGCCAATCAAACCCACCACCTAAGTCGTCGACTTGCTGCCTGATTGAGAGACAGCGGTCGTGACGCCGCTTGGGTAGCCATTAGGAGAATCGCCAGTGACCAACGCATGTCGTGTTTGCAATGCCAACACCGAGTCGTTCGCGCACGCGACGATCTTGGGAAAGTATGACATCGAGTACCAACGTTGCAGTGACTGCCAGTTCGTGCAAACGGAGACGCCTTACTGGCTGGACGAGGCCTACGCCGACGCCATCATCTCTACCGACATCGGACTCGTGGGACGAAACCTACGCTTCTCGAAGATTGCTTCCCGTTTGCTTCGCTTCGTGTACCCCGACGTGCAAGACTGCATTGACTACGGCGGTGGTTACGGCATGTTCACGCGTCTGATGCGAGATCTTGGACACGGCTTTGCTCACTACGATCCTCACTGCCAAAACCTGTTCGCCAAAGGAATGGAAGCGACTCCCGACACACAGCGGTACGATCTGCTGACCGCATTTGAAGTCTGGGAACACATGGCGGATCCGCAAAGCGATCTTGCCAAGATGGACTCGATGGCCGACCACTGGTTGGTGTCGACGATGCTAGTACCAGACCCGCCGCCACAACCCGATCAATGGTGGTACTACGCTCTGGACGGAGGCCAACACGTGGCTCTGTGGTCCAAACGAGCACTGCAGGCCGTTGCTTCTCAATACAAGCGGCAGCTGATAGCAACCCGAAAAGGTCTGCACTTGTTCAGCAGTGAGAAAGTCAGTGACTTTTGGGTGTCACAAATTCTTCATGGCCGTGGCGGAACCGCTCTGGACCGAATTCGGCGGCGGCGATCACTCCTGCAAGCAGACTACGAGACTGCGCTCGCGGCGATTGTCCAGCGACAAGCCGCTTGAGCCGCGCGATCACTCAGGGCTCAACGACTGGCACCTGAACCAAAGACAAGAACCCAAGCTCGCTTTTCATTCTCTGAATCAGCAGCCTTGGTTTGCACCACACTTCTCGCGTCGGTCATACTGACGGTCAATCCAATCCATGTTGTGCATCAACATGGGACGTGAAGAGCGACCGTATTTGGGGGTGTGATCATGGTGGCCTTGCTGCGCTGGTACCGAAGCTTCTTGCTCGTAAGCATCGGCTTGAGTTGTTGTCTTGGAACAAACGCCAACTTCATTGTCGCGCAGGAGTCGAGTTCTAAGTCTTCTCCAGAACATCAAGCCGCCCAGAGGTTCATGGAGGTCCTGATACGACGCCCGCGTCCTGGCATCGCTTTGGAACGCGTCTATGGCTTTCATGTTGAAAACGGATCGCTCGAGGAACTGATCGCGTCGCTCGCCGAAGCGTCAAAGCCGGAAACCGATGGATCACCCAACGTGCCAACCGATGCTGGTACGCGAGCGATGATCCTGGGATTGATCCACCAACTGCGTGGACAACCGACCCTGGCAGCCGAAGCATTGTCGGCTGCAGAAAAAGAGAGGCCGGATGACGCGAACTGTAGTTTCGCATTGGGTCGAGCATTTTTGGCTGCCGGCCAGATGGAGCAAGCCGCAGCCGCCATGGAACGTGCCATCGAACGTAAGCCGGCGCGCAACGAAGCCATTGCCATGTTTACTGAACTGGCTCGTATCTATGGGCGTGCCGGACAAACCGAAAAATCGCTGACGGTCTGGCAGAAGCTCGAGACCCTGTTCCCTGGCGACGCACGCGTCGGAGGTCAGATTGCCCGCACCCTTGCGGAGGACGGCAACTTCCAGGAGGCGCTTGCCAGGTTTCGCAAACTCGAAGCGGTTGCTCGTCGTGAAGAAGACAAGATCGCCTTCGCGATTCAGTCTGCCGAAATGCAACGACGACTAGGCGATAACCCCAAGGCAATCGAAGAGTTTGAAACGATTCTAGATAAACTGCGGCCAGGGAGTTGGCTTTACACCGATGTTCGCAATCGCATCGAAGCGGGCTTCCTCAAATCTGGCGACTACGGTTCGTTGGCTGACTATTACCAAGAACAGGTGACTGATTCACCAGACGACTTGGCCATCCAAGTTCGCTTGGGTCGCATCCTCGTGTCGGCAGGTCGGCTTGCCGATGCTCAAGAGACGATGCAAAAGGCGGCGACGCTGGCACCTGAAGACCAGAACATTCGGCTGGGGCTGATTGAGGTCCTCGAAAAGCGGGGAAATATCGCAGCCGCTGGGGAACAGTACGAGAAACTTGTAGAGCAGGCCCCCGAGAATCCCGACTACCTGCTGCGATGGGGACAGCTCCTGCTTCAGAACGACCAACAAGAAATCGATCAACGTCGCCAGGCTGCTGCCAAAGTTTGGAACCGTCTGGCAACCCAGCGTTCTCAGGATGCAGTCACCCTCGCACTGATCGCCGATCGAATGCGATCGATCGAGCGCGCCGATGATGCAATCCAGCTGTACCGACAAGCGATCGAAGTCGACCCTTCGTCGCCACAATACCGCGAGTACTTAGGGGAGTACCTCAACAGGCTTGACCGGCAGCAAGAAGCGATTGAAGTTTGGGAATCGATCGCAACGGGTGAACGTCGCAGTCGAGACTCGTTGATTCGCTTGGCCGAGGTCTTCGGAACTTTCAAACTGACCGACCGTGCATTGCAGACTTGGCGTGAGGCCGCAAAGCTCGACTTTACGTTTCCGCAAGAGCTTCGTTTCGCAAAGATACTAACCGGCGCGAACCAGTTCGACGAAGCGATCACTCGATTCGATGCCGCACAATCGATCGCGGATTCACCGGACGAACGAGACCAACTTCTCAATGCACGGATCGCAACCTACCAAGCAGCAGGCGTTCTGCAGGACCAAATTCTTGCCACGCGAAATCTTGAGCCGACTCCTGACAATCTCCGACAGTTGGCTCTCATGCATCAGGCCGCTGGCCATTTAGACGATGCTGAAATCGTAATCCTGCAGGCTGTCGCAAGTGCGCCACAAGATCACGAGATCATGATCGTTGCTGCCGATATTGCCGAACGTCAAAGTCGCTATGCGGATGCGATCGAGACCTACAAAAAACTCGCCAGCAGCGATGCCCGCTTTCGAACAAACTATCTAAAACGAGTCGCCGATTTGCAAATGCGTCTGGGCAAAGCCGATGACGCTTTGTCGACATGCGAGGCATTGATCGACGCCAACCCAGCGACGACTGAAACCTATCAATTCTTCGCGAGAATGGCGTTTCAAAACGGTCGTGATGAAAAGGCTATTGCGGCACTGCGCCGGGCATTGAGTGTCGCGCCACGTGACAACGCTCCCCGGAGAATGCTGGCGGGTTCCCTTGCCGATCGGTTCCGAACCGACGAAGCAATCGAACTTTACTGGCAAGCGATGGAGTACGAATCGTCATCCGACGATCGAATCGCAGTCGTTCAACCGTTGGCAAAGCTCTACGATCGCAAGGGCGACATTGAAACACTCGTCCAGAGAATTGAAGAGCGAGGTCGACAAGAGAAGGATACTCGCATGACACGGCTGATGATCGCAGCTGCGTACGAAGCGGTGGGGGACTACGGTGCCGCGCGAGACACCATCGGCAAGCTGCTCGACGACCATCCTCGTGACGTTCTCTTGCTCGAATCAATGGTACGCATGCACGACGTCTCCGGAGACTTCGACTCGGCAGTGAGACTTCAGGAACGCATCGTTCGGCTCGCCGATACGCCCGACAACCAATTCCGGTTGCTGCAGCTCAAGTTAGACGCTGGCGTAATCGATGTCACTTCCGCATTGAGCGAGCGAGTCGCCTTGGTGTCCGATCCGATTGGTTTTGGCAGCTTGATCCGATCGGCAATGTCTCGGGGGAACCTGGAATCCGCCATCTTCATCTGCCGAGAAGCGTTGCGTCGCGATCCCACCCTGTGGGACGTAAAACTCAGCTTGGCGCAAATCCTGCTATATGAATTTAGGAAAGCAGAGCATCAGCAAGAGCTGGTCACGCTGGTGGAAGATATCCGTCGTGCCAACGTTGAACCGGATGCAATGCCGCGCACGAAGAAACCGCAAAAGCAATCGTTGTTGAATCAGCCAGCAAGCACTGACGATCCAACCTCCATTTCGCTATCGATGTCAAAACTCTCACGACTCTACGGAGTGGGAAGATACAGCTCGTACTACAGCACGAGCTCAAGCTACGAATTGGTTCTACCAAATGACTTTCGCCAAGCCCGCGTTCTCGCGGCGGCATTGCCGATGTTCGCGATGGCCAAGAGTTCAGCGAGTTCCGATCTCCGTGCCGACCTCGAGAGGTATTTGGATCAGAACCATCCGCTTCCACCGATCGAGCAAATCAAAGACGCGAATCTGATTCGTGAGCATCGCGGCCTGCGTTCAGCAATCAGCCATTTGACAATGACACAAGCGGTTCCTGCGCCCGCCGTCCTGAGTGATGCAGAGCAAGCACGGCAGCAAGAACTCAATTGGCGGTATGCAGCGTTAGACCCGACCAAGGGTTCACCTGCCGTTGCCGCGATGCTGATGAAACGACTGAACACCAGACCTGACGATCCGGCCGCCAAGGAAGAGCTCAGCCAAACGCAGATCAGCCAGTTGCTGGAACTACACAAGCAAGCAAAAGCCGATGCCGAATCGGGTTCGAAGGACCCCACCCTGGCATTGCAGTTTCAGGCAGCACTGTTCAGCGAGTTCAACCGGGCAGGGAAGCCAGAGCGTGCAGCCAAGTACACCTTACAGCCTCCAGGCGAAGACGCATCGATCACGGAGATCGTGCAACTGATCTCGCTCCATCTTCAACTTGGGCAGGTCGAACAGGCGGACGATCTGGTCCCGCGACTGCTGCCTGCGGTTCGTCAAGATTCATCAACAGTGGCATCCGTTCCTGTCGGCATCCGCACCGGATCGACCTCGATTCTTTTCAACGGTGTTGAGCTAGGCCCCGAGTTCGTAGATCGTCATCGACTGCCACTGCTCGATGCTGCACTGGCCAATGCAATGCATCAGAGCGCGAAGTCCGTTTCACCGAAAACAGAGCTTTCCGACGGAACATTGCAGGTATCCGTCCGGTTCACTCCAACGTCCTACGGAAGGGTGCCACTCCAAGGACCGATCTCAACCAACCTGCTTCACCATTCCATCGTGACAGAGCTGGTCGCCTTATTACCGACCAAAATTGATCCTTTCAAAATAACGTTCAATCCCAGCAGCATCTCCGTACCAGACGAAATCATTGCCCATCTCCTCCAGCCGATGAAAAACGCTCCCGCGTACGAGAACAAAACCCGCGGCGTCTTGGCAGCGTTCGCACACTGGTGGAATCAACGTCCAGACGAATGCTCGAGAGTTCTCGAGAGTCTCTGCGAGCAGTACCCGGACGACATTCGGCTGAGCTTCGAGCGTGCTAGACTCGCTAACCAGACCGGGTCTCCTCGCGTCGCTCTACGAGTGCTGGATTCCTTTGAACCACTCAATAGTAAAATGCTGGTTCGCAAAGAGATGGCGGCAATGAACATAGCCGCCAACCTAGGAAATCGAACTCGTGCAAAGCAGGCCGCCGAGCGTCTTCTTGGAATCCGAACGGATCCCCAAACGCAGCTTGCATTGTCGGACCAACTCAGCCTTCTCGGCATGAAGTCGCAAGCGACCACCGCCCTGCAGCGACTTCGCGGGGGACGCTCCCAGGGTGTTTCCTCGGACCTTCAAATCGCTCAGGCTTTCCTTGCGGATGGAGACACCGAAACCGCTGGGGAGGTCGCCTACACCCTGCTGCGACAAATCAAACGCGGCCGTCAATCAACAAGCACTCAGCAGCGCTACCAACGCCAAGCCATCAGCATTTTGAGATCCGCGGGTCGGATCGAGCCTTTGATCCAACAGGCAGAAAACAGGCTCAAGTCATCGCCGGCATCCTCGCGTGCCCGTAACGAGCTAGCTGAACTCTACAACGCCGTGGGCCGACCCAACGAAGCACAGAAACTATGGGCACAAGTCGAAACGAAAGAGTTGACCGATCCATACCAGATGATTGCGAAAGCAGCTTCACTGTACGCTGCCCGCAAATACCAAGCATCCACACTTCTGTACCTGGACGCCTTTCAAAAACAACCACGGTTGCTGAACCAGCACTACTCCGCGATGACCCGAGTGGCCCAGCGCGCACGTGAAACCGACGCAATGTTTCGGCGTCTAAGGGAAATGGATCTCAGCTCGGTTTCGTTGCGAACGATCACCTATCTGATTCGATCTGGATCAAGCAGGTTCACTGAGACCAAACGCAAATTCATTTCACATATTTTGCAACGCCCAGGAGCACTCGATCAGCTCGGCGAGTTGCTTGTCGTGATCCCTCCCGGCGAACGTAAATTCATCCCGGAGCTACACCAGCTTCTGATCGATGCCGTGTGTAGCAAACAAGCCTTCACTCCCACGGCGAGCCTGTGGCGAATCAGTAGCTATGCCAGCAACGGCACGGCGGTTGGCAACCTCTCCGACATCGTGCGGACTCTTCAGGAAGATACGAAGGCATTGGAGAGATTCACGATCGCTGCGGCAGCGGCACAGGAGCATGACAACCAAAGACTGACCGCACAGTTTCTCGTAGCATTGTTGGACATCCATCGGTCGGACAAGCAGGCCGATGCTGCGAAAACGTTGACAGAGTTAGTTCTGCAAAACGATGACGATTCACCGATTAGTGAAAATCTACTTTGGCAGGCTGGCCAAATCCTCGAGACCATCAACGGCATTCCTGACCGAGACTCACTTCTAATTTCGATCTACGAAGCTGCGGCCAGTCGTTCAACGATCAGCCAAAGCACGAACATCGATCGGTCGGTCAGATACCGACTGGCAAAAGCCTACTCTACAGGCGGGCAAACGCAGAAAGCGAGACGGATGTTGCTTGACATGAACGCCAATTTGAACCACGCAGTATTGAATCAGTCCAACCCTGGATACGGCGATTATCGAAACCTGAAATCCAGCCAGTCCATTGCTCAGTTGCTGGACAGTATCGGCTGTCAGATCGATGCACTGACGCTTTATCACCGCGCACTGGCATCACCTTCCAAGTTCGAATCGATGCAGCAATTTGGACTCTCCCTGTCGATGAGTGATTTTGAGAAAGCGGCCGCGACGATGCGCACGAGGATCACGGCAGCAACTTCGATCGCATACTTGAGAAACCTTGAGGAAGAATTCACGAGCACGACTGATTTCAAACAAGGCGAGCCCTCGATCGACCTGATGGAAATGCAGCTGAGTACGTCGAACAACGACAAGTCTTCGTCAGGCCTCTCGATCGCAATCGCGAAAGCATCGACATCCACCGAAGGTCGCGCCGCACTTGCCAACTTCGACCAAGCGCTCAGCAAGTTAAGTGAGGAACGGACCGATGACTGGTCCATTCCTGCTACCCGAATGATGATTGCGGCTAGCATCGATTCCTCGCGGACAGCTGATCTGGAAGCCGATTTGTTCCAACGCCTCCCAGCGCAAGATGCGATCAAGAATGCCAAAGCACGCCCCGGGACGCATGAGCATGCCGGACTCAAGGATCTGTACATCGTTGCATCGATATTGACGAGATGCCCAGACGAAGCGCCTCGAGCAAGTGGGCAAAATTTGTGCGACTACTTAACGACAATCGCAAAAGCCACAGCGGATCCCCAGCTTGACCTCGCAGTGGCCTCACTGATGGGCGAGAAGTCCCTTACGAGAGCGTTGGACTCGATCACCGACTCCCTTGAACCAGGAACGACACTGCCATTCGATAAAATTGACGTTTGCCTACAAATCGCAAAGGACTCCGCGGCTGACGGCAACATTTCGCTTTCCACTCGCGCTCTGAAAGCCGCGTTAGGGAATGGTCCGCCCCTTCAAAACGTTGGGATCGGCGACGCATTCTCGGTCCGTCGTTCAACTCAGTCCCCGCTGGCCATGGCAGGACTGTCGCTGACTAGCAGCGTGGAGAATACGATGCGAAAGATCGCGAGAACTGCCAACGAAGTTATCGACTCCTACTCCCAGGCGATTGGGCACGACCTGCGATCTCAAGCAAAGAGGCCTGGGCAGCCCACTCAGGATCTAGCGCGCGACACCAAGGTGCAGGACATTTCCAACGCGTTACGAGCAGTCGTTCTACCAGACAACCGGGCGGATTCAGTATTCAATTACGTCAATCTGCCCATCGTCACCGGATACAGCCTGAGCCGCCCAAGCCCAGACTTTAACCAGAAGTCACTTTCGGTAGCCTTGGGACACGCCGCAGCGTTAGCTGGCCAATCGAAAGAGGTGATCACCGAGTTACAGTCTCGTTTGAAACGACAACCAAAAAATACTTCCCTGCTGTGTGTGTTGATCGAGGTTGCTCACGCCGCCGAAGACGCAGAAGTCGTTTCGCAGGCGTTTTCGCAATTCGAGTCCGAAATGGATTCAAAGCTGCCAAACAAGGTCGCGGGCACAACACCACGCCTCTCGAGCATCGCCAGTCAATTGATTGTCGAATCACAGAAGAAGTCTGAGACGATCGATATGACACTCAGAACGATTCTGCCATTGGCATCCAAGAACGACTACCCAGACGAACTCAAAACCCGCGTCGAGCGGCTTGTATCGCGGACGATGAGTTTGATGAACTCCGATCCTTACACAGCCAGTCGCTATCGCAACAGCTTGAAGAATCTGAAATCAGGGAGTCCGATTGCTACTCCGATCAGGCCCGTCCCTCCGCCTCTCAGCCGTCGCGACCAACTGAAGAGTCAGATTGAAGCAATCAACCAAAGGTACTTGGGAGCGGCGTCTGCCGAACAGCGGAAGCATCGACGAACCGCCAAGGAAGGGCTGATGTTGCGCACCTTCTCTTCGGGACGGATCGAAGATGCAATCTCCGTTGCCCGACTGCTGTACATCGAAAGTAAAGACAGCCATCAAGACTTTCGCTCACTGAACCCCGCGACCCTGTGCCTGGACATCAGCAAGCTCCCGAAGAAGCAGCGTTTCAACGTGTTGAAGGAGATGACTTGTGGCAGCGAGAAGACGGACCCAATAGCGCACTGGGGCGGTTTTGCGAGACACACGTCGCCACCTCAAGATCTGCGGCGGCAAACATCAAAGATTGACGAGATCGAATCGCTTCCGATCGCTGCTCCCAACTTTCCGTTCACCGACTCGCTGTTGTTGCTCGCCGATTTGTCGTCGGAACTTGGTCAAACTAGAAACGTTGCCGACATCATTGCCGCTCGCTCGAAAGCCGCGGGCGATGATGCTGACGTTGCGGCCGCCATCGTTCGACTCGCCGCAGTACACAAATGGAAAGACGGAACAGCAAGCGTCGATCACGCGGAAACCCTCCGGTCGCTGAAGACAACGATCGCAGCGATGGCAACGCGGATCGCCAAAAACAAGCCTCCGAAATCCGATGCAGAGTTGAGATACCCCATTCTGCCAATGCTGTTGGTCGCTCGCTCACTCCAAGCAGGCATTCTCAAGAGCGATGCGGAACCCCTCCTCAAAGACCTGCGAACGTATGCAGCCCGCGGATCGTTCAAACTGATGGCTTCTTCGATCAGCCAGCTGGAGGCAACCTACAACTTCGGGCCAAATGCGGGTGCGACAAACGCATCGCCACTGCAACACTTTTCTGCGACTTCAGTCCCCACGCAATACGGAGCAGACGCCAGCGCGCTTTCTCCTCGATACAAAATCGACGAAGAAGGCTGGATACGCGGCACCAGTGGCTATCACATTTCGTTGCTCATGCTGCGTTACCCGGTGACTGGATCGTTCACCGTTTCAGCTGAAATCCTCGATCGCAATTGGGGCGAGGCGGACCTTTGCTATGGCGGCATCCAATATCAACCCAGGGGTCACAACCAAACCGCCACCATCAACGGATTGGGAAACCGAGGACACATCGAATTGCCGGCGCCGTCAACCAAGGAGAGCGAGGTCAATTTGCACGCACTGCGCATTGCCGATGATAAAACGGTGGCGATTTGCAATCAGGAAGAGTACCTGACCGACATCAATGCAGGTTCCTTTCCATGGATTGCGATTTCTCACTTCTACTATCGGAACACTCGCTTTCGAAACATCAAGATCACTGGTTCGCCCGTCATTCCGCGCGAGGTGAACTTGATGGATCCCACCATGAGAGGCTGGGGAATCATGACCAGTGGTCGCGGCATCCCAGACCCGCTACTGCCAATCGGTACCGATCAAGACAAGGCCGCGATCGAAAAAATGCGGTCCGCTGCAGCAGCAATACGAGAAGAGGTTTGGCGTGTCTCTGAGAATGAACTGCAGTTCCAGCCGTCCCCGACCTTCGCCAACAGTTCTCAGTTGAGCCATCTGCAGTACCTGCGTCCCTTGATGGATGGTGAATCCGTCGAGTATTCCGTGTGGTGGGAATGGGGTCGCAGTGAGGCCTTTCCATCGATTGGACGAACCTATTTTCAACTGTCGCGTGCCGGGGCATCACCTTCATGGATCACCGGCCGCTATGACCTCGGTCAGGTCGGTTACTTGACATCTGACCGACTCCAACCACCGATCGCGGCGGTCGGGAAACAAAATATTCCAATCGATCAATCATGGAACACGATCAAGATGATGCGAGACAAGCAAACGATCAAAGTCTCGCTCAACGATCAGCCACTGCTCGAGGTTCCTGTGTCCGATCCGCCGCGTCCAGGTATCATACGGCCCAAACATCGAAGCGTCAAAATTCGCAAGATCACGCTAACTGGTGATTGGCCTGAAACTCTGCCCGCAAACCTGAATGAACTGCAGCCCTAGGGTTGCCACTCAGGTTGTGAATGTGACTGACTGTCCGACCAAGAAAAGAACCTCTCGGGCTAATGCAACAGTCGCAGAACGTAGTCAACTGAATCTGCGGACATCATGGATTCGGATTCAGAACGTTCAGGTGCTTCTACTTCCAAACGTCTCTGCTCCACTGACTTGGTTTCCGAATTTCCCGTTTTCATGGGGAACATCGGTTTCTGAAATTCAATTTCCGCATCAACATCGATCGAAAGTCGA
This sequence comes from Rubripirellula sp., assembly GCA_045110715.1. Classification (GTDB taxonomy): domain Bacteria; phylum Planctomycetota; class Planctomycetia; order Pirellulales; family Pirellulaceae; genus Rubripirellula. The sequence goes on from JBGCGI010000150.1 coordinate 14,645, forward strand.
TGCTCATTGCGATCAGACGCTTCGCCAATGAGACTTGCCGCCGACTCGCCCTCGATTCGTTCGTTAGCGGCAGGTTGCCTGGCCAGTTGATTGATAACTCGCAGGGCATCGAGCGCGGTGATGCGCAGGTCGCGGGTCACGTCGTAAAAGCGGAAACCGTTCAAGTCAATCGCGTCTGGGTCGCGAACGCCACCTTCGGGGCTTGTACCGCCGTCGCTGAACTGACGTCCCGCCAGTTCGTTGATGATCACCAAGGCGTCCAACGCAGACACATCACCACTGGCGTTGACATCGAATTCGCTAATCGGATTCGTGAAGTCATTGGGACCGGTGAGATTGATTGCTGCACCCTGTTGCTCGAAACGTCGAACCAACTGGCCGTCGCTTAGGATCGCTTCGACGAATTCCCAGCCGTCGTCAAACACGACTTGGTCACCAACGTCGGAGAGAACTGTGATCGATCCATCCTGGAACAGCTCGCGGATTCGACCGACGTGCAACATCAATGTATTGTCGCCTGTGCCACGAATATCGATCAACTGCACGCCGTCAAGTTGCGAACCCGACTCCGTGAAGACGAATGTATTGCCATCACCTTCCAGAATGATCGTGTCAGTATTCGGCAGGATAATCGTTTGCGTGAGATCCACTGCGGACAAGCTCTGGTTTCCTGCTTCATCGCTCGCCGCGCCTGCCGCCAAGCCCAACATGAAGTCGCCTTCGGGTAGATCGGAGACGCTCACGATGAAGCGTCCTTCACCACGATCCGAAACGCTGTCAACCACTCCGCTGGTGAGCGTCAAATCAGACGCGTCGAAACCAGTGACCGGTTCACCGAAATCAACTTCGATGTTCAGTGTCGATCGATTGCCAGGTGAACTATCCAGCACGCCGGTGGTTGGAGATGGCG
>JBGCGI010000151.1:0-5647 GCA_045110715.1 Rubripirellula sp.
TGCGAGACCGCCGACAAACGCTCGAGAACATCTGGTGATGAGAAGGGATTGTCGTTGGTGACCAACACGTCCAAGATTCCTGGATCGATATCACCTTGGTACGGCAGCGCGTCGACATAAAAGGCCTCTGGGTCGAGGAATGTTTCGATCCGCCTGCCGAAATATTGAACGTCGAAGTGCAGATGAGGGCCTGAGGTATCGCTGCTGCCCTGCATTGCGATGATCTGCCCCCGGTTCACGGAATCGCCTATTTCAATGGCCAGGGAGTCTTCCGCAAGATGAAAGTACCGCGAAACCCAACCGTTGCCATGTTCAATCACGATCGAGTTGGAGTCCGTGTCCGCGTTGATCCCGCGGTCGAATCGCCCATCTTCAGCACCGATCACGACTCCATCGGCGGCGGCCAGCACGGGTGTGCCCTCGTCAATTCTTGTAAACGTGGGAATGTTCGTATCGATTCCCTGATGCCCCTCATAGTGAAAACGCCCTCCGCGAAAATCTTCGCTTCCGGTCCCAGGCCTGACATCCAAATAGCTTCCAATGGCCCAATCGACGTTGGGTTGTCCGCCAAGTGGGAAGACAAACTTTTGCGGCAGGTCGATCGGCGCACTTTGATAGGGGAGGACCAAGGTGTTGTTGGATTCGTTGGCTTCCATGACATCGTCAGTGTCATCCAGTGTGACCTGTAACGTGCCTCCACCTGAACGCGCGAACCAGCCACCCAGCGAGATTGTGAATTGACTCACGCCGCTCTGGCCCTGACCAAAATTGCGTGTTCGGCGCTGTTCTATTCCGTCAACGATCACACGGATTCCGTATTCCGCGTCGACACTCAAGTCTGCGGTTTGCCATTCCACCGCAACCGTCATGTCCTCGCTGGCAGTTGGCCCCGCAAGTCGATTTCCGTATCCGTCAAGGAAATAGACGTCCAGCAGTTGAAGCTCGCCGATGGCCGAATCGCCCGCCGTTTCCGTTTCCGACTCGTCAACTTCGGCCGCTTCGGATTGATTGATTCTGTTGATCACCACCAACGCGTCTCCGGACGTGATTCGGTCATCGCCGGTCACGTCATAGAAGAATCCGGCTGTCGTTTCGGTGCTGGTGCTCTGTGACGAGTCATCCAAGTTGATTCGGTTGATCACCAGCAACGCGTCGCGGGCTGTCACCTCGCCGCTGTTGTCGACATCGGCTGGCATTGATTCGTTATGGAAATCACTGGCAAGTAGCCGTCTGTTCTCTAAGGACTCCAAGCCGAGACTGAGATTGCGGCGGTGGGATCGCTTTCCGATGCGGCGATATCGTCGATTGCGTGTTCGTTCGACCATCAACGAGAGACCTAGGGCAGGAGGATTCAAGTCAGTTTGAAACTCGGCGACGCAGGCTGCGGCATAGGTCTGTCGGACGGGCGTGACACGAAGAAAGCGATTTTTCCGATTTTCCATCCAACCGATTTGACGTGTATTCAATCTCCTTGCTGGGCGGATATACTCCCGGAATGAATCCAGCGTCCGAACAATCGACGTCCGACAGTCTGCTGGAATCACTCCGTCGTGGCGAACCGTCTGCCTGGGCCCGCGTGGCGCAAGTCTATGGCCCTAGCATCGAAAAATGGACGCTGAAATCGCGGCGACTCAAACCAAACGACGCAGAGGAGGTGGTGGCCAGGGTGATGGAAGCGGTGGTCACCGATCTGGTCGAATACCGCCGGAAACACCCGCACCGCTCGTTGCGAAAATGGCTCTGGAGGGTCACGCGAAACAAGCTGGCGGACCTCTATCGCGAGCGTTTCCGGTTTCAACTCTTTGATCCTCAGCAAGCCGAACAGTGGCTCATCGACGACGGTCTCTTACCTGATGAGCCTCCAGACGATCCTGCACAGCTTGACGAAACCGTTCAGCGAGCGATGGAGCAGGTTCGACAGCGGACGATCGGGCACACTTGGCCAGTCTTCCTGCGTGCCGTCCGTGGCGAAGGAACGACGGCGGCGATCGCGGCCGACTTTGGAATCTCCGAAGAAAACGTGCGACAGATCAAAATGCGCTGCCTCAAAAACATCCGTGACTCTTTGGAGCTTCCCGGTGTTGGGACAGGAGAATTGCCCGATAGATGATCGTATCACGGCCGTTCGAAGGTTAAGTGAGGTCTCTCTCCAACTTGATGGGTAAGCACCGATGCCAGACAATTCGATCGACTTCGGTCATCTGTTCCAGCTCGCTCGACGACAGGAATTGAGCGATATCGATTCCGAAGATCTCAACGCAGCCGAATCGCGGTTACTCGATGAACTCAAGTCTCTGCAGGCCAGAATCCAAACCTTCGATTCGGAGCCGAAGCCGCAACCGGAATTCGATTTTGCACGCCTGTTGCAAAGACTACGCTTCCCCCTCGAGTCGGCCAGCCCCAATCCAGCAACGGCAGATCTGGACTCATCGCTGCAGGATGAGATCCCGGCTCAGATCGGTGATTACGAAATCCGCGAATCGATCGGTCGTGGCGGGTGTGCTGACGTCTATCGAGCCCATCACAGACTGTTGCATCAAGATTTCGCGATCAAGGCAATCCGAACGTCTGAAAATCCTGTCAGCTTAGAGCGATTTCAAAGGGAAATGCGAGTGATCGCGGCGCTTCGCTGTCCCCACGTCATCACTGCAACCGACGCCCGAGAGCAGGACGATCGGTTGTACTTGGTAACCGAGTTTGTCGATGGGATCACCCTCAGTCAACTGATCCAACAGCAGGGGCCATTGCCGGTGGGGCACGCGTGTGAACTGGTCAGGCAGACTTGTTCCGGCTTGCGTGTCATCCATAAACTCGGAATCGTTCACCGTGATCTCAAGCCAAGCAATTTGATGATCAATCGGGACGCAATCGTGAAGATATTGGACCTGGGCCTGGTTTCACTTCGAGGCGCAGACAACACGTTTACAGAGGGATCCTTGCCCGCTACGTCGCTGACTTCTGCGAGTCATTTGATGGGAACGGTCGACTATGTCTCTCCCGAGCAGATCGACGATGCCCGAATTGCCGACGCTAGGTCCGACTTCTATTCCCTTGGTTGCGTCCTGCACTTTTTGTTGACCGGCCAGGTGCCCTTTCCGACCAGTCTGTATCCATCGAAGATTGCCCGTTTGATCGCGCATCAAGCCGTATCGGCCGACGCAGTCGATCAGATTCGCGTCGATGTGCCGTCGCCTGTCGTCGAATTGGTAAGCTCCCTTTTACAAAAGAACCCTGACGACCGTCCATCGAAGGCGTCGGAAATCATGGATCAGCTTGCTCCTCATTGCAGCTCGATTGATCTGACAAAACTCTCTTGGTTCAACGTTGCTTGATGGAACCGCTATTTTAGACTGGAAGAAGTCCTCTCATGGTCGACGACATAATTCACGCTGCCTTCCCCAAGAAATCAATGCATGTTGCCTAACGAAACGTCAGCCAGTCTGTTGTTGCAGCTACGCGACCCGTCCGGCGAGAACCACCGGCAGGCGTGGAATCAATTCGTGGAACTGTATGCGCCGCTGATTTTAAACTGGGGGCTCCAGAAGAACTTGCAACCGAGCGACGCTCAAGACTTGGTTCAAGAAGTGCTGATCGTCATGCATCAGACACTTCCTAACTTCGAGTATGATCCCGAGAAACGGTTCCGTGGCTACTTGTTCCGAGTCACCAGAAACAAGCTGTCCAAAATGTTTCGCGACCGCGTCATCCAAACGGCCGACGGACAACTGGAGACCGCCGCCGATCCTGAGGAATCGGAATCGGGCATCTTTGAGCGACAAGAATACAACGCATACGTCAGTCGGCGTTCGCTCGAGTTGATCAAACGGCACTTTCCAGAAGTCCAATGGAAGGCCTGTTGGATGCAAGTCGTTGACGACCGTTCCGCCGCTGACGTGGCACTCGCTTTGGGGATCACCAAAAACGTGGCGTATTTGGCCAGATCGCGTGTCTTGGCTCGATTGAAACAGGACCTGGCGGGGCTGATCGACTAAGAATTTTCGAGAAAGTTCGAAGAATGTTTGACAGAAAGTGCCCCCTATTCGGGAAGAACAATCGAGTACGTCGCAAAACCAATGGATGCCTCCCGTTTGACGTCCCGTTTCCTCATGAGTCTATTCCAATGAACACCGCCAAACAGTCCACCCGTTGCCCCGACACGGATTCGTTGCGAGAGATTCTTCAAGGTGACATTTCATCGGGCGATTCAGAGGCAATCTTGCAGCACTTGCTGGAATGCGATCGATGCATCAAACAAGCGGACGAGATCAGTCTTAGTGATCCATTGATTCAGACGATTCGCAGCAGGCCTGGACTCGAAGCGTTCGGATGGGAATCCGACAGTGAACTGCGCAAGTCAGTCATCGAGCGTGGAATGCAGTTGGGAGACGATACGCTTACCGCGCTTGACCCGACGCTTGCAGTTGATCCTGCAGGCACGGACGGTGATTCTGTCTCGACCGATCAAGCCACTGAAATTCGTCGTCGCCTGAATCTAGACTTCCTAGCGCCCGCCGATCATCCGGCGGAGTTAGGCCGTCTTGGAGACTTTCGAATCGTCGAGGTGCTTGGTCGAGGTGGCATGGGGGTTGTCTTCAAGGCCAACGATACAACGCTCGATCGAATCGTCGCCTTGAAGATCATGGTGCCAGACCTGAATGTTACCGATGCTTTGAAACAGCGTTTTCTGCGGGAAGCGAAGTCGATGGCAGCGGTCGAGCACGGCAATGTGGTCGAAGTCTACCGCGTCGGCGAAGAGAGCGGTGTGCCCTACGTGGCGATGAAGTACCTGCGTGGACAAACGCTGCGCTCGCTTGTCAATCAAAAGGGTCGATTGACTGAGCGAGAGATTGCCAGAATCGGACGCGAAACTGCCGATGGATTGGCCGCGGTACATGCCTGTGGCCTGATCCATCGCGACCTGAAACCGGACAATTTATGGATCGAAAAGTCCGGCACCGTGAAGATTCTGGACTTCGGGTTGGCTGCAGCCGATGACGACATGAACCTGACGCAGTCTGGCATGCTAGTCGGCACGCCGGCGTACATGTCTCCCGAGCAAGCTCTCTCCTTGGAACTCGATGCTCGCAGTGATCTCTTCTCATTCGGATCAACTCTTTATCTAGCAGCCTGCGGAAAGCCCGCTTTCGACGGCAAACGTCCGACCGCATTGCTGATGGCGGTCGCAAAAGGTGAATTTGAACCCGTTGCTCAAGTCTGTCCAGACATGGACACCGAACTGGCGAGCGTGCTGTCTCGTTTGATGGCCCTCGAGCGTGACGAGCGATATGAAAACGCCAACGAAGTCGCGGTTGCCTTCGAACGCATTCATGACCGATTGTCGCATTCCGAGTCCGTGCTCTCTCCGGTTGCGTCCAGTGACGTTGGAAGCGGCAATCGCAACCGACGTTACGCGATTGTTGCGCTGGCGGCAGCGGTTCCACTGCTGCTTGCACTCTTCGCCGTTGTCATGAAGTTCCAAATGAAGGGCGGAACGATCGAGTTGACGATCGACGATCATGCTCAGCCGATCAACGTCAATTTGCAGAACAAAGACGAAATCGAAATCATCGACCCGATTGATGGGAAACCTATATTGATTGGTGTCGATCGGAAGGCTCAGCAGCTTGTGATCAGAAAGGCTGGTTTT
>JBGCGI010000152.1:0-16492 GCA_045110715.1 Rubripirellula sp.
GTTTTCGCACGCTGCGGGGGGCCACCGCTTGTGGATCCGATTTGCCAGACTCGATCTGAGTGACGATTTGGCGGCGCATCACCTCAAGCTCATCCGCGTCCAAGCGAGGACGACGTAGCACGTCACCCACAAGCTTGATGACATCGGGAAGGAACTCTCGCCTGGTCTTGAGATTGAGTTGCAGCAATCCGATCGTCGAATTCATCGACAGTTCAGTGCGAAGTCGTGTCAGTTCGTCTTGAAATTGCGTGTAGTCCAGCTTGTTGGTGCCCTTGGCCATCAAGATTCCCATCAGCTCGACTGCGCCAATTTTGTCGATCAACGTATCGGCTGATCCGAATCGAATCGCCATCCTGATCGAAAGGGTCTCGCCACGTGTCTTTTTCGGAAGCAGTGCGTACTGAACACCGTCCATCAGTTCACCACGTTCGGTTCGCGCTTCGACCGCCAACGGGGAAGGATCGATTTGTTCGCCAGCAGCGACCGCCTCGCGTCCTTTGTAACCGTCCAGCATTTCAATCAAGTTCGGAGCCTCAGGGACTTCGACACGATCTGCCTTCTCCGAAGGAATGAACAGGCCAACGGTGCGGTTGTTGCGGACGAAGTACTTCTCAGCGACTTCTTGGACTTTGTCACGAGTGAGTTTTTCGATTTGATCACGGAACAAGAAGTACAGTCGCCAATCGCCTTGAGCGGCCCAGTCGCTGAGCGAAATCGCAATCTTGTCGCTTTCGGTGGCTTCCAGTTCACGAGCTTTGAGGATTTGTTGCACGGCCCGTTGCACTTCCTGGTCGGTCACAGGCTCCTCGGTCAACGAGGTCTCCATCACCGAGATCAACTTTCGACGTGCGTCTTCGATAGAGCTTGCCGTTGGGACTTGAGCCAGCGACATGAACAGGCCTGGCTCGGCGAACGCGTAAGACAGTGCATAAATGTTGGACGCGACTTCCGTCTCGACCATGCTCTTGTAAAGGCGTCCGCTGGGTTCATCACCCATCACGTAAACCAAGGCTTTTGCCGCCGCGTAGTCCGGGTGACTACCTGATGGAATGTGATAGGCAGTTCCAACCAATTGCATTTCACCAACACGGCGTACGGCAACGGTTCGCTCGCCATCTTGAGCGGGTTCGACAGTGTACGTGTTGTCGATCGGCGTTTTGGGCTGCTTCAAGGCGCCAAAATACGACTCGACGTGTTTCAGAGCGTCTTCCGATTCGAATTTTCCTGCGATCACCAGCATCACGTTGTCAGGGCGATAAAACTTGCGATAGAACTCGCGTAGCTTCACGACGGGAACACGTTCGATATCGCTGCGGTTGCCGATCGTGGTGCGGCCGTAGTTGTGCCACTCGAAGGCGGCAGCTTGCATTCGCTGCATCATCACGCGGAAAGGCGAATTTTCACCGCTCTCGAATTCGTTTCGAACGACGGTCATTTCCGATTCGAGGTCTTCCCCCAAAATCTTGCTGTTGACCAAGCGATCGGCTTCCAAGCGAATCGCAAACTCTAAGTTGTCGCCCGTCGCAGGCAATGTCTCGTAGTAGTTGGTACGGTCCATCCAGGTGGTGCCGTTCATCGAACGGCCAGCACCACGGTCTTTCAGTGCTTTGGGGATGTCGGGGTGAAGCTCGGTGCCCTTGAACAGCATGTGTTCCAGCAGGTGAGCCATTCCTGCCTCCCCGTAGCCTTCGTGTCGGGAACCGACGAAGACGGTCATGTTGACGGTGACCACTTCTTTGCTAGGGTCGGGAAACAGCAGCACTCGGACGCCATTGTCGAGTCGGTATTCGGATATTCCTTCAATCTCGGTGATTTTCATCGCACTTCCATTCTTTTGAGACGATTTGTCTTCGGCGCTCAGACTCGTCGCGAAACACAGAAGGTAGCTTCCAAGAACCACCGCCAAACTCATGCGGCCAATTGATGGGGATTTCTCAATTGCCAGTTGAACAAGCTCGCGTGCCACAGTCATACTCCTCTTTCAGTTTCGTCGACCATCTACAATCTTTCGCAGATTGTACCGCGTGCTTGGAGTCGACATAACGGGCGGAGAAAGAGTCCGAGAATGAACCAAGAATCCTGGACAGAAATTGCCCTCAGTGAACAGGTCGGTGATGGCGACGCGATTGAAGTCGTGATCGGTGGGCAAATCCTGGCCGTGTTTCGAGATCAGGGCGAACTGTTCGTGATCGATGGCATGTGCGCCCACCAAGGTGGCCCGCTTGCTCAAGGCAACGTCGAACACGGATGCGTGACCTGCCCGTGGCATGGTTGGCAATACGAGCTTGCCACCGGCATCCAAACCATCAACAAGCAACCCCTGCAACGCACGTTTCCCGTCCGGGAAGCTGACGGGAAGATCGAAGTTCAGCTAGGAGCTGGCGAACCTCCGCCCGTTCGCCATTAGGTGGCTTGCTCTTTCGAGATCGTACCGCTTTTAAGTTGTTTCTAGTCAGCAAGTTGCCGGGCTACCCCACGGGAGGCGGATTCGAGCATTCGGGTAAATCACCGAGAATCTCAGCCGGAATAGTTCGCCTAGCTTGACAGGCTTCTCGCCGTCGGCAATCTTACGTTCACTATGCAGGGGGGGCGGTTTGCCCCGTGATCATTTCAACGACATCTTCTCAGGATTGCTCAAAATGAAAAGTCGACGATCTTCCAAAAAGCACGTTCGCAGATTGAATGTTGAAACCCTTTGCCGGCGCGATCTGATGGCTGGCGATATGACCAATCCGGTCAATTCTTTGGACGTCAACAACGATTCCAATGTCACCGCAAGTGACGCGTTGATGATCGTCAACTACATGGGACGACAGCAGGTGGCTGCCGAGGGCGAGTCAGCACCAGTCACGGGTTTCGTCGACGTCAACGGAGACGGAAATGTGACCGCCGGAGACGCACTTCGCGTCGTGAACGCAATTGGCGAGGGCGAGACTGGAATGCCCAATCTGCGGGTTGAACGCATTGATTTGACGAGAGGGGCAAATGATAGCGTGACCGAAATTTCTGCGGTAATCTCGAATGAGTTTCCTACGATGGCGCCGATCGCGTCTTCAGTCGCATTTCGTGTTGAAATCCAAGTTTTTGATAGCAACGACCAAGAGGTTGGAGCTGGGAACGGTTTCTTTTCGAGCTTCGCTCTTCCAGGAATGCAGTCCGTAACCGTTCGTGATGTTCGACTCAACTCTCCAATTACTGTTCAAGGTAGCTACCGAGCCGTCGTTAGTGTGGACACCCAGAACAACGTCGCTGAGTCAAATGAAGATGACAATGTTTTCTCGCAAGCATTCCCGGTAGGTCAAGGTACCAATCCACCATTGCCTGTTGTCTCGATCTCGGGATCGGGTTCGGTTGTTGAGGGGAACCAAGTGACATTCACGGCAACACGTACGGGTGACGTGTCCTCTTCGTTGGTTGTTCCATACACGCTATCTGGTAGTGCGACTCAGGCTGACTTTAGCAACTTGGCCGGAGATACGCTTAGTCTTGGCAACACTTCCTTCACTTTTCCGGCTGGCCAATCGACTCTAAACCTAACCGCAACCGCCGCTCAAGACGGTCTTGCTGAAGGGCAAGAGACGCTTACAGTATCGCTGGGTTCATCTAGTTCGTTTGCAAGTACCGCGAACACCGCATCGGTGTCCATCCGGGATGCAGGTGAGGACGGGGGGCGAATGAACATCGCCGGTGTCAGCTTCCGACCTGGAAGTAGTCCGGTTCTCACGGCCAACGTCAATAACGCGCGAGTCGTGGTTACGACCAACGCTCCGGGCACTTTGACTTTCACTGCAGGTGGACAATCCGAGACCATTACGATTCGACAAGATTTGCGAATCAATGCGACCGGCAGCAACAACGTGATCGTATTCAATGGTGCCATCATTCCTGACGATCTGATCATCGACGTCGAGGGTGGCAACAACGGAGTCCAGCTGATCAATACTCAAATCGGCGATGACTTTATCTACCGAGGTGGTGGTGGATCTGATGGCGTGATCATCGACAACAACACTTTGATCCGCGACGACGCGATCATCAAAGTGGAAAAAGGCGATGACTTTGTTGTGATCCAGGGCGCTCAGATCGGCGATGACCTGTTGGTCTACGGCGACGATGGCAACGATACTCTTGCCGTTGATGGTGTGCGCGTTGGCGATGATGCGATCATCCGCATGGGCAAGGGGAATGATGTAGGCTCGGTGCAAAATGCTGCAGTCCATGATGTCGCTGACGTCGACGGTGGCCGCGGTGCAGACTCGCTTGCGGCTGACCCCAACAGCTTGACGGCTCGCCGAATTCGACAAGATGACTTTGAAGCTCAAGGTTCCTTGTTGAGCACACAAGCGTTGATCGACCAGTTGTTCGCCGCTGTCGGTTCGTCTGGCCTCGTTTAGCGTCCCGCTTGTGAAGGGATTCGCGAGCAACTTAGAATCAGGCCATGGCCAACTGGGATGCAATCGTCATTGGGTTAGGCGGCGTAGGAAGCTCCGCTGCCTACCATCTCTCATTGGCTGGCCTGCGTGTTTTGGGCGTCGATCAGTTCGAGCCCGTTCATGACCATGGGAGTTCTCACGGTCAAACGCGGATCATCCGACAAGCCTACTTCGAGCACCCAGCGTACGTTCCGCTGCTGCGACGAGCCTACCAACTTTGGGATGAGCTCCAGGAACAGTCGGAAGTCGAGCTGTTTCAGAGGACGGGATTGGTCGAGCTCGGTCCGTCTGATGGTGTCGTGATCCCAGGCGTCTTGGCCAGTGCGGCTGAGCACGACTTGGAAATTGAAGTCCTCACCCCGAGTGAAATCACCCGACGTTGGCCGGGGATTCGGGGCCAGCAAGACTGGCAAGCGGTGGTGGAACAGAACGCCGGATTGCTTCACGTCGAAGCATGTGTGCGAGCCCATTTGCGTCTGGCAATTCAGGCAGGTGCCACCTGCAGGCATGGAGTGAGCGTCGAGAGTTGGCAGGCATCTGGAGACGGTGTCACGGTCGTCTGCGATGGGCAAACAGAGCACGCAGGCAAGTTGATCATCGCAGCCGGGCCCTGGAGTGCCGGTTTGCTTGCCGATGTTGGAATGAGTTTGCAGGTGTTGCGAAAGCACCAGTATTGGTTTGAACCGAAAGGAAAAGGATGCGAGATCAAGGATGGGTTTCCGTGCTTCTTTCACGAAACCAGCGACGGCTATTATTACGGTTTTCCTGACATCGACGGCTCTGGCGTCAAGGTCTCGCGTCATAGCGGTGGCGAGCAAATCGACCAGCCGAGCGATCGCCACCCCAAAGATGAAGCGGATCGTCAGCATTGCCAAAACTATGTCTCCGAGTTCCTGCCAGGAGTCAGCACGCGAGTGAACTCCAGTCGCGGTTGCTACTACACGGTGACCCCCGATGAGCATTTTGTGGTGGACCATCACCCACAGCATGACAACGTCGTTGTGGTCGCGGGCCTCTCCGGTCACGGCTTCAAATTCACCAGTGTGCTCGGGCAATTCGCTTCTGAGTTGACCCTCCGCGCTGCAAAAACGATCGACTTGGAGTTGTTTCGGTTTCGTCGCTGACTCGAAGGATGGAAACGTTTTGAGTCTTGCCCTTGGTGTCGGTTTTTCGGTATAGAAAATAAGGTCGACTGTTGCGGTCGAATTGAAAGCAAAGGATTGCAGGACATGACACGATTGGATTCCACCACCAACCCCGCTCGCACCACGCTGTCAGAACTCGCCGTATTGGTGTCTGGCAGATTGGTTGGAAGCGGTGATCTGCGTTGCTGCGGCGCTAATCCGCCCGCCGACGCGATTTCTGGCGAAGTCACTTTGCTGGACAATCCGAAACGAGTCGATTCGATTCGAGAATCGGAAGCGTCCGCAGTCGTCACGAGTGCGGAAGTCGATTTGGAGGGGCGAGCGCAAATCATCGTTGACAATCCACACTTAGCGTTCGGCAAAATCGTCGAGCACTTTCGACCCGCGATCACGCCCGTGCAAGTGCACGAGCAGATGCCGTCCTTCGGTGTGGATGATACCGCGACGGTTGCCGACAGTGCGCGTGTCCACCCTACCGCAATCATTGGTGCTGGCGTCACCATTGGCGAGCGAACATTGATCATGCCCGGTGTCGTCGTGATGCCTCAGAGTGTGATCGGTGACGACTGTGTGATTCACAGTCATGTCACCCTTTACGAATACACCAACCTGCAAGACCGCGTGGTGATTCACTCGGGGTCGGTGATCGGAGCCTACGGATTTGGGTACCGTCAACAGAACGGACGTCACATGCCGACGTCGCAGTTGGGGTACGTGCAAGTCGAATCCGACGTTGAGATCGGCGCTTGCGTGACCATTGACCGGGGTACCTATGGTGTGACACGGATCGGCGAAGGAACCAAAATCGATAACCAAGTCCAGATTGGACACAACTGCACCATTGGGCCTCACAACTTGCTTTGTAGTCAGGCCGGTATCGCGGGCAGCTGCCGGACGGGCGAGTATGTCATCTTGGCTGGGCAGGCAGGATTGAAAGACCACATCACCTTGGGTGATCGCACCATCATCGCCGCTCAAGCAGGCGTGATGGATAACCTGGAGGGTGACGAGGTCTACTTTGGTTCTCCAGCAACCACTCAACGACGTCAGATGCAGATTCTGGCGGTTCAGCGAAAGCTACCTGAAATTCGCAAGGATCTGAAACGCATCCGACGTGAACTCGATGAACTACTGCAGTTGCGTGATGCTACGCAGCAGCACGACACGACGGACCAACGTGACAATCGCGCCGCATGATTTCAAAAACCAAAATGAGAGACTCCGCTGCTTCGCCAATCGGACTGGTTGCCGGATGGGGCAGCTTTCCACTTCAAGTCGCCGAGTCTTTGAATCGCGATGGACACTCGGTTTGTTGTGTCGCGATCACAGGTCACGCGAGTCCGGAGCTGGAATCGATCTGCGAGAAGGTGTCTTGGCTTGGCGTTGGAAAGCTTGGCGGGCACATCCGTTTCTTTCGACGAAACCGTGTCCAGCAGGTTGCGATGGCAGGCAAACTGTTCAAGGCAGACTTGTTGTACCAAGGTTCCTTGTGGCTCAAACACCTTCCCGATATCACTGCACTGCGGACTTTCGGCCCGCCTCTGATGGGACGTAACCGGGATGCGAGAGACGATAGTTTGTTGTTGGCCGTCACTCGTACTTACACACAGGCAGGGATGGAAGTCTGTCCCGCAACCGATTTTGCACCGGAGTTACTTGTGAGCGAAGGCATTTTGGTCGGCCCCAACCCGAAGGCTCAACTGCAATCCGATATTGAAGCGGGATGGCGTGTTGCCAAGCAGATGGGCGGTTTGGACATCGGGCAATCGATCACGATCAAAGATGGAACCGTCATCGCGGTCGAGGCAATCGAAGGAACCGATTCGTGTATCGAACGCACCGGTGAGCTATGTCGTCGTGGCGGATGGACGCTGGTGAAAGTCAGCAAGCCAAACCAAGACATGAGATTCGACGTGCCAACCATTGGGCCGCAGACGGTCCAGCGTGTGGCCGACGCGGGCGGCAAAGCGATTGCAATCGAAGCCGAGATGACGATCGTCGTTGAACGCGAGCAAACGCTGGAGCTAGCACGCAAATGTGGAATCACGATCGTCGCGATGCGGCACGAATCGGCTGCCGGTGATTCCTCACAACGTCAAGTCGCTTGAGTCGCCCATGAATTTGGTTGCCCATACTCGCCCGCCAGCCAAGCTGAACTTGTTTCTTGAGCTGTTGAAGCGACGTGATGACGGCTTCCATGAAATCGATACGGTGATGATCCCGATCGATTGGTGTGATGAACTGCAAATCACTCGCACCGAAGAAGCAGGTGTTCGATTGAGCGTCGATTGGCTGCCTTCCCAAGAGGTGATCGCGAAGCGACTTGGGATCGATCCCAAGAGCGATCAGGGAAAGCAACTGCTGCGCGTTCCCAGTGATGAATCCAACCTGGTTCATCGAGCAATCACACGCTTTGTGCAAACGTTTGAAATCCAAGCTGGTTTTGATTGCCGGCTCGGCAAGCGGATTCCAGCCGGCGCTGGAATGGGCGGGGCCAGCAGTGATGCGGCTGCAGCATTGCGGTGTTGCGCAAAGCTCTGCGGCATTCCTGATCACGCACAGCAGTTGTGGGACATTGCTGCCGAAATCGGAAGTGATGTTCCGTTCTTCCTTGGCAGCGTGAAAAATGAAAAAGTGCTGTCGATGGCTGCGGTTCGTGCTACGGGACGCGGTGAAGTGCTTTGTCCGGCAGCTGTTACGTCGCCGCTTCACTTTGTTGTCGCGTATCCAAACGTCGCTCTATCAACCGCAAAAGTCTACGCAGATTGCCAGGTTCCCCTTGCTCCAGTTTCAGCCGATGAGTTTGTGAAAGAACTTGCAAGCGGCGATATCTCCCGTTTTGGACCGTTGATGATGAATCGACTGTCCGAGCCAGCGAAAAAAAATGCTATCGAAATCGACAAAATGCTTCGATCGCTGTGGCGGACAGACTTGCGGTTGTGTCAATTGACAGGTAGTGGCTCCGCGTGCTTTGCACTCGCGGACTCGCTTGAACAAGCAAACGAGTGTTCCAAGCGAGTCCTTGCAATGTTGGAACCAGGGGCACTCGTTATGGCAACTCAAAGTGTAGGCGTTCCTGCTGACGTTACCGTGAGCAGCGAACTTCACTCATCGACGTAGCATTCAATAACAACACGCTTGCTAGCGCAGCACCACACTAAGTGACTCGCTTGCCGGTTAGGGAGGGTCGGATGGTGGAAATCACCGAGATTCGCATCAAGCTGATGGAAGCGTCAGAAGACCGATTGCGGGCTTTCTGTTCAATCACCATCGATGATTGCTTCGTGGTTCGTGATCTTAAGATCATTGATGGCACGAATGGGCCTTTTGTGGCCATGCCCAGTCGCAAGTTGACGGGGCACTGTCATCGCTGCAACCACAAGAACCATCTGCGTGCGGCGCACTGCAATCACTGTGGCGCAAAGCTGCAAAGTGATGGCGACAATTATGATTCGCCGCAAAAACTGTACGCTGACGTTGCTCATCCGATCAACAGTGAGTGTCGCGAGCTGATTCAGAACGCGGTAATCACCGAGTTTGAAGCAGAGTTGCGGCGTTCACAGCAGCCTGGATATCGGTCACGTTACGACGACGGCTTTGAATTTGCCGACGCTGGACCGGAGGACGCGGACGACGCGGCAGTGATTGCCAAGTTACAGAAACAGGAAGCGAAAAAGACGAAGCCGGTGCCAAAGAAGAAATCGGAAGTGAGTGAGAAAAGACCTGCCGCAGATATCGAGTCCGGTCCTCGTCGTCCTCACTTCATGGATCGTCCCGATCGGGAAAAGACTGCTCCGCAGGATGAGGACGATTTTGGCGCGGGCGTCTTTTAACGACTCACGCGGATGCTCGTCCACGCAGGACGGTTTGCTTCAACCAGCGATCGTCCCAAGCGAACATCAACATCGAAAGTGGATCGACGGAACCACTTTGCCAATCGATCGACGGCTCGATCACCAGTAGGTCCGCGGCATTTCCTGCCTGCAATCGACCAGCATCTTTCCAGCCTAGCACGTCAGCGTTGCCAGCGGTGATTGCATGCCAAGCGGTGGCTGCATCGGGAAATGAATCACTCACTGCACAGGCCGTTTCGATCATCGCTCGAGCCACACGTACCATGCTGCGTTCGTATCCCGCTCCGATGTCCGACCCGATCGCTATCTGAACTTTGTCCCTCGTCAGATCGAAACGGTTCATCGCTCCGCTTCGTAGAAAGGAGTTCGCTGTCGGGCAGTGTGCAATGGTCGCCCCTTTGGCGCGCAGTGTACGTCGGTCACGACTATTCAGATGGATGCCGTGTCCGAAGACAGATCGCTCGGTCAGTAGGCCTGCTTGCTCGTAGACTTCGACGTAGGAGTTGCCGCCGAACAACTCACGCACCACATCACACTCATTCAGCGTCTCTGCCACGTGCGACTGGATCATGGTTTCTTTTTCCGCTGCCAGACGTCCAGCCGCCGCCAGGAGTTCCTCGCTGCAGGAGATCGCGAACCGCGGCGTGATTGCTGCTGAAATCCGTTGATGAGCAGGAAACAGTTCGCACAGATGTTCTGCCTCCTCGATCAGCTGGTTTGCCGCGACGCAGAGTTCATCGGGAGCGTTCCGATCCATCAGGACTTGCCCAACGACTCCGCGCATGCCTGATTGCTGGACGAGCCGCATCGCTGCCGCTGCGGATTCGTGATGGACCGTTGCATAGGCGCAGATGCCGGTCGTGCCCACCGAAACCAATTGGTCGATGACGCGCTGTGTCATGTTTAAAGCGTAATCGACCGAGGCCCATTTCATTTCGGCTGGAAATGTTACCTCCGCGAGCCACCGCAGCAGGGGCATGCCGTGTGCGCCCATCATGTCGAACTGAGGCAGGTGCAGATGGGCATCGATAAAACCCGGAGCGATCAATGCCTGATGGCCGCCGAAGTCGGGAGCCGTCGGGATGTCGCCCTCGACCACTTCTGCAATCACTTCGCCATCGGTTCGAACGAACCCAGGAGCAAGTCTGCACTTGCCTGAGCCATTGTCGATCAATAACTGGCCAGCAAGAATCATGAACGCGTCATTTCATTTTCTCCGGCGCGTGCATTTGCACGACGCCGGATGGCATTCAGAACAGGGGCGACGTTGGACAATGGCTCGACCGGCACCCTCTAGCGACCGGCCGGGGCGGGGACGCCAGCGGTGATCGTCTGCGGCGTCCGTCTTTCGTTCTGCCACTCCGCGGTTTGCACGGCGACATCGCTGTCGTCGTCATACTGCTTGCGAAGACGCTCCAGTTCGGTCTTCATCTCGGCAACTTGGTCTGCGTAAACCGGGTTGTTGTACTGGTTGGTCAATTCGTCTGGATCGTTGACCAAGTCGTAGAACTCCCACTCATCGAACTGGTAGAACCGAATCAGTTTGAATTCGTGATTACGCACTCCATACTGCCGCGGAACCATGTGCACACTGGGGTACTCGTAGTAGTGATAGTAGATGCTCTGGCGCCAGTCCGAAGGTGTGTTGCCCTTCAGCAGTGGGACGAGTGATGCACCTTGCATGTCTTCTGGGATCGCCGCGCCAGCCAGGTCCAAGAACGTTTCGGCGTAGTCGAGGTTTTGAACCAGATCTTCGTTGTCGGAACCCGGTTTGGTCACACCAGGCCATTTCACGATCAATGGCATCTTGAGCGATTCCTCGTACATCCAACGCTTGTCGTACCAACCATGGTCGCCGATGTAGAACCCTTGATCTGATGAATAGATCACGATCGTGTTGTCAGACAGGTCAAGCTCGTCCAACGTGTTCATCAGCGTTCCCACGCTTTCGTCGACACCTTTGACGCAGCGTAGGTAGTTCTTGGCGTAGCGTTGGTACTTCCAGCGGACCAAGCTGTCTCCTGTAAGGTTCGCGTCATGGAAAGCCTTGTCCCGTGGCTCATAGGCGTTGCGCCAAACCTTCATTTGCTCAGGAGTCATGCGCTGCATGTTTCGCCAAGCGGATCGATCGAAGCTACCCTTCAGAGCGTTGCCGTCAAAGCTTGGTACCAGGTCAACGAACAAATCAAAGTTCAAGTGCATGTGCCGGTCGATCTCCAGTTCCTGGAACCGAGCGGGAGGCGCGTTGTCGTGCCAGCGATCAAACAAGGTGTTCGGCTCAGGCAGGTCGATGTCAGCGTACAAGTCCAAGTGACGTGGTGCTGGCATCCAGTTGCGATGCGGGGCCTTGTGCTGCACCATCAACATGAACGGCTTGCCCTTCTCACGTCCAGTCTTCAGCCATTCGACCGACAGGTCGGTGACGACATCGGTGCAATGGCCGTCGATCTTCTTCCTTCCTTCAGGCGTGATCATGTCAGGGTTGTAATACAGCCCCTGGCCCGGAAGTACTTTCCAGTCGTCATACCCTTGAGGCTCACCTTTGAGATGAGACTTGCCGTAGATCGCTGTCGTGTAGCCGGCTTTCTGCAACAGTTTCGGAAACGTTTGCTGATTCCAGTCAAACGAGTTTCCGTTGTTCATGAACCCGTTCTTATGACTGTGCTTGCCGGTTTGAATGACGGCGCGACTGGGACCGCAAATCGAATTCGTGCAAAAACTGTTGCGGAAAACGATGCCTTGATTGGCAAGCACGTCGATGTTTGGCGTCGGATCGACAGACTTCAACCAGCCGTCGTACGCCCCAATCGCATGCGGTGCGTGATCGTCGCTGAAAATGAACAGGATATTGGGCCGTTCGGCAGCGATCGCCGAAGTTGTCGTCGTCACTCCGAGCAAGACGAGGAGAAGTGTGTAAATGAACGCCAACTGGATTCGCATGGTGAGGATCAGCAGAGAGTGAGGGGGGAAGATTGAGACGTAAGCGGGAGGCCGCCACCTCATGAGGGCTTGGTCGTATCGAAATCGGCAGCCGACATGGCGAGCACTCACGTGGTCGATTTGCCGAGCCCTATCGTAAGTTGAACCAAACTCGGAAACAACGTGCCCCGCAAAATCCAGCGTTTGCGGCCTCTGCCGTCGCTGGTGAGCACGGAGTTGGCATAACCGGCACTAGCGTCACGATCGCTGGGCTTTCTGCAAAGCCCGCACGCAAACGGAATTGTCTTTTGAGGGGCCTGGCTGGGATGAGCTAGGACTTCACTAGCAGATCACTATCGGTTTCGCGCACCCCCACCAATGCGCGGTTGGAAATTTTGCACGAGGGCCCTGCGGGCATGTCACGCACGGAAGACGAAATTCGAAGCTCATCGCGGGAGCGATTCGCCACTGATCGGGCCGGACTTTCGTTGCTGGAGTTTTCGATCGCTGCGGTGATCGTGGGAGTTCTCGCTTGCATTGGACTGCCGAGTTGGTTTCAAAGCTCCGAGCGACAACGGGCAGAAGCCGCGTTCCTGTACTTGGAGAGTATCCAGACTGCTCAGCAACGAGAGTTGCGAGATCACGGTCGCTTTCTAACCGATGTCACTCAGCTAGATATCGACCGTGTTTCTCCAGCGTACTTTTCCGTTGGAGATATCACTGTCACGAATGCCCAAGCACCCACATGGTCTTTGACGTTGACTCGATGTGCGGCCAGCAACGTCTACGGCCCCTACCAAATCGCGTTCGACCAAAGTGGCTTCAATCCGAAGCGTAGCAATGTTGACTTGGAACTGATCCCCTTGGACCGAGAGATGTCAAAATGACCAGTTCTGTTGTCGCCACCCATGACACGCTGATCTCTCGATTGCTTAGCAGCATCGAAGGTTTGGACACCGCTCGCATCGCCGAGTTGTACGATGAGGAAGCGTCCAGTCTTCCTATCGAGCAACGTTTGATTCATTCTGGTTTGCTTGATTCTCGTCAACTTGCCAAACTGTATGCGGATCACTATTTGTTGCCGCTGTTTGATCCTGCAGAAAATACGCCGTTGCCGATTGATCCGGCGCTTGCCAAATTGCTCCCCAGTGAGTTTTGCTGCCAGCATCATCTGCTGCCATTGAACGATGACGGCAAGACGCTGGAGGTCGCTGTCAGTTCGCCAGACTCGCTCGTCTTGGCGGATTCCGTTCGCGAGAAGTCTGGCCGGCAAATGCGCCCCTTTTTCACGACGATGTCAGTGGTCGCACGCGGACTTCGGATCCTCTACGGCAACTCGCCTGCGGAAACGAATCCTGCAGACGCGAAGCCAGTGGTGGTGAACGACATATCCGCCAACGTTAGCCGGTTGATGCGAAAAGCGATCCGAGCTGGTGCCAGCCAAGTGCTGATCGAGCCTTCCGCTTGCACCAAGCAGCATCGGGTTCGAATGCGGACGGATGGTGTGCTCAGCGAATGCGAATTCATGCCGACCGTGGCGTCGGGAGTCACCGATTACTTGAAGTCGCTGGCAAGAATTGGGGCCGATCCGTCGGCAAGACTTCAACAAGGATCGATTCGGGTTCGCGACGGAGAGCGAAGAGTTGATGTCGGTGTTAACTTTTTGCCAACCGCCTCAGGGCAGCGAATTGACCTGCAATTGCCAGGGCATTGGCAGTCTGATCTCCAGATTGAGTCGTTAGGTTTCTCTGATTATCCCCGGCAGTCCTTGGCCTCTGCGATCTCTCAGGACGCGGGAATGCTGCTCGTTTCTGGTCCGGTGAGGAGCGGGAAACGAACGACATTGTACTCTTGCCTGCAGCACCTGAACGAGGCTAGCTGCAAGAGCATTTGCACCGTCGAAGATCACATCAGCATTCGTGTCGGTGGGATCAATCAAATTCAAGTGGACTCGCATGATCGTCCGCGTTTTCATGAGATGCTGCAGCACATCATTCGTAGTCGCCCCGACGTCGTGTTGTTGGATCAAATTCGCGATTCCTATTCAGCAGCCACGATGGTCAGTGCTGCGATGTCTGGCCAGTTCGTACTCTCCTCTGTCCCGGCGAGTGATACTGCCGCGATGCTGGAATCTCTGTTTGATCTGGGCGTCAGTCGAAATCAGATTGCCAACTCGGTGCATTGCCTGATCGCTCAACGTTTGGTTCGTCGGCTTTGTTCGGCTTGTAGTTCAACGGTTCCCGCGACGGATGAACAGTTGGCGCGGCTGCGCGGAGATGCGACTCTGCAGTTGCAGCAGGCAGTGGGGTGCGGCGAATGTGGAAACACCGGTTACCGTGGACAGGTTCCCATTTGCGAAACGTTGATGGCTAGCGACACGCTAGCGAACAAAATTCGCAGTGGTGAAAGTTCGCAGCGGATTCGCGAGTCCGCTCAAGAGTTGGGGACGTTCACCCTCGCGCAGTCGGCACGTTTGCACCTGGTCAGCGGTGAAACAAGTTTCTCGGAAGTTGCCGGGTTGCTTTAGGCCCAGCAGTCCACGTTTGAATAGGCCCGGCGGTCGACTTTGTGATCATCGCCAGCACAGCAGTTCTGTTTGCCTTGCTCCGACATCGATTCGCCAGTCGTCCAAGTACGCCGGCAACGCATGTTCGTCGAACCGCGATTCTGCTTCGATGGTAAAGCCTGCTTCGGTCAACAGCTTTTCGATTTGCGCGGACGAATTGTAGGCAACGCTTTCGTCCGTTTCGTGGACTTCCACATAGATCGCTTGGACCTGCTGCAGCTTGTCGGCGATTTCCTCGATCACGCGTTGTTCGGCGCCTTCAATGTCGAGCTTTAAGAAACTGACCTCGCGATCGGCGATGTAGGCGGACAGTTTTTTGCAGTCGACAGCTGTTTCGTCACTGTCACCGCGATCAGCCCAAGCGGCATCGATGGAATTCCCGCGTGCGTCCCCACCACTGGCGATGTCGCCAAAGAAGTTTACGGTGCCATCTTGATCCGATACCGCAGCGTTAACGCACTGGACACGCGGAATGTCGTTGTGGTCCACGTTGGCTTGCAAGACTTCAAAGGCGAAGGGGTCAGGCTCGAAACACAGGACCTCGGCTTGTGGCCAACGCGTTTTCCACTCCAATACCGAGACGCCGATGTTGGCGCCGCAGTCGATGATGAACGGGCGGTCGCCCGTCGGGGTAAAGAATGAAGGGAAATCGTCGATTTGCCGCACCATCGACTCCGCCGCATCACGATTGTCGTACAAAAGGCGATATCCTCGGAAGTTCATTCTTTGCACGATTGGATTCCTGGGCTCAGGGATTACGATTTCGTCTGATCCAAAAACTTGCCCCTTACAGGAGTTCGGATGTCTGCTCTCATTCGTCTGACATGTTTGCTTGCGTTCCAGATCACGATCGGATCCTACGCTTGGTGTGAATCGCCAGACGCCGACAACTCGCTATCGATTGAGCGGATTTATAATAGCGAAGAATTCGTGGCAAAGTCATTCGGCGGACAATGGCTTGAGGGAGAGGCGGCGTATACAACGCTGGAAGAAGATGCCGAGGGCAAGAGCGTTGTGCGACATGATGCGGCCACGGGGGACACTTCCGTCATGGTGCCAGCCAGTGAGCTGATCCCGCCGGACGAAGGCAAGCCACTTTCGATCGAGAGCTACCAGTGGTCGAAAGACAAGAATCGCCTGTTGATTTTCACTCAAGCGAAACGGGTTTGGCGAAACAATACGCGTGGAGACTATTGGGTACTCGATCGCAGCAGTCGCCAGTTGCAGAAACTTGGCGGCGACGCGCCCGCTTCCTCATTGATGTTTGCCAAGTTTTCACCGGACGGGAAACGTGTGGCGTACGTGCGAAATCGAAATCTGTACATGGAAGATTTGCGATCCAACGAAATCAGGCAGCTGACGTTCAGCACCGACGAAGACACGATCAACGGAACAACGGATTGGGTCTATGAGGAAGAATTAGGTCTGCGTGACGCGTTTCGTTGGAGCCCTGACGGGAAGTGGATTGCCTACTGGCCAGTTTCGACAGCTGGAGTGCCGAAGTTTCCGCTGATCAACCACACCGATTCACTGTACCCAAAGGTTCGTTGGTTCGCCTATCCCAAGGTCGGTCAA
>JBGCGI010000153.1:0-28049 GCA_045110715.1 Rubripirellula sp.
TGCGAGTCGTCAAACTCGGGGAAGTACGTGTCGCCACTAAAATCGCCTTTGATCGTACTCAGATACATCTCCTCGGCCAGCGGAAGGGCTTGAGCATAGATCTCTCCTCCACCGGCCACGAACGTTGTCTTGCCAAATTGACTTGCTAATCGCAAGGCTGCTTCGAGCGAGTTGACGACGTTTACTCCGTCGACGTCAGCGCTGCGAGAGACCATGATGGCAGTGGTTTCGCTCGACAAATCTGCTGCGAATATCTCGTAGGTCTTTCGCCCCATGATCACGGTCTGGCCACCGACATAGCGAAGATACTGCTCATACTCCGAGGGAACACTCCACGGCATCCCATTGCCACTGCCGATGACGCGATCCTTTGACATCGCTGAAATGATAATCATGCTCGCGTTTGTCTCTCAAAAGCCTTTTGGTTTCCCCAGTGAAGAGGAATGCTTCGTGCACTCACTCTGCTACAGAGTTTGTGGCGCCTTCAAGGTTTGCAGGAATTCGACCACCATCTTTTGCTGATCTTTCTGCAGGCCGTTGTACAGCTTGTTGGAATGCTTGGCCGCGCCCAGGTGGCGCTGAATCGCTTCCTCCAGAGTTGCAGACTGACCATCGTGAAAGTACGGAGCCGAATCCGCCACGCCCCACAGTGGCGGTGTCTTCCAGTCTTCCGGCAATGGAATGGAGTGAGGGCGTTCAAACTTCACTTCTTCGCGAGCGTAGGAGCCAAACTCTCGTCGATCGAGCGAATACAACTGAAAGTCGGTGTACACGCCTTCGACTTCACCAAGATCCTTCACGTGACAATCGTTGCACTGGATCTGGTTGAACAACTTCTCTCCTTCAATCGCTCGCTGACGAGCTTCGTGATCGGTTGGCAAGACTTGTCTTGGTGCAGGCAAGGACTTCACATACGCAACCAATTGGTCTAACTGCTTGTGAGTCATGTCCATCTTGGCATCCGGATTCTCATTGTGGTTTCGAGGAATCGGTTGAGAATTGTAGGGATTTGTCAGGCCCAACTCCATCGCGCAAGCCGCTGCAACAAACTCCTTGATGGATACGAATTGCCCCTTCCAGCCGAACTTTCCTATCCGACCTCGCGAATGCGAACGGGCAAAGCCATGGCCGTTGTGGCTAAACTTTCCATTGAGTTCATCGGAAACCTGTGACCCCAATCGCTTCGCATTGTGAACCACGACGGAAAAATCAGAAACCTCGTCCAGCAAGCCGACGCCATACAGCGCGGGTGAGTTAACCTCTTCAAAAGAAATGGGGTTGTGGTCGGCCAGACTGACGGAGCATCCTCCGACGATTCGTACTCCACCCGGAATGACGGGGAACAAGTCACGCACTGTCTCCTGAGATTCCAAGTAATCCTCGTGAGTTGCCGACGCATGGACGACATGGCTGACGACCTCGGTGCGATCGCTGTCGGGATCGACTTCAAACGTCAGCACGTTGTGCTCGTTGCCGCCTCCGCCACCGGTTCCGCCTTGCGAGTGACAAGCCACACACGACTTGGCATTAAAAACGGGGCCCAATCCATCGCCTTCACCGCAGAGCGGATCATTGACCGTCCATTCATGAAGAAACATCGCCTTGCCGGCAGCAATGTCCTCCGCCGTCGGTCCTTTCGTGCTGGCCCTCACGTAGATCCCACCGGTAAGAACGAGCAGTCCCAAACCAAAGACCACCAGACGACGCCGACGATTGAAAAGAGCGTCTTTCATAGCAATTCCCCAAAAGCTTTGTTGTGAACCGAACTTGCACTGATCCTAACACCCTGGCCACTTCCAAGTCAAAAATTCGGATCTCATCAGTGGCTGCTTGATTGATAGGCAGCAAAGCGGACGTCTTGGGGCGCGACCAACAAGTTTCGCTACTGGGTGATTGAGCGAACCTTTGTCCCTGGTTTCAACTTATCACTGGGGTAGATGATCACGCGATCGCCCTCGGAAAGCCCGTCAGTGATTTGAGCGTGGGTTTCGTTCTGCATCCCGATCTTAACGTGCTGCAACTCTGCTTGGTTGTTCACAATCGAAAGTACATGCCAGCGTCGCTCGAAACGAAACAGCGCACTGTTGCGAACCAACAGCGTGTTCTCGACTTCATTGACAGTGATTCTCGCCTCCACGCGATAGCCATCCCCCAGTGATGCGATCCGCTCTGGTGGCTCGTTGAAGTCCGCGATGATGTTGACCCGTTGCTCCTCGACTCCCAACGATGACACCTTGGTGAAGGCGCCTGGTTCGATCACACGAACATGTCCCTGGAGTGGCGATTGGCCGCCCCAATGTTCGATCGTGACTTCGGCGCCTTCTTTGATCTGCACAGCATCCGTTGAAAGCACATCGATTTCAATTTCGAGGTTCCTCGGATCCCCTAGTTCAACCAGCGATGTTCCGACGGCAACCACCATCGAACTTTCTTCCAACACACGCAAGACTCGACCTGCAATGGGCGCGTAAATCTCGAACGGCTCCACCTTGGTGTCACTCTGGCCGTCGCGAAATTGATTGAGTGCAGTCTCGGCCATCTTCTGCTCGAATTTCGCAATATCGATCTCAAAGGAAGCGGTTTCAATCCGTTGAGCTGTTGCCAATTGTTCGGCGCGAGCGATCTCAAACTCGTCCCGCGACACCGCCGCGCTGGAGAGCATCTTTTCGGCTCGCTGGAACTTGGAAACGCTGAGTTCGTGGTCAATCTTTGCTTGATCCAACTTTGACTGAGATCGATGAACCGCCGCTTGGGCAACCTGCACACGTGCACTCGCCTCGGCCCGCGTTCGCGCGTCTAGCATCGCAGGATCACTCGGCAAAATGACGGCGAGCAACGTCTGCTCGTCGATGTAGTCACCCGCATTCAACTCGATCCGTGACAAACGCCCTGTAACCGGCGCCGAAACAGTGTACTTTTCGCGAATTCGCGTCTTGCCGTCTTCCTGCACCGTCATTCGCAACGGCCCCATCGACGCTTTCGCAAACTCCACGTCGACCGGTTTGGGGAACATCAACAGTCCGCACACCAAGGCCAATGCGACTAGCAATGTTCCCCAGAGCAGTGTCTTCAATGAAAATCTCATGTCACTCGCGCGTTTTCAGCACTCCTATGAGGTCAAGGTTCGCCACTCTTCGCTGCACCAAAGCGGCCGACAACCCGGTTGCAACAATCACGACCAACGAGGCCAGTACGAAAGTGGCCCGGCTAACCACCAGTGGAATCCTATAGTTGTCAGTATCAATCCCCGCCGCCATCACACCAGCCAGCCCGTAACCTAACAGGCAACCTATCGGAATGGCGGCCAGTGTGAAGAGCATGATCTCGCCCAGCAATACAACAGAGACTTCCCGCTCAGAGAATCCGATCACGCGCATGGTCGCCAAGTCGCGACTCCGCTCGGAAAGTGAGATCCGCGCGGTGTTGTAGACGACCCCGATCGCAATCACGCCCGCGAAAAAGATAATGAATGAACGCATCACCAAGATATTCTCTGCGACGGTGTCCTCGAACGCTTTCATTGCCGCATCTTTGATGGATACGCTGGCAACGCCCGGTCGCCGCTCCAAATCACCAAAGACTTCCTCGATGTGATTCGGATCCACCTTCAAGAATGCCCCCGAGGCAACGTTCGACTCTTGCAGCAATGCGTGCAGCTCCGTTTTGCTCATGTAGGCATTCAAACCCGCATACTCTTCGACCAGTGCAGATACTTCGACGGTCAGTGTCGGGCGTTTGCCCTCCAACACCTCAATCGTTAACAGGTCTCCCACAGTGATGTTCAACAGCTCTGCCAACTTTGTATTCAACATGACCCCAAAAGTCGGTACTTGAACCACCTGTTCATCTGCGTTCAACAGCCGAAACAGGCTTGCATCCTGCTCCAACCCAGTGATGCCAACGCGGCGAGAGCGATTTTGAAAATGAAGTCGGGTCGCAACCGCACGCATCGTTTCACTGTCCGTGACTCCCTTGAGTCTGCGGACTTCGTGAAGAACGGACTCTGTCGCAGGTTCAACAAAAGAGACCGTCAAATCCTGGCGCTGAGCCAATCGGAACTGAAAATCCATCATGTAGTTCATCGCATCAAGCGAAAAGTTCCCCAGAATCATCACGGCAACCGCCAGCGCGATGCCGAGGATCGACATTCCTGCTTTGATCGGTTTGCGAGTCACGTTGCGAACAACCATTCGGAGTTCTGCAGACAAGAACCAGCGAGGCACAAGACGCTCAACGAAGGACGGCTTGTAACTGGGAGGCGGTTCGGGTCGCATCGCTTCGGCTGGCGGAAGTTTGACCGCACTTCGCACCGAAAAGAAGGTCGCCACAAGGGTTGCCAGCGTTGTCAGCACATATCCTATCAAGACCGCCAAAACGTCGAACCGAAACAGAAGCGACGGAAAGCGATAGAACTCCGTGTACATTTCTGTCATTCCGGAAGCCATCCAGAAGCCAAACAGCGTCCCGACGGTGGTCCCGACCAAAGAGATCACCAAGACGAGGTTGAAGTAATGAAACCCGATCTCCAAGTTGGTGTAACCGAACGCTTTGAGGGCTGCGATCTGCTCTCGCTGCTGACTTATGATCCGCGACATCACCATGTTCAGCAGGAACGCGGCAACGCCCAAAAAGATCGCGGGAGCCATCACGGCCATTCCCTTCAACTGCGTCATCTCATCACTCAAATACTGGTGCGACAACTGCTGATCACGACCAAACGCACCGATACTGCCGTAGGGTTTTAGCAGCCGGTCCAAGTCGCTGATCACCTCGTCTTGGCGACTCCCATACGCCAATTTGACCGAGACACTGTTGAAAGCACCGGACATGTCGAAGGCAGCTTCCAGGTCTTGCTGGGACATCCAGAAGATACCGAATCGCTTGTTGTCGGGCATGATGCTACCTGGCTGAACTTGAATCACGTATTCAGGCGAGAGTGCGACGCCAACAATGGTCAGGACCTGCTTCTTTCCGTTCAGAATCGCTCGGACCGAATCGCCGGGTGCAAAGGCATGGGCGTCTGCAAAGACTTCTGAGATAACGACCTCCCCAGTTTTGTCTGGCTCGATCATACGGCCACGGGTCACGTAGACTCGGTTCAGTTGGGCCCGACCAGAGCCTGGTATCGAGATGCAACGAGCGGTTGCCGGTTCGGACATTTCCGGAACGTCCAGCAGAACGTCGTACACCAACCGTGCTTCGACTGATGCAACTCCGCTGATCTCTCGGATTCGCGGGATGATCGCCACAGGGCTTCGCCCAGTCATGGAGAAGACATCGGCAAAGCGAAACTCACGGTAGAACGAATCGCGACTGAACTCCAGTGACGCATAGCTGCACATCGACATCACAAAGGTCGCCACTCCTGCAGCGATCACCAGCAAGATCGCGCAGGCCTGAGCCCGCAGATGATACAAATCGCGAAGCAGCTTTCGGTCCAACTTGCGCATCGCTTACCAGTTCAATTCTTGAGCTGCGACGCGAGTCGAATTGGAATCCACGCTAGAGATGCGTCCATCTGAAAGTGAAATCACACGGTCGGCCATCTGAGCGATCGCTGCGTTGTGCGTGATCACTGCCGTCGTGGTTCCCAATTCACGATTGATCCGCGAGATCGCTTCCAACACCACGACACCGGTTTTGACATCCAAAGCGCCAGTAGGTTCGTCACATAACAGCACTTTGGGTTGCTTGGCAATCGCTCGAGCAATCGCGACGCGTTGTTGCTCGCCACCGGACAACTGAGCGGGAAAGTGGTTGGCTCGATCGCGCAGCTTGACCATCTCCAAGGCGTCCAACGGAGCCATGGGGGAGGGTGCGATCTCAGTGATCAATTCCACGTTCTCGAGCGCGGTCAGGCTGGGAATCAAGTTGTAGAACTGAAATACAAATCCCACGTTCTCACGCCGGTACTTGGTCAGTTCCCCGTCATTGCAGGCAGTCAGTTCGCTGGTCAGGTAATGCACCGAACCGCTGGTCGGCACGTCCAGACCACCAAGAATGTTTAGCAACGTGGACTTACCGCTGCCCGAGGCGCCCAACAATACGACAAGCTCCCCCTCAAACAGATCCAAGCTAACGCCACGGAGTGCGTGAACTTCCACCTCTCCCATCTGGTAGATTTTGGCTACGTCAGTCGCGCGAAAAACGGCGGTTGGAGAAGCACTGGTTGCCATGGATGATTCCCTGTGCTGATACTTTGCCTTGCCAGCGAACCGCGAGGCAAATCAATCAAAATCACGGAGCATGATTGCTTCCATCAACATACCAAGTCCAAGCTCATTTCACTTCAGAAGCATCCGATATCATGAATCCACTTCGCATTCTCCTGCTGGTTCTTTGGACGACTGTCGGCTCCATCTACACTCCGCAGTCTCGCGCAGAAACACTCGAGGCGGCCAGCGTCGAACAAATGCTGGTCTACTTTGGGACCTACACCCAAGGTGACAGCGAAGGCATCTATGTCTACGAACTGAACCTGAACAACGGATCACTCACGAAGCGACACACCGTCGCAGGAGTCGACAATCCGTCTTTTCTTGCCATTCACCCCGACAAGACATTCTTGTATGCCGTGAACGAAGTCGCTGAATTCCAAGGACAGCCCGGCGGCGGCGTGACCGCGTTTCGAATCGAAGCCGATGGCAACCTAACGAAACTGAATGAGCGAGCATCGCAAGGTGCCGCCCCTTGCCATCTGATCGTCGATCATACCGGGAGTCACGTGCTGGCAGCCAACTACACCGGCGGCAGCGTGATCGTTCTTCCGATCCAGCAGGACGGTTCACTCGGAAAGCAATCGTCGTTCATCCAACATCTCGGGAAAGGAACGACTCCCAGACAAAGCAGTCCACACGCCCACAGCATCAATCTTTCCAATGACAACCGATTCGCGTTTGCCGCCGACTTGGGCTTGGACAAAGTCTTGATCTACAGATTCGATGCCGATCAAGGCACGCTCACTCCGAATCAGCCCGGATTCGCCAAGCTCGAACCGGCATCGGGGCCAAGGCATTTCTCCGTTCATCCCAATGGAGAATTTGCCTACGTCATCAATGAAATGAATCTGACCGTAACCGCATTTCAGCTGAACCAGAAAACGGGTGCACTCACGACATTGCAAACCTTGTCCACGTTGCCGCCCGGCGAGTCAAAGCAGCCAGGACAATCGACGGCGGAGGTTCAGGTATCTCCTTCGGGCCGTTTTCTGTATGGCTCCAATCGCGGACACAACACGATTGTGGCCTATCGCATCAACGAGTCCACGGGACTTTTGACCTACTTGGAGAACCAATCCACGGGCGGCGGCGTGCCGCGCAACTTTGGCATCGATCCGACCGAGAGATTCTTGCTGGCGGAAAACCAAAAAGACAATACCGTCGTCGTGTTAAGGATAGATTCAGAAACCGGAATGCTCAGCCCCGCCGGCACCACAGCCGATGTGCCAACGCCCGTTTGCGCCAAATTCCTGCCAGTCCTGCGTTCCCGTTCGGACCTTCCTTAGCCGAGCCCCGAACGTCTCCCTATCGCGCAGGCGATGAGATCGATTTGGGTTGGCCAACGATCAGTTGACGTAAGGATTGTCTTGGACGCCAGCAGGGTTGAACGTTGGGTGCCGCATCGATCGCTGCTGGACCGGCAGCGGCCCCGGCTCGGCAACGGGTTGTGGTGCGGCTGGCACGTGCGGCTGCGGCGGCGCCTGGGTCTTCGACGGTTCTGCCGATTTGATTGGGGAATCAACGACCCGATCTTCTGGCGAACTGCTAACCAAGTTTGCTTCAAGTGGCTGATTGGCATTGTTCTTCGATTGCGAGATGAGCCAAGCCAGTGAGAGCTTGAAGCCCGCTTGAGGGACGGCTCCGTGACCATCACAGTTGACTGGTACGGCGATCGCACGCTCACCGACTGCCTTCGCGTAGGTGAGTACTTCGGCTGGCCGTGTGATTCGATCATTCTCGGAATACACGAGCAACATCGGCACGCTGACTTTGCTGGCGTGAACCAGCGGCATCGAGCGTTGGACTTCACGAGTCAACTCGCCCGCATCGGAACCGCCAATTCGCGCAACGGTCATCTTGCTGCTGATATCCATCTGACATGCCGGCGCAAATGCAACGCATCCGCGAATGCGATCATCGTGGGTTGAAAGCAGCAGTGCCTGCTTGGCACCACTGCTATGCCCGATTGTATAAAGTTGGTTCGCGTCAATCTCCGGAAACTGTTCCAACGCGTAGGAAATCGCACGCTTGGCGTTGATCAAACCAGCTTTGGAAGCCACGTATCGCCTTGTCATCTGAGCGATGTCTGCAGACGTTGGATCACGCTCGAAGTCAGGTTGGCATCCATCGGTTTCGTAGGCAATGATCGCAAACCCGCGTTCGACATACGGCAGCATCGGCTCGATGTCTTCATCGCAAAGGTTCATACCTGAAAACAGATACGCGCCGGAACCATTGACGATCAGTGCTGGGACTTTTCCTTGCGGCATCCTGGTAGGAAGTACAACCCGCACCTCACTGTCGTGACCCGGCTGGTCGTCAGCAACACCCAAATCAGTCACGTATTGCGTTGCGAATTGACGAATCGCATTGCCCGCTGGCCGAACCGAACGTGAAACCAAGGAAACATCCGACAGATCGAACGGCTCGTACTCAACCGACTTCATCTTCGGCAGTTCCAACCCACATCCGACACATGCCAGAACGGCGATCATGCAGACAGACAGACGACAAAGGCGAGTGAGTTTTAGAAACGGACGAAACATGGTCGATCACAGGTTGCTTGAGCGTGAGAATCAGTGTGTACATCCATGAACGCTAGCTCCGCCTGTTCTCCGCAGGCCTACTTTCCATCTGGGAGACCCGTTTCGAGCGGTCAACAGAACAGGTCGTATCGGTTGCAACCGTTTCACCAAGCCGCACTCGAACGACGGCTGAACACTATCCTGGATCTCTAACTCCTTCGCGTGGCTGCGGCTTCTAGCCACAACGAATTGCCAAGCGAAACTGCGGCTGGAAGCCGCTGCCACGTTAGTTCTCGCTCGTCGCGTTTCTGATGACGTCGGCTTCAGCTAGGATTCGATCAACGTCTTGTTGGCGAAGTGCTTCGATCAACTTTCGCTTCTGCTGCCGGTCGAGCTTCGCGGTGACTTCTTCGTCGTGTACTCCAAGCGGAACGTTCTCCAGTGGCCAATCGTCGCTTCGCTGGGTCGCAAAGGGAATGTCTGTCATGCGATGTGCTTGCAAGTTGCCAAGCGGGCTACGTCCCCACGCGTATCGATAATGCAGTGGCTTGGTCACCATCGGACTTGAAAGCACCAACACTTGGTTGTCTGTTCTTGGGCGTCCGCGATCGTCTTTGCCCGTGACCAAGTGCGTTGCTTGTGCCGGGTGAAACTTGCGGTCTGCGCCTGCGATCGCGAACCCCAGAATGGGACCTCCGTTGTCGACGGCGCTCGCGGCTTCATCCAGTCGCAATTCGATGCGTCCCTCAGCCACCTTCATCTCCCGAACGATTGGCGGCTTCCAACGGATTGAACTGCCGAGACCGTACTGTGTTGCCAGCGCCCATCGTGCCATCCGCTCGCCGGCAGGGATTTTCAGCTGCGGGTGATACCAACGGCGTCGCAGATCATAGGTGCTGGTGAACCCAATGTTCTTGTCGCCCGCCTGATAGAGATCAAGGAACGTCTGGTACTGCGCCTCACGAAGGTAGGGCCCCGGATTCGCCATCATCTCGCAGTAGTTCTCAAGCGTCTGGTTGGTTCCCTCGGTGCAGAGTGACAGAATTCCGAAAGGCATTTCCGAATCATCGAAAGCTGCTCGCCAGGCTGCGATCATTTTTGGAAACACTTGACGATACATGATCGTGCCCTGTGTTCCGTTGAAGCAGTTGTTGTAGCCCTGGTGGAAGATCGCACCTTTGACTTGCAGCCCGGCAATCGGGCCGATCATGCTGGCGAAGCAGTTCCCCGGTCGATTCTGATCCATTGCCGGACCAGGCCGAAGATCGTCCGGCTCGGTCTCGTTGGCGGGCATCTTCTTGCCCTCTTTTTGAAAACGGGCGACCTTCTGACGATAGTTTTCGATTCGCTTGTCCAGGTCCGCCTCAGGATCCCACGTCGCGACTTTCTGCTCCCATTCTGCCATCAAGTCTTTCACCAGAGTTGATTCCATCTCACCTAGATCAGCAGTTGGCGTCCAGGTTTCGACCGTCGTTCCACCCCGTGATGCATCGACGACTCCAATGGGAACCTGAGTTGCCATGTGTACACGCCGCGCAAACACGTATCCGATCGCCGACAATTCACGCACGACCTCGGGTGAGCAAACATCCCAGTCACCTTTGCGGTAATGGCGGCCGAACCATCCACTCCACTCGTGCAGCCGCGGAAAGGCGGGTTTGGTGTCGGGTCCATTTTGAGCGGGAACCGTCAATACTCTGATGTTCGAGTAATTCGCTGACACAATCTCGAGTTGGCCGTTTTCGATTCGGTCCAACGGGAACTCCATGTTGCTCTGTCCGCCCAGCACCCAGATATCGCCAATCAGAATGTTGTCAAGCGTCAGCGTCTTTTGTGATCCCTTAACCGTCATCTCAAGCGGGTCGGAATGGACGGCCATAGCAGGCAGGGCGACTTTCCACGATCGATCTTGGGAAGCCGTGGCCGTTCCCTGGTTGCCGTTGATGCTGACGACGACTTCTTCACCCGGATCGGCCCATCCCCAAATCGACACGGGTTTGTCGCGTTGCAGCACCATGTTCGATTGAAAGAGATTGCTGACGCACAAGCCTTCGCCAATCGCAGAAACGTCGATGACGTTCTCACGGGGCATCTTCTCCGATCCGTTTTGAGCACGGAGCGTGCCTTGGAGGAGCAACCCAATCAACATCAATGAATGGATGGAAAAACGAGACATTCCTGAATCCTGTTTGTATTTCTAGAGCTTTGCAGTGCAACGTCATCTTCAAACGTGCAGCCATTCTAAGCCCAACCGAGCAACACGAACCCACTACGTCTGCAGTGCTGCCCTTCTTTTGCCAACTTCACTCTGAGCCCATCAACAAAGGGCCTAAGAAAATACTTCCTAAGTCATTTACTCCTATAGAGTACCGAAGCAGGTTCCCAAACCCTCACTCCCCTGCGAGAACAAAATTTTGAATCCACTCACTTGGGAATGGAACCGGAGGCATCGACTCCAACACGGTTTGGGAAAGAAGTTCATCGGAATTGGACGACCATCCAAACAGGACGAACACGTGCTCCCTGTTGCGCAGACAACCGAAGCAAGAATACTTGAGTCCGCGCGCATCTAGCTCGGCGCATTCCGACTTCGAATCTGACTCACTTTGAGAGATCGGATTCATGGAAACGAACCATGACGGTTCTCAAACGAGCGATATGAACCGCACTTTTGAAGTGCGGCCCCCCTCACCCATGGGCGCATAAAAAAAGGACTCAGAGCGATTGCTCTAAGTCCTTTACTCATAAAGAGTACCGAAGGAGGGACTCGAACCCTCACTCCCTTGCGAGAACTGGATTTTGAATCCAGCGCGTCTGCCAATTCCGCCACTTCGGCTTTGCCGTAATTTACGGTCTTTTCTTCTATCAGGCTACCGCATGGATTGCCTGCGACCTCTGTCAGCCGTTTTGAGCCGATTTCGATGGAAAATTCCGTCGAAAAAACCTCAAACCGGCCTCGATCCGTCGTTTTTTGCGGCGTGTCGTTCACCCCAAAAATGCAGGGCGAAGTATCTAGCAGAACGCGGTTTTCTGCAAGCCGTACCCATCAGCGTCGCTTGGCCCAGATCTTTCGGGTAGCCCGGCCCTCCGGCATCGATCGTCTACAATCTCTGGAATCCCACCCCACCTGAAAGGATCTCCCCGATCGTGAGAGTCTTTTGCTTGCCTGTCCTGGCGACTGTCAGCTTCTTCGCCGCTCCCGTCATGGGAACTCGCGCCGCTGAGCTGACACCCGACGAAATCGAGTTCTTCGAGCAGCGCATTCGTCCGATCTTGGTCCAGCAGTGTTACGAATGTCACAACACCGCCGAAACCACGGAAGCCAACCTATCGTTGGATCATCGCGGTGCCTTTCGTAAGGGCGGCGATTCTGGAAAGCTCATTTCTACAAAGCCAGCCGACAGCCTGCTATTAAAAATCCTGCGGCACGAAGTCGAGGGTCTTGAAATGCCCGAGGGAGGACCGAAGCTTGACGATCACGTGATCGCCGACTTTGAAAAATGGTTGTCGATGGGTGCTCCCGATCCACGCAACGATCCACCATCGGCCGACGAACTGGCTGCCTCCACTTCTTGGGAAGCGGTTCGCGAAAAACGAAAACAGTGGTGGAGCTTTCAACCGATCTTTCCATCGGAAATTCCCAAAGCAAGCACGAGTGCTGCATCGGATCATCCAATCGATCGATTCATTCATGCAAAGATGAATGCCGCTGATTTGAAGCCCGCCGAGCGTGCCGATCGAACCGTGCTGGCGCGACGCCTTGCCTTCGCACTTACCGGTCTGCCGCCGTCGCCCAAAGAGGTAGCTCAGTATGTCAGTGACTCGTCGGATCAGGCTTTCGAAGAACATGTCGATCGGTTGTTGGCCTCCGATCAATTTGGTGAGCGATGGTCGCGGCACTGGATGGATTGGATTCGATACGCTGAATCACACGGCAGTGAGGGCGATCCAAGAATCGTGGGCGCTTACCACTACCGAGATTACCTGATCCGTGCGTTGAATGCCGATGTGCCGTACGATCAACTCGTCCGCGAACACATTGCCGGCGACCTGTTGGAATCGCCTCGCATCAACGACGAACTTGGCATCAACGAATCGCAAGTCGCTACGGCCCACTGGCGGATGGTCTTTCATGGCTTCGGTCCAACCGATGTGATGGAAGAGAAGGTGCGTTTTACCGACGATGCCATCAATGTGTTTAGCAAGGCCTTCTTGGGACTCACCGTTTCTTGTGCACGCTGCCACAATCATAAGTTCGATGCAATCAGCCAAGCAGACTACTACGCTCTGTTCGGAATCGTCGGCTCGACTCGACCCGGCAGGGCTGCCATTGACTCGCCGCAGTTGCTGAACCGGAACCGCAAGTCTCTGTTCGCTATAAAATCAGAGATTCGAGCGGCGATTGCCAAGGATTGGCTCGCCTCGATGCCCAACAGCGATGAGCTGCCGGCGACGAAAAAGAAGGAACGCAAACAGACGTCACCGCTCACCGCGCTGATCGAATCGCTTCGCCGCGCCGACGATTTCTCGGCAGCCTGGAACCGTTTTGAGACGCAAGCTGCCGGTGCAAGTGAAGTCGCCCGCGGGGAAACGATTCGGCACTGGGATTTATCGACGCCGAATGATCACGAAAATTGGTTTGCCTACGGTAACGGAACAGCAGATCAAACGAGTCCCGCAGGTGCGTTCGCGATTCATGATGAAGGTGAATCTGTGATTCGCGACATTTTTCCATCCGGTGTGTACTCGCACTTGATCAGCAACAAGCACGGAGCAGTTTTCACTTCGCCGTCCTTTTCACTGGATGGTGAATACGACCTGTGGCTGCGGATCAACGGCGGTGGTTCAGCGATCTCGCGTTACGTCGTGCAAGACTATCCTCGCAATGGAACGGTCTTTCCTTTCACGACGATGAAAGAAGACAGGCAAGGTCAATGGAGATGGCAAAAATACGATTTGAGCTACTGGAAAGGTGACGACGTTCACATCGAGTTGGCGACTGCAAACGACTCCGCCATCTTGGTTCAAAACCAAGATCGTTCCTGGTTTGGAATTCGCGAAGCGATGGTGGTTCCCAAAGGTGCGCCGTTCGACACCAACGACAACGACACGTGGATGATTCCGATTCTGCAGCAGGCTGAGTCGAAGCCTCCTGAGTCCTTCCTTCAATTCACAAAGTTGTTTCAGCAAACGCTAAAGACAGCCGTGCTCGCGTGGCAACGAAAGGACCTCTCCGATGCTCAGGCTTTGCTGTTGAATCAATGTTTGAAGGAAGGACGGCTTGGCAACTCGGTTGAATCACTGAAGACAGCCAAACCATTGATCCAACAATATCGCAAACTGGAAAGCGAGATTCCAATTCCTCGCAGAGCACCCGCGTTGGCGGAATGGGTTGCTGCAGATCAGGCGTTGTATGAACGCGGAGATCACAAGCAACGCGGGGCCACGATTCCGCGCAGGTTCTTGGAGGCATTTGACGGCACGCCCTACAAAACAGAGCTTAGCGGCCGACGCGAGCTTGCCGAGAACGTGCTGGCAGCGGACAACCCGCTGACGTCACGTGTGATCGTCAACCGAATCTGGCACCATTTGTTCGGTCGCGGAATCGTTGGAACAAACGACAACTTCGGGCGGCTCGGAAAGACTCCCACGCATCCCGAACTTCTGGACTATCTGGCCAACGAGTTCCGCACTTCAGACAGTTGGTCGATCAAATCGATGGTTCGCCGAATCGTGACCAGCCACACATGGCGGCAGGACTGCTTAGCCTCGGAGAAAGCAAAAGCAATCGATCCCGAAAACGAACTCTATTCGCATTGGTCTGTGAACCGCTTGGAAGCCGAAGCAATCCGTGATGCCGTTCTGTCCGCATCAGGGCAACTCAATCCAACGATGTTCGGCGAAGCGGTTTCTGGGAATACAACGCGTCGCAGCGTCTACGTGAAGGTGATACGCAATGCAATGGATCCTTTCCTGGCGACCTTTGACTCACCCGTGCCGTTTTCGAGCAAGGGACGCCGGGACGTGACGAATGTTCCCGCCCAATCGCTGATGATGATGAACAATTCCTTCGTTTTGAATGCAGCCAGGAAGTTTGCCGAACGTTCCTTGAAGCAAGGCTCGACCGATACCGACCAGCAGCGAGTCGCTTCGATGTGGGTCGAGGCATTGGGGCGGCAGCCAAGTGAGGCAGAGGCCCAATCAGCACTTCAGTACCTTTCATCGGCCTCTCGGCAATACGAACAAACCATTGAACATCGGCGCCGACTGCAAGTTAACATCCAGCAGTCCAGTAGCGCGCTTCAAACGATCGTCGCCGCGGCGGTCAAACGGATCGATCAGTCCGCCTCCAACGAGAAACCTGTCAATCTGAATCCGGTTGCCGAGTGGTCATTCGAGACATCTGCACAGGACTCCATCGGTGAATTAGATTTGAAGCTTCGCGGCACAGCGTCGATCAGTCAGGGTGCTTTGCTGCTCGATGGCAACGGTTTTGCGACCACTGATCCGGTCAAGGAACCGTTGCGAGAGAAAACGTTAGAGGCCTTGGTCCAACTCTCAACGCTTGACCAAGCGGCGGGTGGCGCGATGACGGTTCAAGACCTGAAGGGAGCTGCGTTCGATTCGATCGTTTTTGCCGAGCGCAAAAAGGGGCTGTGGTTGGCTGGCAGCGATCATCATCGCCGCACCAAGTCCTTTGATGGACCACCGGAGGTCGAAGCGGTAGAGCAGGGCGTGCACTTGGTAATCACCTACACGAGTGACGGTACGATCACCTGCTATCGCAACGGACAGACCTACGGAAAGCCCTACTCAACGGACACGCAGTCGTTCAACGCCAACGAGTATGAAGTGGTGTTTGGAATGCGGCATGGCAAGGTGGCCAGTGGCAACCGGATGTTACGAGGACGCATCCTGCATGCTCGCCTATACAATCGAGCGCTCACGGCAGATGAGGTCAGTGCAGCAGCAACCGGCACGGCCTTGTCGATCTCGCCGCAACAGATCACTCAGGCGATGAGTGAGGATGAACGTAAGCGACGCGATGAATTGCAAACGCAATTGGCAACGCTTCGATCCAAGATGAAGGCGTCGGTGAATGTCCAGCCGAATCAACAGTGGGTCGACCTGGCGCATTCCTTGTTCAACATGAAGGAGTTCATCTATGTCCGATAAACGGCAACCGGGAACTCGAAGAGAATGGCTGTCACGATGCAGCAGCGGATTTGGACTGGCCGCACTCGCCGCACTTCATGCGCGACAATCCAGCGCGGCAACATGGGGAATTCTGGGCGGGAAAGCTAAGAACGTGATTCTTTGCTACATGTCCGGAGGGGTTTCGCATGTGGACTCTTTCGACCCTAAGCCTCGGCTAAGCCAAGAGCACGGCAAGCCAATGCCGATGAAGGTCCAACGCACACAGTTCAATAAGAACGGGCAAATTTTCGGTAGTCCATTTAAATTCGCTCAGCACGGCGAGAGCGGTTTGCCGATCAGCGACATGTTCCCCGAGATCGCGACTTGTGCCGACCACTTGGCCGTCGTTCGATCCGCGACGTCGAGCGTGAACGAGCACGCCCAGGGCAACTTCCTCGCTCATAGTGGCTTTCCGTTTCTTGGACATCCAAGTGCCGGCGCTTGGATGAGCTACGGGCTTGGATCGGCGAATGAGAATTTGCCCAGCTATGTTGTGCTACAAAGCGGCAGCGCGGTTCCACCTCACGGCGGGGTTGGGCTCTTCAGCAGTGGCTTTCTTCCTGCACAACACCAGGCCTCCATTCTCAAGGCCGATGTCGAAGAGGCAGTTGCGAACGTTCGACCTGGACAGCCGGCAAGTTTGCAGCGACGGCGTTTGGACTTTGTTGCCGAGTTGGACAATCAGTTTGCCTTATCGATCGACGACGCACACGTTGAAGCATCGATCAAGAACTACGAAACTGCTTTTCGCATGCAGACGGCCGTTCCGCAATTGTGCGACATCTCGGATGAGACCGAGGCGACGCGGAGGATGTACGGGATCGATGATGCAGACAAAATCAAGGCCGCCTACGCGCGACAGGCGCTGTTGGCTCGTCGCTTGATTGAACAAGGCGTACGTTTTGTCGAGTTGTCGTGCCTGACCTATCGAATCGGTGCCGGTGGCGCGGCCAACCCATGGGATCAACACGGCGACTTAGAAAAAGGGCACCGTGCCATGGGACAACAAGTCGATCAGCCAATCGCGGCGCTGATCAAGGACTTGGAGGCTCGTGGATTGCTTGACGAAACAATCATTGTGTTCACAGGTGAGTTCGGAAGAACACCGTTTTCTCAGGGGTCAAACGGTCGCGATCACAATCCGTTCGGCTTTAGCTTCTGGATGGCTGGCGGAGGTATCCGCGGCGGAACGACTTACGGTGCGACAGACGAGTACGGATACCACGCAGTCGAGAAGCCCTGCACGTTCTATGACATGTGGGCAACCGTGCTCCATCAATTGGGCATCGACCACCAGAAGCTGACGTTTCGCTCGGGAGGTCGCGACTTCCCCCTGACCGACCTGCACGGAAACGTACTAAAAGAACTGCTGACGTAAACCTATCATCTGAATCCAGTCTCACTCCACTACGAAATCCGACCAACGTACATGACTCACTTGAAGTGCATCCTGCTGATCCTGTTGTTCCCAGTGCTCGCCACCGTCATCGCGCCGGCGACTGCCGCCAATCGACCGAACGTTGTCTTCATCGCTGCCGATGACATGAATTGCGACCTGAGCGCGTTTGGGAATTCGCAAGTCAAGACGCCGAATCTAGAGCGATTGGCCAAGCTTGGAGTACGTTTCGACCGGGCGTATTGTCAGCAACCTTTGTGTGGACCAAGTCGCGCGAGTCTGATGACCGGCTTGCGTCCGGACACCCTCGACATGCACACGTTGGCTCACGAACTTCGCGAGAAGAATCCCAACGTGGTGACGCTTGGTCAATTGTTTCGCAACAACGGATACTTCTCGGCTCGCGCAGGCAAGATTTACCATTACGGGAATCCCAGCCAGATTGGCACCGATGCCAATGATGATCTGGCCACTTGGAACGAGCGATTTAATCCGCGAGGCATCGATAGCCTCCAAGAAGACAAGATCACTCGATACGGGTTTGGTCGTCAGAAAGCCGGTCTGGGAATCTCGATGGCATGGTGGGATCCAGTCAGTCGCGACGAAGAACACACCGACGGCTTGGTTGCGTCAAAGATCATCGAACTGATGCAAGAGAAGAAGGATGAACCGTTCTTCCTCGCAGCTGGATTCTTCAACCCGCATTGCCCTTACGTCGCGCCGAAGAAATACTTTGACATGTACCCGCTGGACGAAATCACGATCCCTGATTTGGATGAGGCCAAGCAGGATCTTGAGGACGTGCCACCCATGGCAATCCAGCGAGACACGAAGAACTGGCCCTACTACTTCAAAGATGTCAGCGTCGAAGAAGCTCGCAAGTGCAAGCAAGCTTACTACGCGTGCAATTCATTCGTTGATGCCCAAATCGGACGGCTACTTGATGCGCTCGAACAGAACAGACTGATGGAGAACACGATCATCGTGTTCTGGTCCGATCACGGATACTTCTTGGGCGAAAAAGGCCTTTGGTACAAGCGGAAAGCGTTTGAGCGATCCGCCAAGATGCCCATGATCATCGCCGCCCCAGGATTGACGCGGGATAGTTCGACCAACAAGCCGGTTGAGTTGCTTGACCTCTATCCAACGCTAGCCGACCTGTGTGGACTGAAAGCTCCCGACAACCTGGAAGGCGCCTCCCTGCGTCCACTGCTAGAGAATCCTGCCGATGCCGATTGGACCAAACCCGCTGTGACACAAATTTGGCATAACAAGAAGGCCTGGGGCTATTCCCTCCGTACCGATCGATACCGTTACACCGAATGGCTTGAAGGGAAAGCTGGCCGCGAGTTGTACGATCATTCGGTTGACGCAGGGGAAGTCAACAATCTGGCGAACGACGACAGCCACGCGGCGACGGTCAAGGAACTCTCGCAACAACTTCGCCCATTCGTGCGGCTGAAACCGCACAAGCGAATCGCAGAATAGTCGGCGACTCAGTCACCTGCGGGTGCGACTTCAAGTTTCAATGAATCATTGACCCCGTCTCCGTCTTCATCGCTGACACCGGTGAAGGGATGTTCGGAAACAGCTTGCCAAGCGATCTTACGGAACATGCGGTCGAGTTCTTGACTTGGAAACTCCGCGTTTCCGCCGAATTCAATTTCGTCTTCGATTTGTTCGGGTGATCGACCATAGAGAGTCGCGTAGAACACGTATCCTTCGAGTCTTTCGAGGCCAGGGCCGAGGTGACCAAGTCGATCCTTCCAAAGTGAACGCTCTTTGTTGCCGATGGCACGGTGAAATCCTTCGATGCCCGGCAGTTCACCTCGTAGATAATGTTTTGCTGCCAGCACCATGGCGTCCGACGTCGGAAGAACGAACACCTTGCCAGGATAAGCTTTGAGCAGTGGCTCGAGAATCTCACCATAGGACGAACGTTTTTCGGCTCCCATTTGTTCTACGACCTCCGTCGTGAAAAACGCTTCCGACGTTGGCTGCTCGTCGAGCTGTTCTAACTGCGGCCAAGCATCGGACAAATAGAATTTCATGTCAGGGTTGTACTTCAGGCAGAAGTCGAACCAGCACGAGTAATAGGCGGCGCGATCGTTGAAGTATGGCCCGAACATCATCGCGTCCCACTTCGCATTGGAGATAGAGGAGAGCAATTTCGGTACAGGCTTTCCATCGAATTGAAAGATGCCGTTCTCCTGCTCCCACTTGTAGCGTGCGCTCCCTGTCATGCCTCCACCAACATGCGTGTAGAGCGGTTGCTTCATGCCCGCTCCTTTGCTGATCAGTGGAAGCGTTCTGTAGCCGGGCGCCATAAAACTGTGCCCGACCCCCACGACGCGTACCGCACCGTCACTTGGCTTCTCATAGGAGACCACTGCTGGTCGCTTTCCAGCAGTGACTTTGGCAAAGATCTGTTTGATTTCTGCGGGAGTCTTGTAGCCAACCGCGTGCTCCGGGAACCGCTTCAAATCCCAGCCCGGATCGACTTTGAAGTCTCGCTTCACACCGCCAGTCTTCTTTCTGCCTCCACCAAGCATTTTGTTTCGGTAGGCAATCGCTTCGGCGCCTGAGAGTACACCATCGTCGTTGGCATCCGCTGCCGGGTATTGCTTCAGCAACTTTTGAAGCTGTTGAACAGAAGGACGATTCTGTCCCAAGCAAACGGCACTGAGTGGTGTTCCAAGAATGACAACAGCAAGTAAGAGAAGTGGAGATTTCATGCTTTTCTCGATTTGGTGATTGGCCAAAGGATGACCGAATAGCATATCTTGCGTGACTGCGGCTTCCAGCCGCAGTGAATTCCCTCGCTCTTTCGCTGCCGGATACGAATTCAAAACGATCACAACTCTGTTTGCCAACGGATCGCACCGAATTGCTCGACTGCTTTAGCGGCAATCAACGAGCGAGAGAGGGCCATTGCCTGGGATTGATTTCCCGTCGATTCATCAACGATCGTGAAATCGGGTACACCTTTTCTACTGCGGAAAACTTGAAAGACAACAAAACCCGCTTTTGTCCACTCCTGAGCTGGCTCGCAACTATTATCGAGCCGAATTTGCAGCACGTCTCTGACCTGCGCGAGTACCGACCATTGAACTCTTATTGTGTCATTCCGTGACAATTAGGACCCCGATGAAAAGAACGAACACCAGGTCTTCCCAGCAAAAATTCTTGCGAGCTTCCGATGCAGCACGCCTGGGCAAGCGCCACCAATTGCGACTGCAACTTGAGAAGC
The DNA here is from genome assembly GCA_045110715.1 of Rubripirellula sp. Taxonomy (GTDB): domain Bacteria; phylum Planctomycetota; class Planctomycetia; order Pirellulales; family Pirellulaceae; genus Rubripirellula. The sequence goes on from JBGCGI010000153.1 coordinate 20,587, forward strand.
TTGAATCCCGTCAGCTGTTAGCGAGCGATCTGGGAGACTCCTGGAGTTGGTTCCAGTCCTTCGACGACGTACCGCGGATTGCACCTGCCGAGCTAGCGACGTCGAGTCAATATGACCCTAGCTTTGTCGGTCCGCGTGACCTGGTTGCGAGCGAGTGGATTGTGCAGTTGACCGATGACGCCATTCGTTCTCTGGACTCGATCGAATCCCTCAACGGTTTACTTGATCGCAATCCCGTTGACCTGACTTTAGTTGCAGGACTCGGATCTTCAGGGTCGGTCTTGCTGCGCGGAGTCAGCGGATCACACGAAGATGTGCAGAGAGTGTTGGCAGGCAGCGATCATGTAGATAGCTTTTCGGCGAATCGTTTGATCGAAGGACAGCTCACACCCAACGACCCAGAGTTCGTCACTGGCCTCTTGCCAGGCCTTGATCTCGTTGATGCCAATGACGCTTGGGACGTTTCGATTGGCAGTCTATCAACGGTCGTTGGCGTCGTTGACACTGGCATCGATTCAACGCATCCCGATCTATATCTAAATATTTGGTTGAACCAGGGCGAGCTACCTCCGGAGTTCCTTGATGACGAAGGGAACAAGCTCGTCGATATCGACGCCGACGGATTGATCACATTCTACGACCTCAACAACGCCACACGTTCCGCCACCGCTCCCTTCTCCCTGACGGTTGGTGGATTCGCCACCGGTCCCAATGCTGAGTTTGTTCGCGACCTCAATGGCAACGGCCGGATTGACGCACAAGACTTGTTGGCTGACGCCAATTGGGCTGACGGACGCGATACAGACAACAATGGCTTCTTCGACGACTTCTTTGGCGTCAACTTCCGCGCGGGTGCGGACGATTTGCTTGCATCGAACGATCCATCTGATCCGCTCGGCCACGGCACCCACGTCGCGGGTACGATCGGTGCAGTCGGAGGCAACGGTACCGGGGTCGTTGGTGTCAACTGGCAGACATCGCTCATGTCCCTGCGAATCCTTGATAACAACAACCAAGGCGACAGTGGTGCCGCGATCGCCGCAATCAACTACGCGCGTCAAATGCGCGAGCAACTGACCACCGGCAGCGACAATCGGGTCACCGAGGGCGCCAACGTCAGAGTTCTGAATAATTCGTGGGGCCAGCCTGGCGGTTACGAACAATCCTTAGAGGCGGCGATCATCGACACGAACGATGCTGGAATCCTGTTCGTCGCCGCGGCGGGTAACGGCAACATCTTAGGGAATGGTGTCGACAATGACCGCACACCGTTTTATCCGGCGTCCTACGACTCACCCAACGTGATTGCGGTCGCGGCATCAGATGCTTCCGACAATCTGGCCACGTTTAGTAATTTTGGTCGGACAAGCGTCGACCTCGTCGCCCCAGGCGTTGGCATCCGAAGCACGGTTGCGGGTGGTGGATATGGGAGCGCCAACGGAACCAGCATGGCGACCCCCCACGTCGCGGGTACGGCCGCGTTGATCTGGGCCGCATTGCCTCAGTCAACGGTTGCCGAAATTCGTGACGCAATTCTCGGCAGTGTGCAAACGATTCCCGCTTTGTCTGAAGTTGTCGCAACCGGCGGCCGACTCGATGCCGTCTCCGCGATCAATTCTAATGTCTTCGCGCCTGCTGCAGAATTGATCTCGAAGCAAGACATCTCGCTGCTTGGGGGAAGTACGTCTTCGTTCACGGTTCGATACACCCACCGTGACGGCATCAATGCCGCGAGCACTGGCGATGATGATGTGGTGATCACGCGGCAATGGGGTCCGGAAGTCACGATTCCCGCTCGACGTACATCGTTCAGTGAACTGAACGGTAGTGTCACGGTCACGTACGAGGTTGACGCGCCAGGCGGAAGTTGGGACGCGCTCGACTTCGGAGACTACGTGATCTCCACTCTACCTGACAGCGTGTTGCCCGCTGTCGGAAGCATTTCAATACGGAAGCGTGAGCTTGGCTCATTCAACGTTCGCATCACCGATGATCCGTCTGTACTCTACGCGACTGGCTTTAACGATTTGCTCGAGCCAGGAACGCTCCGATCACGCATCACCGAAGCAAACGCTGCTTCTCCAACGCTCACGACAATCATTCTTGACACGGGTCGATACACAATCGACATCCCGGGAGTGGTGGATCCAGATTCATCATTTGGATCGGATTTGGAACTGGCCGGACTGCAGAACCCCGGCGAATGGTTCACAACTTCAACCGGTGATTTCGACATCACTGGAAATGTGACGATCGTTGGCGACACCAATGATGAGACGATCGTCGATGCGCAAGGATTGAGCCGCGTATTCAAGGTTCATTCGAGTGGCACTTTGAACCTTTCACGTTTGACGCTTCAGGGAGGTGTCGCATCCGGCGGACAGGGTGGCGGAGGCATTGTCTCGTTGGGCCAGCTTTCGCTGGACTCCGTCATCGCCAGGGACAATTCGGCTTTGAGTTCCGCTGAAGCTGGACTCGGCTACGGTGGTGCGATCGCGGCGTTTGGCGGGAACGCACAACTAGATTCGTCCTGGCTTTCCGAAAACGATGCTGACTTCGGTGGAGGAATCCACTTTGCTGGGGATGCGGGAGGTGGCTTGCAGAGAAGCACGGTATCGGACAATCAAGGTGGCGGGTTTGAGTCTCTCTCTTCACAGGATCTCTCTATCCGAAATTCAACGTTCTCCGCAAACACGGGAGGACATGGAGCGATTGCCAATGGTTTGTTCTTCAATTTCCTTCAGGCCAATGCCGAGAGCTACAGCCCAACCATCAGCGCCGATGGCCGGTTTGTTGTATTTCATTCCGACGCGAGCAACCTCGTCGCAGGGGACATCAACAACGACTGGGATATCTTCGTTCACGATCGAGTCGACAATACCATTGAGATGGTGAGTGTCGACAACAACGGCGTTCAGTCAAACGGGCGAAGCTATGACCCCTCCGTTAGCTCGGATGGACGATTCATCGTATATCAATCCTCAGCCAACAATTTGGTTCCCGATGATGATGACAGTGACGAAGATCTCTTCGTTTACGATCGAACGACGCAGACGACCGAACGCATTAGTGTTGGCATTTCAACGGCGTCCGCGAGCTACAGCCCGTCGATTTCTGCTGATGGTCGGTTTGTGGCTTTCGTTTCATTCGCAAACGATTTGGTCGCAAACGATACCAACAGCAATCAGGACGTCTTCGTTTACGACCGTGATCAGGATTCGTTCGAACTGATCAGTGTCCAAAGCGATGGCACGCTGGTCACAGGCACTCATCGAAGTCCCTCCATTAGTGCCAATGGCCAATACGTGGTGTTCGAGTCAAGCTCCACCACACTGGTGCCGAACGACAACAACTCAGAGATCGATGTCTTTATTCGTGACCGCACTGGACTGACAACGGAGATTGTGAGCATCAGTAGCGCCGGCATTCAGGGTGACGACTACAGTCGACGCGCTTCTATCAGCGCGGATGGCCGGTATGTGGCTTTTGAGTCGCAGGCCAGCAACTTTGTACCGGACGACGACAACCTGAATTCAGACGTATTTATCCGAGATCGGGTTCAAAACACCACCGAGTTGGTAAGTGTGGAACTCGTTGGTGTGGCCGGCCCAAATTTCAGCATCAATGCTTCCATCAGCGCCGACGGTCGCTATGTGGCGTTTCTATCACACGGATCGAACTTGGTTGCAAATGACATCAATGGCAAAAGCGACATCCTAGTTCGCGATCGCATTCTAAACACAACTGAGTTGATCAGCGTCAGCAGCAGCTCAGTTCAAGGTAACGAAGGCAGCGGCCTCCCGTCGATTAGCGCGGATGGTCGCTTTGTCGTATTCGACTCTGACGCGTCGAACTTGGTTCATGGTGATGAGAACGGCATCCAAGACATCTTTGTGCGTGATCGAGTCGACAGCACAACGTACTCACCCGTCGTTCAACCTCCTACGTCCCTACTCACGATCTCGCACGTGACAGTCACGTCAACGTCCTCCGACTTTGAGTACGCCGTTTTCGGAGATGCTCAAGTTGAGAACTCACTCTTTTCTGGCAATCAGGTCAGCACCGATCTTCATCCGCGTTCGGCGATCATCTCCAGCAGCAATGTATTCTCTGACACCGAAACTTCTGACCTGATCGGACCGCTTCGAAGATTCGAGCAGCTACCGCCGACCCACCGATTGATTCTCGGAAATGTAGCGATCGACGCTGCCACCACAAGCACCAATCCTGAGGCTGATCAGTTGGGCAGATCGCGGGGTGATTCCCCTGACATTGGTGCGTTAGAAGCGATCGAAGCTTCGCTGAGCGGAGTCGTATTCTTCGACGCAAATCAAAATGGCGTGTTAGATTTCGGCGAGCAAGGACTCTCTGAATTGATCGTAGGAATCAGTGATGGGGTAGGCTCAGAAGAAAGCTCAACGAATGCAAGCGAAGGGCGATACAGCTTCGACCGCTTAAACACTGGTTCCTATCAGGTGACCGTGGAAATCGAAGAAGACTCGTGGTCCGTGAGCACCCCTGAGATCCGAAAAGTCCGTGCAGCAACGATTGAAAGCAACAACTTCAGCGTCGAACCTTCTATCAGCGGCGACGGCCAGTTCGTGGCGTTCACTTCCAACGCAAACAATCTCGTTCCCGTAGACGAAAACAATCATACGGACATCTTCGTTTACGACCGACTTGCGAATAGCAATGAACTTGCCAACGTCCACAATGATGGATCACAAAGTAACGACACGAGTGGTTCGGCTTCCATAAGCAATGACGGACGTTACGTTGCGTTTGTTTCACGGGCCAGCAATCTTGTTGATAACGACAACAACAGTGTCCTTGATGTCTTCGTACACGACAGGCTCAACGACACCACCGATATCGTGAGCATGCGATCCGACGGAGCATCAGGAAATGGCATCAGTCGTAATCCATCGATTAGTAGCGATGGGCGTTATGTTACGTTTGAGTCGGCTGCGAGCGACCTCGTGGCGAATGACAACAACGGAACCTCTGACATCTTCATCCACGACCGGGTTAGCAACACCACCGAGTTGGTTAGCGTTCGAAGCGACGGGGGACAAGGGAATGGAGACAGCAGTTCGCCTTCGGTCAGTGCCGACGGACGGTACATCGCGTTCGCTTCTTTCGCCAGAAACTTGGTGGACCAGAGCTATTTTGTTACCGCGATCTTTATCCGCGATCGACTCGAAGGCACCACTGAGTTGGTGAGTCAGTTTGGAAGCAACTCAAATCCCGTCATCAGCCAGGACGGGCGTTTCGTGACATTCCATGGTTTTGGGCGTGTCTACGTCTACGACCGAGTCCAAGGCACGTCGGAGTTTGCAAGTGTCAATGACAGCGGCGCGCTGGGCAACGGTCAGAGCTCGTCTCCATCTATCAGCGCGGACGGTCGGTTCGTAGCCTTCTCGTCCTCCGCAAGCGATTTGGTTGCAGGAGATTCAAATGGTCAGGGCGATGTTTTCATTCGCGATCTACTGGATGACACAACGGTACGAGTGAGTGTCAGTAGTGACTCCCTGCAAGGCAATGACGACAGCAGTGCTCCATCAATCAGCCCTGACGGTCGATTTGTCGCCTTTCAGTCCTTCGCCAGCAACCTGACGGAGCTAGACAACAACGGACAAAGAGACATCTTTGTCTCATTCAATCCGTTAGCTGACCCCAACGTTCTATTGCGTGATCTGAAGGCTGGAGAAGTAGAGACTGCCCTGAACATCGGTCTCGTTCCCAACCCTGGATTGATATCCGGTCGTCTATTTTCTGACACTGGCGTTGAGAACGGTGTTTTCGATCTTGGCGAAGAGACGCTGAGCAGCAAGCAAATTTTTATCGACGCGAACCGTAATGGTGTCTTCGATGACGGTGAGTTGCAGGCGACAACGGACGCTGAAGGCCGCTATGAGTTCGCCGACGTTCAGTCGTTCAGAGAGCACTCCCTGGTAACCGCCGCTCCATCTGGCTTTCAGCAAGTCGGTCTTGATGGCGACGGCGAATTCGGGGTCAGTCTGTTTCTTCCAGCAGGTGGAACCATCTCGGGTCTGGACATTGGATTTCGGCGGGTGACCAGCTCAGGACAGTCGAGTGCATCGGCACTGAGCGGGCGTCTATTTGAAGACAAGAATGATAATGGTGTGTTCGATTCTGGTGTCGATGTTCCGCTAGTCGGCAGAGAGGTTTATCTGGACGCAGCGAACTTCGGCGTCCGGGATCCCAATGAGCCTCGTGAGTTGACCGATGCGGATGGTGTTTATTCGTTTGCTGGGCTCAGTTCGCGTAACGTTGCGGTCTCGACGACTCTTGATGAAACCTTGGTGCATACTTCGCCTCTGGGAAGTGATTTTCAGCTCACGAAATCACCTCTCTTTCCTACCGTCCAGCCGTTTGGGAATCCCCAGGCGATTGCCTCTGGTGATTTCGACCAAGACGGCTTCCTGGATGTGGTGGTCGCACTCGGTGAAGGCAACAAGCTGAGCATTCGTTTGAATGATGGGGCTGGCGGCTTCAAGCCAGATCTTATCGACGTGGATCTTGGGACCGCGGGTTCTGGCCCTACCTCGATCGTGGTCGGACAATTTGACGCTGACACAAGACTGGATGTGGCGCTGACGGCGAACTTCGCCAGCAACGTGGTGGTGCTCTTGAACTTCGATCCCGCGACGCAGTCTTTCGATTCGCAATCGACGATCACCGTTGGCGAAGAACCAATTGACATTGGGTTCGGCCTCTTCAACGGCGATGTCCATTTGGATCTGGTCGTGGTCAACAAGGGCAATGGATCGATTGCCAACGATGAGTCTGTGATGTTGTTGACCAATGACGGCAACGGCGTGTTTACCGCTGGCCCGCCAATTCCAACAGGCGGTACTGATTCTGTAGAGCTGGTTGCTGGCGAGTTCACCGGTGACGCATTCTTGGACGTAGCAGTGGTTCATTCCTCACCCGCAAGCACGACCACAACGTCTGGCGGCGTGACAGTGCTGGCAGGTGATGGAGCAGGTTCGCTCTCTCACAACGGCAACTACGATGAGGTCGGCGCATTTCCAATTGATGCGGCCTCTGCCGATTTCGATGGCGATGGACGATCTGATTTAGCAGTGGCGAACTTCAATTCCAACTCGATCTCCATTCTGCTGGGACAAGCGGATGGCACATTCCGCGTTCAGCCGGCGATTCTGGGAACGGCCAGCGGAGCCTTTGACATCGCTGTTGCCGACATTGACAACGATGGTGACCAGGATGTGATCGCGAGCAATCTTCGCGACCGCAATATTTCGATCTTCCGAAACACCGGCGTCGATTCAGGAACTGGAGACGTCCAGTTCCAGCCACTTGAGAACATTGGCTTGGGACAGTTTTCACTTGCTCAGCGGATGCCATTGGTCGTCGCCAATTTTGACAACGATACTTCCGGCCCAGGCGGATCCGGAACCGTCGACATCGTCACGATT
>JBGCGI010000154.1:0-14345 GCA_045110715.1 Rubripirellula sp.
GTTCTCAGCGCGTCATTCTCAGCGGGTCATTCTCAGCGGGTCATTCTCGGCGGGTCGTTCTCAGCGGGTCATTCTCAGCGGGTCACTGCGGCTGGAAGCCTCAGCCACGTTAGAACTCTGTTTGGAATTGGGTTCGAAAGAGTGTGCCGTCGTCCCCGACAAGAATATCCGTCGCCGTGTTCTGCAGGGGACTCCCGTCCAGCGAAGTCACATCGAACGAGAGCTTCATCGTGTGCTTGGCCAAGGGATACCAATTGAAGCCAACTGCGACCTCGGAACTCGTGCCGAAATCGCCACTGACCTGCGAGTATCTTGCATTCACATCCAACGTGTTTGCCACCAGAAAATACCCGCCTTCGGCATAGTGGCCATGCTGAAAGATCTCGTTGTTCGCAAGAACGCCATCGCCTGCAATCTGCTCGATCCATCTTGCGAAGTACTCACCATTGAAACTCCATCCGTTCCACTTGGTCGCCACGTCGACGCCGTACATATAGATATCGAAGTCTGAAACGGTCACACCCGGTGCCAGTGCACCGACTTGATTCACCCGCGTTCCATCGGAGAGACGCAAGAAGTTGGTTTCGTCCAAAGGAACACCGCGTTCGTTTCCACGCTGCGGTGCGTAGACAAAAGAATGCCCCAGTCGTACCCGGGGCTTCGCGTCGATCGCCTCGTCAACAATCGACTTCCCGTAATCTCCGAGCGGATCAAAATAGCTGTTTGCAGCAAACACCAGCTGATCATCGGATCGTGAATTCGGAACATTTGCACCATGGGTGTTGCCAACGGTCAACTCATACTTACCAGTTTCTCCAAACGAACCAAAGCCGTAGATGCCAACGGTACGGTCGGGGCGAAAGAAGTCGTTTACCATCGGACGGTCGATGAATCGAGTTCGCCGGGCCGTCAACAACCATTGCCGACTCGCCGTGACTTTTCGCCTGCCCATCTGAATCCGGAACCGCTTAGAAAATTTCCAGCCCCACCAGTAGTCAAAAAAGTCGACCGCGTGCGATCCATCAGTATCGCCGTCCAATTGCAAAAAGTATGTCAAGCGTTCGTCGATGGCCATTCCGGAAAACACCAATCGCCCTCGTTCGACATCAAACGCGTTTCGGCTTCGAACGCCCCGCGTGACGCCGGCGTTATCGGTCCATTCGGTGACATCTCGACTGAACGCATGATGACGGAATTGAATCCAGCCGTTCACTTTCATCGAGAAAGGATTCTGCTTGGCGTCGAACGGCAAGACCGAGATGCCTTTGTCGTAATCCGTGTAGAAGTCCAGCTTTTTGAAACTCTGTTCGCTCAGCGAGCCATCGCAGCTCTCCACAAGCGTTTCCTCACAGACCAACGGCAAGCGGAGAACGCTTTCCGGTGTACACGACGCGCTATCAAGTGCCGGAGCGCCACCGAAGAGCCCCTCTTGCTGACTGATCCGTTGCTCAAGTTGCCGAACGACTGCTGACTGTTCTGCAAGCTGAGCTCTGAGTTGATCAAATTCTGCGGACTCAGTCGCGTGCCCAACGCTGGACACCGTTCCACCGACCAGTATTAGAAAGGTAAGAATCAGGAACACGCAAAATCTCATTCATCTTCCTTTCCATTCTTCTCTGCTTCACGCAGGGGTCGCGTCTTGGAACGCCGCCCGTGGAAATTCGCCGGTCGTCGGACGCGTTTCTGAGGACTAAAAGTCAAGCATGTAACGCATGCCAAGGATCGCGAAATCGCCATCGACTCCTGCTGCGAGCGGCACGTTTCCGGCCCCCGGGGTAGCTTGCCCTGCGTTCTCGATCTCTCCCCAAATCATGTTGGTTTGCAACTTCGAGTAAGCAGTCCAGTACCAGTTCATGCCGGCAGTGACGGCATATCCCTGACCACCGCGAATGTCCGAATCACTCAGATCCAGATAGTCGAACCGAACGCCAGTCGATAAAGCGCCCATGCCTTTGCCGGTACCGCCACAGCAACGATCGACAACAAAGAAGTTCTCAAACGGCTTGACTCGATCAATGGTGCCAGCAACACGGTTCAAAGGAATGTGCTCGCCGGTCCAAAAGTAGTTGGCGAAGATGTAACCACCGTGAAAGGTGAGGTCTTCCCCATTGAAACCGCCCAGTGCATCACGTTGAACGAAGGTCCCGAAATACTCACTCGTGACCTGAAAGGCACCAATGTTGAGCATCATTTCACAACCAATTTGCTGATAGTTTTCGGCACCTTGGATCCGGTTGGTATTCCACCAGCGGTTATCGCTGCGCCCCAGCGGACGGGTGCGAAAGCGACCTTCGTTCGCATTGTCGTCGTGGTCCAGCGTTCCATCTCCGTCGGTGGGGTTCACCGATCCAACAACCGCAGCGTGAAAATAGCCGCGACCACCACTGACTTCGTCATACCAAGGCGTCGCAACCAAACGGCCGTACAAGCCACCCTCGTTGAAGTCACCACGGTAGCGACCGTCGGTGTTGAGGTTCTCGAGCAAGAACGCACCATAGTGCCAAGCGAATGTCAGGTCGTCGTTATGCCCATGCATGCAGACACCAAGGCGGCGTGCATCTTCATTGAACGTTTCCACCGCCAATGGCCGTTCCAAGAACATGTTGTGTCGGCTACTGTTCAAATGGTCCAAGCCGATTGGACGTTTTTGATTGCCAATCCAAAGCTGCTGGTTGTTCGGCAGTCCTTCAAATCCAAAGTACACGTCCTTCATTTCCGCGACGGCAGGATTGTTGAAGTCAATCTGCGTGCGGAACAACATGTTGTTGGGGACCTTGCCCGAGAATTCCAGGCGGATACGACGGAAGTCCCAGCGGTCTTCCGGATCGTCTGTTGGATCACCCGTTTCCAGCGTGTTTGTGCCGGCATCGGTGTTCACGAAGTTCCAGTTGTCCAAGTGGATCCGCCCCCCCATCTTCCAGGAAGACTTCTTTTTCTTCGCAGCAGCCTCGTCTGCAAGCTCTTCCTTGTGCTCGCCCCAAGCAGACTCAAGCTCATCAACCCGATCAAGCAGCTTTTTGTAGTCGGTCAACGGCACCGAATCGCCTTCTTCCCCCTCGACTTCTTCCGCCTCGTCATCCGCCTCCGCGTCATCCGCAGCAAAAGGGTACGGGGCGTTGTGGTTGACTTGGGCAACTGCCAACGGAGATTCGTCACCCTCGAGTGCCAAGGCTTGAAAGAGAGCAGACCCGTGCAGAGGAGACTCATCTGCTGTTGCAGTGAGTTGAATGCCGCCAACCAAGGTTGAGGCAGCGATGCCGAGAGCGGCTAGTAGTGTGTGTCGCGCCTGCGATTTCTTGTTTCTCACGGAAAACCTTCCTTGACTTCTTCGAGTAGAGATGGAACCGCCCGAAGGTTTCCCCATGCTAGCAATCGTTGAGCAACGGACATCCTGTCCATCCGGAACCATCGTTAGTTCTCACGCTCACAGGATCAAGGTTCGTCCAGGATCAGATGAAGAAACGATTAAGATTGATGGATGTGTGGGCGTTGCCGGTAGTCGTGACAGGACAGACCGAACAATCCGCACGACCTGAACGACCGTCCGACTGGAGTTCGCCGCAGAACCGTACTTTCCCATGCGACCGTTGCAATCGGCAAAGTCGAATCGCGGGACATTGCGATAAATTGCCTCAAGTTCCCTGTGGATTCGCGCAGCGAAAGTTTGTTCGTTTCCGCGGCCAAAGACGAGAATCGGATCGCAGCTTCAATAGCGGACTTGAAATCCAGTTTGCTTCCCCGTCGGCTCGCGAGAGTCCTTGTGGACGTCGTCAATTTTCCCGCTCATCTCCGAGGCGATTCTTTGCATCAGCGATTGGATATCGCGTTCGGTCCCCTCCACGTCCATCAAGACGCTGCCGTCGGGCTCATTGCGGACATCACCGTGCAAGTCCAAACCTCGCCCCTGTGCTACAGCGGTCATTCGAAAACCGACGCCCTGAACGTGGCCCTTGTAGCGAACCAAATACCGGACACGACTCACGGCTTGGCATTCCACCACCAGGCTTGAACCAGCTTGGGGCGAGATTTTTCGGGCTTGGTCATCGAGGCCAGTGAAGGGTAGTTGGTGATTTTACTGACCAGAGTTTGCTGGGAGTCGACCGCCACACCGCCACTGGCAACCACCACGTTATGCCGTGACTTCCCGTGACGCACAGAATGCAAAACCGCAATCGTTTCCACTTGCCGCGGTGTTCGCATCAGGTAGTCGGAGCTGGATCCGTTGACCGCCAACGCCCGCACCAACGCTTGGGTTCGTGCATCCTCACCGAAAAGTCGCAGCAATTCCGCCACCGAAGCAGACCGATAAATGGATTCCAATGCTCCATAGACAGGGTACTTCGATCGAATGGCTGGCCAGTTCTTGTTGAAGTCACTGACAAATGCATCGGTTCGGAAGTCGTGAACGACATTTCCGCGGGCCCCTGTCGCCATCGCTCGCTCGTTCTGCCCGCTCAAGCGAATCGGCGTCCCTGCGATCTCAAAGACCTTTCGATCGTGATCTGCGCGAACGGCGCGCGGTGACGATGTGAACCAAAGACGCAACAACAACTCATCGGGAGACCCTTTTGCGATCGTCGCATCGATCACGTCCAAGTAGCTCTTTGCACCTCGGGGCATTGGCTGCATGCCAAGCGCCAGTTGCTTCATGTGTCGGTCGGCTTCCACCATCAGGTAACCGATCGGTGTGTCGCCAGCGGTTCCGAACACCTCCACTCGCTGCATGCCCAAAGCTGCGACCATCGCGTCGGCGGCTTTGCCGATTGGAATCTTGTTTGCTTGAACGGCCACGCCGACGGCAGCTGCTTGCTGAAGGCCTTCGGTGGTTGGATCGATCGTGCAGCCAAACGGCTGATTGTCCAACGTGGATGCCATGCAGGTGGCCAAGAAGTCCAAACGCAAAGTATTCAGGCCGCTTTCCCGATCTTGGTACCAGCCTTGATGTGCATCGATCCCACCTACAGGGCCCGCGAGCACGACGTCATCTTGATCGATGAACATGTATTGAACGTGAGAAAGGCCTGCAAGGTTGGTCATCGATTCCGACATCGCAGCGCCTTGAACGCGATGGTGAGTCCACTCGTCGAGCAGACGTCGAAGTGACACACAACGCATCTTGGCTGGCTGTCGCCATGCCCCTTCCTCCATTTCGCCACGTCGCCCACCAGCGCGCGACAACATTGATTTCAAGTCGGCCGCAGCATCGGTTCGGGCGAAGGTTTCGCAGGGCAGCACGGTACCGGCAGCATCCACAAAAACTCCTTGAGGATAGGGAGCCATCGTGCTGGGCCCGCCCAAAGCCTCCCAGGTCTCAGGGACAACGGTGGTTTGAATCAAATCCATCAACGACTGGAAGTCTGCGAACGATCCCCCCCCCGCGCCACCACTGACTTCATCGATGGCTTGGCCTCGGCTCTGCGAAGAATCGATTCCCTTGATCGTGCCGCTGGCTGCGGTGACGTCTCCAGAGCCCCCCTGTGCCGAGGCGATCTGCGCCAACACTGGGTCGCGAGCATCTGCGGGCATCCCCAGAGCGATTCGTTTGGCTTTGGAGAATTCGCCGGCAGCCAGATGCTGGCCGACTTCTTGTGCCTCGATCGGAGCAGAGAAAGCGGCGATGGCAGCCAAGCATGCCAATAGAGAACGCAGACTGGACGGTCGCAGTTGAGCCATGACGGATTCCGATTCGGCGAGAGAGAAGACTGCTTCGTGGACAGCGAACCAACGGAGTTTGACCACTTGGAACGGTGCCAAGCATCAAAAACGATGAATTACAGGGGGATGCAAATGCTGGTCCAAACCCTAGCAACTTGAAAAGCAGCATTTTCGCGTCGTCCCACACCCTTGATGATAACCTCTGATGCATCTATCCCGCCATGTGAAGCAAAATGCGTGGGGCAAAATGCAACATCACGCGACCGGGCTAACCTCCCGGCCAGCCGCATCAAACGCCACCCACTTTTCCTTGATCAATCGCTGCTGGGGCAGCAACCGGGCCTTGTAGTTCAAGTGATCGTTATCTGCGACATACATTCCCAAATAGACGTAGCTCCGTTGAGACTCTGTCGCCCATTCGATTTGTTTCAAAATGGAGTAAGTGCCCAAGCTATAGCGACTGGCTGCCGGATCGAAATGAGTATAAACCGCCGACGTGCTGTCCTGACCAATGTCCAAAATCGCGATTGCCACCAGTTCACCATTCAGCAGAATCGAAAGCTCCCGGGTATCACAGCAAGAATCAAACAGGAAGGCGCGATATCCGTCCGCGTCGACCAGACCGCTGTCGAGCCCCAGCCCGCGCTGACGACGGTGCTCGTTGAATAACCAGACCCGTTTTTCATCGACCGAAGGCATCGACAAGTGGCACACCAAGTCGCGATCGCCACGTTTCTTGACACGTTTCATGGACGTCGTGTGAACGAATTTGCCGACTTCGATGCGAGTCGGCTTGCATTCGTCGCATGAAGGGCACTGCGCGCGGTAGACGAAGTCTCCGCTGCGTCGATACCCCGAGGCGAGCAGTTGGTCAGTGACAGCGGGAGTCACCGCACCAACGGGCAAACGCAGCGGCATGCGTGCGTTGACACCATCCAGATAGGGGCAAGGCTGCAAACCATCTTGAACGACAACCAGTTTGCACTGGGTGCCCGGAAGAGACGAATGGTTGTCGTGGTGATTCAAGTGGCCTTCCCAGCAATACGGCCCTCTAAGTGGTTTACCTATCTTAGGGGCGATGCAGGAGGTGGAGTCAAGAAAAATGATCGCGTCACGCGATCGCAAAAAAAAAGGCCAACGTTGTTTCCAACGCTGGCCTTCGCAATCTTAAATTCAAGTCCGCAGGATCAATCCCACCACCACTGGCCATCCGCCAAGTTGGACGGCCCAGCTTGTTGCTTGACTTGATTGTTCTCGCCTTTTTGGTCGATCACCAGGTGCTCGCTTTGCAAAGCTTGCTTGGGTCGCATGGCCACACCACCACCCAGTGGTGTCATCAATGTGTTGCCGCGCCAAATCGCGTTCACAGCGGTTTCTACTTGATCGGGTGCGGTGTAGGTTTCAACCGAGACCTTTGATTCGTCCATCAGGACAGGCATGTTCCACTCCGCTTGGGTGTAGAAATCCTGCTCTTGGATGTAGGCCGCGGCGATAGCGACGTCGATCAGTTGACGCAGTTCAGCGTAAATTCGCACGCGACTGGCGATCAGATTGAACTTGTCAGTGAACTCGCCACAGAAAGCCTGGCTGGCCTTGTTAACGCGTCCGCTGGCTTTGCGTTTGCCACCAGCAACTCGCTCATTTTCACCAACCAACTGGACACCTCGTTCTTTGATCTTCATTGCCAAGCCGTCTTCGCTGACAGCGACGCCGTCATAGTTTGGCTGGAAGTACCAGCGTTCCATGGCATTGGCAGACACCGATGTTGGACTGGCTCGATCCACATAACTCTTCATGGGAACGGGCAATCGCTCCAAACCAATTCCGATCAACTTCATGCGGTAGTCAGCCTCGACCAAGACGCGAGCGAAGTGGGTGGACGTTGGAACGCCTTTGAAGGTCACGGTTTGCAGACCAAGGTTTTCCTTCAATCCCATCGCAAGTCGCCGGGCATCGCTAGGGCGAACGCGACCGCGGACCGATCGCAGGAAGCTGCTCATTTGATTGAGGCCTTCCTGAGTTGGGTCAATCGAAACGCTGATGATCGGAGTCGGCTGGGCGTTGGGGGCGTAGGCTCGCAGCGCGGTGACCAAGTCTTCCAACATCACCGAAGGTTGGCCCGATTCGATTCCGATCAAGCGGTCGGTTGGATCTGCAAAGAAACCTTCTGCGGGACCGGCGATCACGATGTCTTTGGTCTCGGGGTAGTAGAAGACGTACTTCACCGCGGTCAGGCCAGCCAGAGCACGCATCTCGTCTGAAAGGCTTCCACCATTCTCCAAACTCTCGGAGATGGCAGCTTCCAAACGATTCAGAGAAATTTTACGAAGCTTGCTGGGCTGCATCACATTGGTGTCAGCTGCCCGGGCAGCTGCCAAGCGTTGCTGAGCCAAGCGAGGATCAAACTGGCGAACTTTCAGAACTCCAGTGGCATCCACATCGATTCCCGCGATTGGATCACCAATCAAAGCGGTCGTTTGGTTGTTGCCTCCACCACCGCCGCCACCACCGCCACCGGCTTGGCCCATGGCGGAACTGGTCCATGTCGCCACCAAAAGGGCGAGCAGTGTGAGGACGGACTTGCTGAAGTGAAGAGTGGGTCGACAAAGGTTCATAGGGTCTGCTCGAGCAGAAAGCACAGTGGAAGAGGGAAGCAGAGGTGCCGCCCTACATTTTGCATAGCATGATAAGGTCCAGTCAGAGTTTAGTTGACGATCCCTGTCTACTCAACAAAAAATCGCCGTTCCCCGGGATCCATCAGACCTGTTGGCCGGTTGAGGACCATTCGTAAAGCGATCCAAGTCAACTAATCGTTCCAGCCGTCAAAACCCCACGTTTGGCCCAGCAAACTGCCAGACACCTGGAGCCGTAGCGGTTTTCCTGCCTTCACGGTGCCGAAGGGCATCGGTAACGGTTTCTTCGGTCTCCCTCCGGGGAACGTCGGACGTTCTAGCGGCCGGAGGGGAATCCGCATTGCCCTCTCCAGCGTCGACTCACCGGAGGGAGAGTGATGTGAATCTTTGAAAACAGCCAACGTGCCACGTGATGGATCCCGCATCGCCCCCTAACCCGCGCGATGTGATTCGGATTCAGCCCGCAATCGAGAGGAGCTGAATTGGGTTGGTTTCAGCCCTTTCAACATCCTTCACAACCTCTAGAATCAGCGGGCACCTCTACGGTGGAGGATTCCGATTTAGCGTCCTGGGCGCTGTTCTCGTAAATGAATGAAACAAGAAGATGAGTGGCGACTGCGATTTTGGTTTGATTGGATTGGCTGTGATGGGCGAGAACCTGGCCCTGAACGTGGAAAGCCGCGGCTACAAAGTAGCAGTCTATAACCGCACAACCTCCAAGGTTGACGCGTTGATGGAAGGTCGGGCCAAGGGCAAGAACTTCGTCGGAACACACTCGATCGAGGAATTCGTCAAATCGGTCAAACGCCCTCGTAAACTGATGATGCTGGTCAAAGCTGGGCCTGCTGTCGACGCATTGATCGAGCAGTTGCTGCCTCACTGCGAGCCCGGTGACATCATCATCGATGGTGGCAACGAGCAGTACCAAAACACCGAACGTCGCACCAAGCAAGTCGAAGAAGCCGGCATGCTGTACGTCGGCTGCGGCGTTTCTGGTGGCGAAGAAGGCGCTCTGAAAGGCCCCAGCCTGATGCCAGGCGGCAGTGCCGATGCCTGGCCTCATCTCAAGGAGATGCTGCAAGCGATCGCTGCCAAGGTGGGCCCCAACAACGATATCCCTTGCTGCGAATGGCTCGGCAGCGGTGGTGCAGGCAACTACGTCAAAATGGTGCACAACGGCATCGAATACGGCGATATGCAGTTGATTTGCGAAGCCTACCAATTGCTTCACGAGCTCGGTGGCCTGACCAACGATGAACTTTACGACGTGTTCGATAGCTGGAATCAGGGCGAACTCCAAAGCTACCTGATCGAAATCACACGTGACATTTTCAGCGTCAAAGACGATCAGGGCGGAACCGATCATCTGGTCGACAAGATCCAAGACGTTGCCGGCGCAAAGGGAACCGGCAAGTGGATGAGCCAGCTCGCTCTGGACCTTGGCGTGCCCAGCACGTTGGTGACCACGGCAGTCTTCGCTCGAGGGCTATCAGCACAAAAAGAAGCTCGTGTTCGAGCCAGCAAGACGCTCAATGGGCCTTCGGTCAGCTCCAATCCAGAGATGCAGGCGATTGCCAAGTCGTTGATTGGTGATCGCGAGGAGTTCGTCGAAGCCGTTCGACAAGCCCTTTATGCGTCCAAGATTGTCTCCTACGCGCAAGGATTCGTGCAGCTCCAAGCTGCATCGGCCGAGCACGGTTGGGGACTCGATTACGGTGCCGCAGCACTGCTGTGGCGTGGCGGCTGTATCATCCGGGCTCAATTCCTCGATCGTATCAAGGAAGCCTTTGAAGCTGATCCGAACCTTGAGAACCTGCTGCTGACCGAATACTTCGAAAATGCAGTCGAGAACGCACAAGAGAAATGGCGCAAGGTCGTTGCGGTCGCTTCGGTGATGGGCATTCCCGTCCCAGCGTTCAGCACAGCGTTGTGCTACTACGACGGCTACCGCATGGAACGCTTGCCTGCCAACTTGCTGCAGGCACAGCGTGACTACTTCGGCGCTCACACATACAAGCGAACCGATAAAGAGGGCACGTTCCACACCGAGTGGATTCAGCTCCGCAAAGAGCCTGCAAACTCCTAGAGCCCTTTCAGGTAGATGGCGTGCTGAACTTCGCGAAACAGCGTGCGGCACCTAAACGCTTGCCCCCACCAGGTCACGCTGAAAGCAGGGCCAGGTAGTGGACAAAAGCCAGCGGATCGTCCTCTGATTTATGATCAGCGGCCATCTGCTGGATCTGCGTCAGAGCGTCGCGGAACGCTCGAGTGGAGACATCCTCACGACCCAAGATCTGTTCCAGCTTGACCATCAACGCAGCTGACAACTCTCCGCTGCCAGCACGTCCGCTAAGCGTGCTCCGGATTGCCGCGACGACGATCGTGTCAGTCGCCTGCTGGTGGCCGTCCACGAAGCCCAAGATCGCCCTGGAGACCAAAGACGCAACATCTGGCTGTGACGTCGCGGCAGTGGGTGATGGAGTCGATGCGGGAACAGAGGCATCGCGTTTGCGCCGCCGTCGATCAGCGGCTTTGAGCTTTTGCTTCAGGTTTTTCATTGGATGCCCTTGCGTTTAGCACCCCACCAAACTCATGTAACAGCATCGCGATTTTAGCACGCACACCAGCGGTGTGCGTGCCTCTCGCAGGTAAAATCCCTGTAAATCCCGCCAGACAAAAGCGGGGCAAAAGCGTCTCAGAGACCTCAACGCTTGACCATTTTCGCTAGCTCATCGTCCAACTCCGCAGCCCGGATGTTGTGCTGGACGACTTTGCCATCCTTGTCGATCAGCATCATCGTCGGCAGAGTCTGAACCCCAAATGCCTTTGCCAGTCGACTGGACTCCAATCCTCCGGGCTCGAACAGCTGAACCCAGGGCAACTGAGCTTGGTCGAGATAGCCTGCGGCAAGATTCTCGGTAACGTCCACGTTGACGCCAACCAATTGCAGGCCAGCCTTCTGATAGCTGGCCTGGAGTCGCCTCAGCAGCTTCATGTCCTGCTTGCACGGTTCGCACCAAGTCGCCCAGTAGTGCAGCACGACGGGCTTTCCTCGCAGGTCCGAGAGTCGGAACGGCTTGCCATCGATGGTGCTGCCCTCCAGGTCGATCCGCTTTCCAACGGACTCGAGTCGACGAACCGCGCCGGCTGCTTTTTCACCAAAGTCGGAATTGGGAAAGGACGTGGCAACCCGCTTGTAGAATTTCAGTGCCTCTTTCTCCTTGTCTTCAAACTCCTTGCTCAGCGCCAGCTGAAGCCACGACTTGGCAGCTTCTTGCGTGCGTGGGTACCGGTCAACGAAGCCGGTGAGCGACTCCAAGTACCACTTTTGCACCTTGGCAAAATCGGCCTCGGGAGTCTGCCGAACCACGTACTCGGTCTCGATTGCCTGGTAATCAGCGTAGGCCTTGAGGGCCTCATCCCCGCCAGCAAATTCGCGTGCGATCCGGCGAAGACGTTTGACGCCATCGGGATAGTCGCCTGTTTGAGCGGCAACGCTGACGGTGTCGACCAGCTGACGAACCCACGTCCCGCGCTGCTGTGCATCGGCAGTTCCAATCAGTTTCTCTACCAGATCTGCGCGGGTGTCATGCAACTTTGCGATTTTCGATTTGTCCTTTTCCGCGGCCAACTTGCCATCAATCGCTTCCAACTGAGTCACAAACTCCTGGTTCCCCGAGTTCATATTAGAGCCCGAACTGATGTCCGATCCGGTGCCGCCTGGTGTAAAGAAGTTGCCGCTGGACTGGGCAATCGTTTCGCCGTCATCGCCCACCGATGGAAGCTCGACCAGCCGCCAAGCATCGCCAACCTGAATCAGCGTCCCAACCATCAATTGGCCGTTTCGCTCACCTTCCTCGTACATCGCAACAGCGTTTTCGTAGACCACAACGTCGCGTGTGGAACCCTCGGTGCCCTTGGGAACCACACCGGGTGAAGTGGCCGCAAACTGGACCCAGCGAGCAGACTTACCAACCGCCTTTTGCCGTTTAGCAAGGGCTGCGAAATCCCGCGCAGCTCGAGAGACTTTCGTGGCAATTTGCTGTGTTTTTGAGTCACCCAAGCCAAGTGACTTGAGATCCTTTTGGCCGATCAACAGGGGTGCAAATCGCTCTGCGTCTTGGTCGCGTAAAGCAGCCACGACTTCCGAGGAAACCTCCTCGGCAGAGATCTGCTTCCAGCCATCAATGCTCCCGTCCTCATCTTCATCCAAGCCCCAACGAGTCCCGTTGGTAGATAGCCAACGGTACTGATCGGCCTTGCCATTGAAGTCCTCATCGATATCCCGGTAAACCTCAACGCCATGGTTAAAATAGGACCATAAATCGATCTTCTTATCGCCGTTGGTATCGGCGAAGCGACGCAGCAGAGAGCCGTCGGGTGCAACAACCTCCCACCCCGTCCAGCCTTTGACGGTGACGTCCCGAACCGAACATGTCTCAACGAATTCTGCTGGCACAAGCTCGTAAACCACGTCTTTCTGCACAGGCTTCAGCTTCAAAGCGTTTGCCGGTGAGGGGGCAGCCAAGGCGGTCGAAACGGTGAAAGTCGCCAAACAACCGAGCAGCACGAGCCTGCGGCAGGGGCGGCATTTGAAGTAACGGTCCATCACGGGTGGGTCATCCTGATTGAAGTGAATCAAAACCACATGGTTCTGAGTGAGTCAATTGAAAACGGTTAATACGAAATCAGGCGGTCGCGATCGACTCCAATCCTGATTGAGCGAACTGATTGAGTGCCCATTCTGACGAACTGTCCAGCTGGTGAAAACGCCGATTCTTACAATCCCGCTGCGGGCGAACCTGCGAATGAGCAAGAGTGTCGAAGGAAATGGGCGGCTGGAGGGCCGAATTCCAGGGGCATAACGGGCCACAAATGGCCCTCAAAGTGAACATCTTCGGGAAAGTCACGCCTCAGAACGAAAAAAGCCAGCAAACGAGACCGGATCCCGGGATGTTCCCTTTGACAGTGAAACAACTTTCCGTACACTTTGCCCCTCCATACGGTCGATGTGATGTCGGTCGCACGGGCGTGTAGCTCAGTTGGTTAGAGCGCGTCGCTGATAACGACGAGGTCCCAGATTCGAATTCTGGCACGCCCACTTTTCGGAAGCCCGCAGGGTGAATTGAGAAGTAGAAGAAGTGAAGCAACTAGGCTTTACATTTCTAACTTCACCCTTCAAACTTCCGACTTACACCATGGGGGTGTAGCTCAGTTGGGAGAGCGCTGCCTTTGCAAGGCAGATGTCGTCGGTTCAAGTCCGTCCACCTCCACTTTGATAGATTTGGTTGTTCAGGAGTCGTCGATTTCGGTCGACAACAAGTGAACCTTGTTCAGCGAACATGCTTCCAAAACTGTTGCCAGTTTTTTCATCCTTCCTCCTTGCAAAGGAGACACAAAGATGGGAGAACACTCGAGGGCAACCAACGTTTGAGACGCTTTTCAAAAACTTTGAAAAACTTCCTCAGACACGGTTGACGAGAGAAACCTTCATCGGTATCTTTCGCCCCTCACTCGCGGTCAACCGCGTGCTGTCAAACGATCGCAAGATCACTGACATCACCCGGCTGCTCTCGAGCAGCGTCCATCGGCCGCTGGGCTAACGCCAAAGCTGGTGAACTGATTTTTGACAATTTGGTTGTTTGGTAGAATGCATCTAAAAGAGCATCACGCTCGATAGATGCTTGAGAGATCTACGCTGTAGGTCGCTTAAGTATTAGGAAGGCGTGATGATAATAAGTTCTTTAAGAAGCGTTGTTAACTTGAATGAAGCGACGGCACTTGTGCCTGAGCGGAATGCAAGTTGACTTAGAATTCTAAGGATTCTGTGATGTTTGTTATTTGTTGTGATGGCTAGCTTGCTTGCAAGTTGGTTTGCTCACGAGTAGCAAGCACCGCATGTGATATCGTTAATAAATAGGTTACTAACGAGATTCGATGTTTGGTTTCTACTGGCTTGATTTGAATTGCCTTCGGGTAAAGAGAGTTAGGTGAGTGGCGACTGAGTTTAGGATTTCGGCGGCCAATCTATTAAGGGCGTATGGGGGATGTCTTGGC
>JBGCGI010000155.1:0-2546 GCA_045110715.1 Rubripirellula sp.
GAGGGGCAAACGCTATCTCAACTTGGTGACGAACTTCGTGACGATCACACTCGCGCGATTGAATTGGTCGCCAACGTGGCCGATGCGATGCACCATGCCCATCAGCGTGGAATTCTGCATCGCGACTTGAAGCCGGGCAACATTTTGGTGGATCAGGATGGCAATCCTCTGGTCACAGACTTTGGATTGGCAAGAAACACGGAATCGGATCAACAGCTGACGCAGACGGGCGCGGTGGTGGGCACTCCGGCGTTCATGTCTCCTGAACAGGCAGCGGGCAATCCTCTGACGACCGCTGCGGACATCTATTCGCTTGGCGCGATTCTGTATCAGTTGATCTGCGGTTGTGCGCCTCATGCCGGTGGAACGGTGATGGAAACGTTGATGTCCGTCATCAACGAACCGATCAAGAAACCGCGTCAAGTGAATCCGGATGTCCATTCCGACCTTGAATTGATCTGCTTGAAGTGTTTGGCAAAAGATCCGCAGGAACGCTACGCCAGTGCGGCGGAGTTCTCTGCCGATCTACGCGCTCACCTCGCCGGCCAGCCACTTGCCGTGCGTGCTCCGTCCATCGTTGAGTTGGTTCGGATGTGGCTGGGTAGCAACTACGGCAACGTGGTTTGGGTACCGATCATTGCGATCGTGATTGGGGTGATCAGCGGTTTCTCGCTTTGGGTCTACACGTTTGGGCAAGGCATCGCTTCGCATATCGGGACCTACGAGAACTTTGCACCAAGCGAACGACCATTTCTGGCGATCGATTGGCGTCCGTATGAAGTAGCAGCACAGTTTGTTTTCCTGGGGATGCTGTCGGGGATTGGTTGGGCAACGGCACGACTGGTCAAGACGAAGAATCGTGCCGCGGACATCGGGGCCGGCTTGTCTGTCGGTTTATTGGCGGGTTTGATTGCATTCATTTCAGGAATGGGATCTACCATTCAGCGTTCGCTTGAAATGTCGCAATCACAGCACGATACGGAGATCATGTTCCAGCTTGCTGTGGTTGGCGATAAGACCTATTCGCACGAGCGGATCACAACGCGGTACCCGACATTGAAGAAGATTCAGAATCCAGTCCACCGAGCTCAGGTCCTACGAAACAAAGTCATCGCCGATTCGATCTCGCATTCGATCACTGGGATATGGCTCGGCAGCGCGATTACGCTGAGTTGGTTTGGAATCCTGGGCGTGATTGAGACTTGGGTCGCAGGTCCGCTCGTTCGCGAACACTCTGTCTGGCGAGGGCTATTCAGTTATTGTTGTTTCACGGCCGCCGCGGTTTCTATTTTCTTTGTGGTTGGTGTCGATGTGACGACCCGCCTGATGTGGGGCAGCGGCCAATATCTGACTTGGAAACTTCCAATCGTTTGCATCATTTTCGCAGCAATCGGCGTCTGGTCGGTGTTGGCTCGCTGGCGGTGGCAGTTTCAGTTGGTTTCGGCAATCGTTTGGATCGGGATTTTTCTCAATTTCATGACCAGCACGGCGATTTCACCTGATATCGCCCATCGGCGAGGCGAGATTACGGAGGCTCGCGCCCTCGTGGACACGGAACCCACCAATCGCAACTACGCCTTGCGTTTGAGTCGTGCCCACCACGGATTTGCCGGTATTCTTTCAGGAATGGGGCACGATGATGAGGCCGTCGAGCAGTACGCCGCCGCGATCAACGCACTGCAGGGCGCTAACGCTCCGGAAACGTTTGATCATGAGCAGCGAATCCTCGCTGCAAGCCTGCTTGGCGACGGCGCAATTCTGGCAGTCAAACATGATCACCTTCCGTACGCCGCTCGTTGGGCAGGCAAGCATCTGGGTCTCTTTTATTCTTCCACCACCATGCTGCGGACGTTCGCTGAATCGGTGCATGCTTTGAAGGCGGATGCCAAAGACTACATCCGCGATACTTCGGCCGAGGATCACCAATCCTGGTGGCTGGCAGCGCAGCAGATTCGCGCCCTGGCTCGCGAACGGCAGATCGAATCGGGCGATGATGTAGAAACCGAAGCCTGGTTGAAGCGTCTCGTCGAACAAACACTGAGCGGAACGACCGTCGGTGACGCGAGCGAATCATGGGAGCAACGCAAGCCGATCCTGCGGCGTTGGTTGCGGAGCCAACAGAATTGGGAGCTGTTCGGTCCATTCGATCTGTCCGAGGGAAAAACCGAACTCAACTCGATTGACGACATTTACGGCCCCGAACTCGATCTGATTCGTGGCGACGATGACATCAAGCCTGACAAAACGGTGCAGTGTTATACCGGCGACCACATTGATCTATTGACGGAACTGGAAGCAGCCGAGAACGTGGTTGGCTACCTGAGAACCACGTTTCAGGTAGAGAAGACTCAACCAATTACATTTCGCTTTGGCGCCGATGACGCCATCAAAATGTGGATCGACGGGAAAGAGGTGCATAAGAACGCCTCGTTTGTCGGCGTGTTTGGTGGCAACGATGGATTCACCCTCGACGACTTGTCCGAGGGCGAACACACGATGGTGGTCAAGATCACGCAAGGGCCCGGCGAATGGGGGCTGACACTTGA
>JBGCGI010000156.1:0-4342 GCA_045110715.1 Rubripirellula sp.
CGATCGCTTCCCTGGCCTCCCCTACATCGAACCGATTCCCTCCCTCTTGTTCAGCCATTCTTTTACGAAAGACATCTGCATGTCCAGATTCAAGAAGCTTGCAGCTCCCTGCGCAGTGATCCTGGTGACAGTCCTGCTGACGAACGACGGACACTCCGACGATCCAGTGCAAGAACTTCCAGCGGCCGCTCCTCGAGAGGTCTTCGTGGATTCATTGGTGTTCAAACGAAACAAGTATGCCGATGAGTATGGCGACCGGCATCCCGTGGTTCAGAGCCTGGATGCTGAAATCGCTGCGGTCAAGAAGAGCATGAGGTCCAAGGCCATGTCGCAGAAAGACGATCCTTTGCGGAAGATCTCGACGTCTAGTATTGAAGACATGAACGACGAAGAGCTCCGAAACGTGGTTGCCGTGCTGATCAAACGAGTGCTGACCTTGGAAGAAGAAGTCCAAATCCTGAAACGGCCTCAGCCAAAGCACTACTTGCTGAAGTAAGCCGCTAGGGGCTGAGCGCAAACGAATCGTTGCTGCCTTCCACGAGTAGGTATCGGCGATCAACCTCGGCGACCGTGAAGACCTGACGATCTCCACGAGGCCATTGGACTTCGACTGATTCGACCTGGGAATCCTTCCCCAGACCGAACGCCAAGACGGACTCATTCTTGCAACTGTAGCCATCTCCTGCAGTCACAACTTCAACCAGAACCTGCGTGCCGCCGGTCCGAACGGAGACGCGTGCCCCGATTGCATCTCGTTCGCTGCTCGTCCCCACCAGTTGCAACTGCAACCAGTGGTGTTTGGTTTCAGTTCGGTTTTGTAGCAATGCAACCGGTACGTCATGATGGGTCGCGACCAAATCAATCCTTCCATCGCGGTTCCAATCCAAACGCAACAACCCGCGGCCAATGGATGGCTTCAGCCAATAGCCACCCAGGTCATTGTTATCAGCGAGTTCAAACTGGCCAGCCAAGCCCTTGAATAGTTGCGGGGCCATCTTGTGCGGCGAACCCTTGAATTCCAAATCATCAATGTGTCCGTTCAGCACGGCGATATCAAGCGATCCATTGTTGTCATAGTCAAAGGCCTGAGTTCCGAAACCCAAAACCTGCATGCTTGGCTGGTACAAATCGAACTTGATGGCCTGATCGCGAAACGCATGACTTGGTTCCTGAGAATACAGGTGCACCGACTCGTTGAAGAAGTTCGTCACATGAAGGTCGATCGTTCCACTGCGATCAAAATCACCCGTGGCGATTCCCATCGAAGCGCCGCTGCCACCACGCCCCGAGAAGGCACAACCGCGAAGTCCCGCCAGATCAACAAACACGGGAGCCTGCCGCTTGGAATCCTTCTGCAAGAACCATAGCTGATTGGGATCGGTATCATTGGCGACGAACATCTCGTTTCCAGGCACACCATCGAGGTCGGTGATCACGATCCCAAGTCCGTGACTGGCTTCCGAATCGCCACCAAGCTCGACGCCTCGCCATGTCCCGTCGCCTTCGTTGGTAAAGATGCGATCCCCACCTGCCTGATAAGACTCTGGTCCTTTGAATCTGACGAACCGACCGTTCTCTCCGCGAGGGCTGACCTCGTGAACCGCAGCATCGTTCACGTAATTGACTTCAACGATGTCTGGCAATCCGTCCGACGTTACATCGGCCAAAGCAATCGAAGCGGTCCAGCGATCCGCCTGCCAAGATTTGTCATTGAATTCTTGCTTTCGAAAAGTGCCATCTCCATTATTGATCAGCAGGGTGTTGACACCAAAATTCGCGACCACCAAGTCAACGAAGCCATCCTGATTCCAATCGCCAGCCGTCACTCCCTGACCATAGCCTTGATCGTCAACGCCAACCGTAGCCGGATCGATCGACATGTACCTCTCACCAAGATTACGGAACAAGGCATTTGATTGGCCACGCACTTTTTCTTTGGGGTCCGCACCGCCCTGGTTGAAGTACAGATCGACGAAGCCGTCGCAGTCGAAGTCAAAGGCAACAGCACCGCCCCCAAACTGCTCGTACAGCTGCAGGTCGCGGAGTTTTGGCGTGATCGCATTGTGATACTGAAACACAACACCAACGGAGCTAGCGACATCCACCAAACTTGGCGACAGAGCTTTCGCGATTTGCCTGTTTGCGATCGGTGCAACGGGAGAGATTTTGATTTGTTCGCTGCTCGGCAACGGGTACGCATCGACGGGCAAACCCGCCAGTAGAAAAGCGAGATCCGCCGACTTCGAGTCGCGTTGCGTCAACTCCTTGAGCTGTGCGTTCAGCGCTGCCATCTGTGCCTTACCACCGCCCGAGTAGCTCAGTCCAATCGCACGCCACATCACGGCCTCGACAGGTCGACTCAAAGCGTCCAAGACGGTTGCCAACTCCTCGATGTCCGCCTGCTTGGGGCTCGCTTCACCGGCAATACGATTGCTGGCCAAAACGGATTTACGAAGTAAAGTCGCGCGATTTTGATAAGCCTCTTGCAGCTTCGTTTGCCCACTCAATCCCATGCAGGTTTCCAGACGTGTGAACGTGATCCAGTCCGTCGGATTACGCATGACGGCTTCGGCAAAGCTACGGGTTGCGCCTTTGACATCGCCTTCATTGAGCAACCAGGTACCAATCGCTACCCAATGATCAGTGAACTCCTGCTGATCCACTGCAAGCTGATCGAACCAACGTGCCATCGACTCTTCGTCCTGCACCTCCATTGCCAACCGGCCAAAGAATGCGGAGCCAGCGGCATCCAACTGTCGCAACTCCATTGGCTTCTTGAGCAATTCGAGCGCGGCCTTGAAGTCGTTCGCAGAAAACAAAACACGCGCTTCTGCTGCAGGTCCAATCGGCACATAGCTTTCGAGTGAGTCGGCCTGATCGTTCCCTTCATCGAAGACCGCATCGGTCTCGTTGACCAACGTGTGCAGTTCCGTCTGCGTGACGTCGCCAGCGCGGCACAACTCACGGACATGTTCGCTTGCTTCCTGTCGCCTCCCCTGACGATTGAACAAGTAAGCCAACCGACGGTGGGCCATTCCAGCCTGCGGAATACGCTTCAGAATCTCTTCATACCGAACCTCCGCCTGCTGCCAACTCTTGCCGCGCATCGACCAGTCAGCGGACTGCCCCAACGCGGCCAAGCCGGCCTCGGGATCGTCACGCGGAATTTCGTCTAGGAGTTCGACTGCGTCGGCATACAGGCCACGTCGGGCCGCGATTTCGGCAGCTAGAAAGAGCGCCGCCATGTCGTCCGGCTTGGCCAGCAATGATGCATTGACCTTGCCGGCAGCGGACTCCAATTCGCCTACCTCCACGTCACGACGAGCCTGTGAAAGCAAATCGGTGGTTGATGGTGGCGAACTGTTTCCATCACCATCAGCGGCGGGAGGGTTGGCCTTGGCGGATTGACTGGGCAGACCAGGAGTGGGGGTAGTCGGTGCCGGTGTCCGGTCTGTGCAACCGGCCAACAAAACAAGACAAACGATTGTTCGTCGCAGAGAATGTATCAGTGGCATTGACTTCGCTAATTGAATTAGCGGAACGGCGCACCCGCCCGGCGCTGACAAATCAGCACCCCTAAGAAAGACGAATGTCAGCAAGCACCAGTGCCCAAACGGGCACTGGTGAAAGCAACATTTGGAACCGAAGAGACTACTTCTTGTTCTGCGCTGCCATCGCTTTGGCATACTCATCCGAGTCGTACTCGGCTGCTGTATCATCAGCAACTTTCTGGTCTTCCTGCGAAACAGTTGTTTCAACAGCTGTGGGCTCGCCACCGCCGCCACCGCAACCAATGATCAGACCAAGAGCTACACAAGGGAGCATCGACAATAAAAATCGCTTCATTTTTCAACCAAGAGTAAAAGGGTTCGTCCGCACGTGGCGAATCTATCTGCTTGCGGCCTTACCGCCTGCTCTAAGATTAAGTAAAGCAGACAGCAAGGACAAGCCGCACATTTTTGATTCAAGAAAAGAACCCCACCCAGCGAAGCTGAGTGGGGTCAAATTTGTCGTTCCATTTCCAAGACCGCGAACCTACTGGTTCAGCTGCTCTTCGATGGTTTCCTTGTAAGCACGGCTACCAAGAGCTCCCCACAAACCGTAGGGGCTTTTCGCACCAGCTCGGTTCTGCAAGTGAATTGGAGTCGCGGATTGATCACCAGCTTCGACCGAATCGGTCATGAAGATGACAGCACCATCACCCATCAGGATGTGAGCACCACCTTGGTGACGGCTACCTGCAGACAACGATCCACCACCCTCGTCCCAACGGTCGACGCAAAGCTCTTTGTTAGGAGGCGTGGTTGTGGTGAACGCACTGTTGAATGGCATTCCCCAAGCC
>JBGCGI010000157.1:0-46313 GCA_045110715.1 Rubripirellula sp.
TGCGATTCACAGCGACATGCGATTGAACTACGAACAGGTTCACCAATTCTTAGCGGACCCGGACACGTTCCGCGAACAGTGGGGGCCAGACGTCTCCGAATTGCCACTTCACATGCACGAATTGGCGATGCAGATTCGGAAAGCCCGTTTTAAAGGTGGCGCGCTTTCCATGGACATGCCCGATATCAAATTGGAATTGGATAAGATCGGCAAAGTCAAAGGCGCCCACTTGGTCGATCATACCGAGAGCCATCAGATCATCGAAGAGTTCATGCTTGCCGGCAATCAAGCAGTTGCGGCATGGCTCGATAATTTGAAGCTCAATTTTCTTCATCGCATTCACCCGCCACCCGAGCGGCGCAAACTTCGCCAACTCGGAACCTTTGTCAAAGACTTAGGTATCAATGTTCCCACGGTGGAAAGCCGATTCGAGATTCAATACGTGTTGGATCAGGTCGCTGGAACACCGATGGAAAACGCAGTCAATTTTGCGGTCCTCAAGAGCATGAACAAAGCGGTCTACGGACCGCAACCCGAAGGGCACTACGCGCTCGACTTTGAACACTATTGCCATTTCACCAGCCCGATTCGTCGCTATCCCGACCTGACGGTTCACCGACTGGTGCAGCGACTACTCGACAAAGAGAAGACTCCCGACGATCCGTTTCCGTCGCTCGTGAAGCTAGGCCATCACTGCAGCGACATGGAACGAAATGCTGCTCAAGCCGAGCGAGATTTGATCGAACTCAAACTTCTGCACTTCTTAAAGAAGCACATCGGCGAGACCATGGAAGCGGTCATCAGCCGTGTGTTTGCTGATGGAATTCACGCGAGGTGTGTCAAACTGCCTGTTGACGGCTTCATTCCGATCACCAGCCTTCCGGATGACAAATATCGCTTTGAACGACGCGGACATATGATCAGCGGTTTCAAGGCGGGCAATCGTTTCCGACTGGGCGACCTGCTGACCGTCAAAGTTGCCAAAGTCGACTTGCACGAACGTCAGTTGTTCTTAACTGTCGTCAAGAACCAAACCGCCCGCCGGGAAGGTTCGGCAAGCCACCTGAAGGCACCACCATCGGGAAAGGCAAAAGCGAAGGCCAAGTACCAGGCCAAGAAAAAGAACCGTCGCGATAAAAAGAAGCTCCGCAAGAGACGCTAACCTGAGTCGCTCTGATCACGCCGGAGATCAAACTGAACACACTCGAACATCTACCGTGCTCGCTCAAACAGCGTCACGGAACTATTTGAATCGGCGATTGTGCAGTCTTCTGAATAATGCGATTCACCCGATGATGCTGGCATGCTGGATGCACCTCCGGAAATGAGTCTCCCGCTTCTTTCCAAAGGAATTCACATCATGAGAAAGCTGACCGTTTGTGCACTTATAACTTTCGGCTTCGCATTCGTCAGCGAAACACAGGCTGCTCAAAAAGCCCCTTTCTACGAACTCGCGTGTCAGTACGAATTGGACGTGAAAGTCTTCGACCGACTTGTCTCCCAAGTTCGTGGCATCGATCGAAACGACGAGCAACTGGTAGGACGCCTCGAAACTGCCGCGAAGCGATTACGGTTGGCCGCTAAGAATCCTCGGCATCAAAACCGGCTGATTAGCGAATGGAAGAACGTGCAGAAGTTTCATGCCCAAGTCGAAGAACGCATCTTCACCAAGTACACGCCTCATCATGATTTGATCCGAAGCTGGGAAGCCACAATCTACTCCTACTCACATTTCAGCAGAGAAGTCTTCTACCAGATCGAAAATCCGCGTCACGGCAATTCGGTTCGCAAAATAAAGTACACCAATACATTCAAGAATCGATACTACGGAATTTCGAGCACTGCGACAGGAAGATGATTCATGTCAACGTTCAGCGCGAGGCCGGTTACACTGATAGCTGTAACGCAAATCTGTCTACGCTTGCGCCGAATGTCATTTGAAAAGAATCCTGCTCGTACTCTTGCTCGCGCTCACCGCTGCCAAAATCGGAGCGGTGTTAGTTCGTGGCCCCGTGTCGATTGAGTTGGACGCGTCTCAATATTGGCGACTGAGTACAGTCGTTATGTCGGGAGATGTTCTGCTACTCTCCGAGCCGATCGCCTATCGCACACCGATCTACCCCTGGTTTCTGGCCATCATTCGGCTGATCTTCGGCTCGTACGCGCTGATGGCGACCGTGGTCATACAAGGCTTTCTCTCATTCGCAACCATTGTGATTGCTGGGAAAATTGCTGCGCGTGTAACCAAACTGCCTTCTGCGTTTTCGCTGACTCTTCTGGCTGCACTGCCGGCGGTTTCGGCGCTCACGTTCTCCGCCGCCGTGCTAACCGAAACACTGTTTGTATTCTTGCTGATGCTCAACGTACTCGCAGTCTTGGATGCTGTGAAACATGAGACAACCGGTCGTTCGGTGTGGGCCGGTATCACGTTCGCCGTCACCTTATTGACGCGTCCCATCGTGCTATTGCTTTGGCCAGCACACATTCTGTTCGTTCTTTTTGTTCATTGGCGCAGGCGAGCGAGAATTGGCAAGGATTCCCCACACCGCGTCAAACTCGGAAAACGACTGATGCACCTAGGTGCTGCCGCGTTGGCGATTGCAATCGTCATCTCACCTTGGCTCATGAGGAACCAATCACTTTTTGGCAAGCCGTTTCTCACTGAGTTTGTGGGTCGCAACATTTGGATTGTCACATTCCAAGATGGATCGGGCACGGGGCTCGAGCTTCCCGAGAGCGACGCAGCGAACCGGCTTCGCAATCGACTGAGCAACGTAGGGGTTGAGAACTGGAGAAACACTTGGTCAGTATCCAAGGGGCTTGTCGCTTCTGGGTTGAACGACCCGCAAGCGGACCAGCTCATGAAACGGGTTTCTCTCGATGCCCTCGAAGCAAACCGAAATCCGTTTGCGTACAAAGCCTTTCGTCGAGTGGTGAATTTTTGGCGATGCGCTGCAACCGACCTGCCGGTGCAGGGCGGGGCAGATGATGTTTTGTACGGCCAGCACTCCTGGCTCCGCATGGCACCTCCAGTGGACTGGGCTCTCCGTTATCGGTGGAGTCAGTCCGTGCTGTTGAACACCGTTCTATTGGGAGTGCTTGCGATAGCAGTCGTTGTGCTGGTGTTCCGGCGGAGCACGCGACCTTATGGCGTTTGGTTTGCGATGATACTCGCCTACTTTGCGTTCATCACAGGGATCCTTGAAATACCGGCCTACCGCTATCGCATGGTCCTCGAACCGCTGATTGCGTTGACCATCGGCGCGGCGGTCGCTGTGCTTCTTTCACGCCGGCAGAAGCCCGCCGTCCTCGTTGAAGAATGAAATGACGGCGTCTGAAGATCGCACCGCACGTCGCTATTACGCCCCCACCAGCAAGCGCCAAACGGTAAACCCATCGCTGCCTCCTACTGCACAAATGGATCGACTGCAGCTTGGTTGGACAACCGCGTGCTGCTGTCACAGGTTAGGGTTCGATAGCGATAACCCGCGGAACTAAGTGCGTCCTTCAAAGGATTGAACTCTGTAAACGAGTCGTCCCAGACCGCGATCGTGATATGGAATCGCCGAGCTGGAAAACTACGCGTCAGTTTTGTCATCAGTTTGCTGATCGTTTTTGCATTAACGATCGCTCCGCGATGCGGTTTGGGTGTGATACTGGTGACTCCGCCTTTCGATTCCAGAATGTAAAACTCGTCTCGGTTGATACTGCCACTGAACGGACCTTGATGGAGCATGTACATCCGTCCGTATCGAAGCAACACAACGGCTTCGATGGACTGACTTCGAGAGAGTGGACGAAATCGAACCGTGCGTTCGGACTCGGAGCGAGCATCGTTCACTTGCTTTGTCTTTTCCACCACTGCCTGCTGTAGCGACTCTATCTGCTGCTCTAGCTCCGAGTCGCCGGCAACCTGATCCTGCAGAGCCTGCTGCCGCTGAGCAACCGACGCGCCCGCTCGTCGCACTTGACGCTTTGCCAACGCAATCGTCTCATTGATCGACGCCAATCGATCCACCTTGTCTGCAATCTGACCGTCTGGATCCAGGCGATCGAGCATCTGCTGCTGAGAAGCGATCGCCGTCGAGGCCTGCTGAATCTCGAGCGCAGTCAATCGATCGTCGGTTGGTGTCGGCGGTTCCACGACCACCTCGGGTTCCACAATCGCTTCCGCGCCTCGAGTCAAAATCAACAGTGCTGCCAGCAACGTGAGAAACATCACGCCCCCGAACACGTTCGACACAGTATCCAACAGCAGATCGAGAGAATCCTGTTCCTCTGAGTTATTCCGGCGACTCATCACGGCACCTCGCTGGGAGCGGTCACCTGAGTTTCCTCGTCTAACAACTCCAACGCCACACGAAACCCCGCGCTACGAAACGCGTCAAGTAGATCCGGGCCAGACCCGGCAACCGAAGGTCGCAACAGCACAACCACATTGCGCGACTTGGTCAACTCGGCGAGACGACTGCGAATGACCATCGCTGTTTTCATCGCTGGATCAAATCGCCCGTAGGTCACGGTCTGTGCTGCCTGAGGCGAACGAACGTCAAAAATCGCTGCACTGGTGCCACGCATGTCAACGATCCAAAGATCGCGCACGCCAGAAGACTCGGCATTGAATGCAACCAATTTCCCACCAGCATGCCTGGTCTGTTCCTCCTCCAACTCTTCCAACTTGCTTTGAAGTTCGCTCTTCTTTTTAAGAGTTGCTTTTCGCTCCTCGCTCGTCTCATTCGAAGCCAACTGCGACTCCAGCGTTTGGGCTGCCGTCTTCTGTGATTCGTTCGCATCCATCAAATCATCAAGTTCTTTCTCGGCAGCTGCGATTCTCGCGTCCAACTTTGTTCCATCCGCGCGAAGCAACTCCGCCCCTTGTTGCCGCATTGCCTGAAGCTGCTCCTGCAATTGTTGCAAGCGTTCACCGCTATCTACCGGTCTCATTTCCATTGGCGCAGCCGATGACGACTCCTGCAAAACTTCCGTGGACGCGATCGCAGTTCGTAGCGTCAACTGCACGACCAGCAACAACAGAATGAACAACATCACTCCCGCAACACCGGTGATGATGTCTTGAAACGCGAATAGATTCAGTGTGTTGTCGTTGCGACGGCGTCCCATGGACGAATCACTCCCACTTGAATTCAGAGTCGTCCTTGTCAATCGAATCATCAATGACTTCCACGTCATCGATCACGACCACTTCTTCGACCAACTCAGCTTCCACCGCATCAGGTTTGGCGGCTTCAACGACAGGAATTGACTTCGCCTTTTTCGGCGAAGTCGTCTGCTTCTTGGGCCTCGCTTCGCTTTGTTTCTCAGGCACCGTTTCTTCTGAGATCGCTTTCGCTTCAGAATCCGATACCAGCCTCAATCGACTCAACACCTCGCGTTGACAGTAGTCGGTGCACTCATCCAGAAACTCTTCTTCACGCTTTTTCTGAAAGGTCATCAACATTTGCACGAGAAGTGCCGCTATCAAGGCCAGCAGCGTCGTTTCAAAAGCCGTCGCCAATCCGCCTGTTACGCCTTTCAATGCCTCGATCAACTGCGACGGATCTTCCGTCTGGCTGAGCACTCGCCCGAAGCCGCCAATCGCATAGGACAGACCGGACACAGTCCCCACGAATCCAAGAATCGGGATTGCCCACACCAACCCGCGAATGGCAGTAAAACTAGTCTCCATCACAGACTCGTCGTGATCCGCTTGACTTCGAAAACTGTCCCCTAAGTCAACGACTCTGCCAAAGCTTCGCAAGTTCGAGAGACCGACGTAGATTCGGTTCAGCAAGACGAATCGTTTCGGATCGTCACTGACTTCGTATAGACGTTGTACTACGCCATCGACGGTTGTCATCGAGAGCACGAAATCCATTTCGTCGGGAACCACCTCCAATTGCAACGCTCGACGCTGCAAATTGAGCTTGCTGCGTTTGAAGAACAAAATCGCCAACGACCAAATCGCAAAGAACACGATGACGTAGGGAGTCCAACCTCGCTCGGTGAACATATCCGTCCAAGGATTGTGACCGATTCCGATCATCGCTCCAAAGAACAGCACTGTCGCTGCTGCAGCCAGAATCGCTGGCAACACGCTGCCAACCCGTGTGTACCGCGAACCACGAAATCCGAAACGACGCTCGATGTCGCGTCGCATCCACACCAATCGATCTTTACTTACGAGTGCGTCCATCAGTGACCTAATTGGGTTGAGCGACGGTCGACGAACTCGCCGTGGAGCCACGTGTATAGACAAGATCACCCGCACTTTGCAGCGTCTTGTCGACGATCAACCCCGACGAATCAAGCGGCACGAGCAACGGCTGATCGGAACCTGGCTGTTGAGAGATCACAAATAGCTGCTCTTTTGACGCCGAAGACAATTGAACCCTAAATTGGTCGCCTTCCTCCGCAACCCACCCCACCCATCGCGGTGCTTCTGGACGCGGGCTACGGAACGCTCGAAAACTCTCACCCATCCGACTGACGCGTTCGCCCCAATCCGTTGAACTCTTGAGTAGCGAGATGGCCTTCATTCTTGACTCTACCACCGCGGGATCAGTATCCCCCGGAGACATCCAATTCGCATTCCAATCAAAATCCTCCGCCTGAAGCGAGGATTCCCAGTCTGCAAAACCGGCTTTCAACGGTTCACTTGCCTCGGCGCCAATCCGAAGAAGTCCCCGCAACCAATTCACTTTAAGAATGGGATCGATCTCAGTTCCAACCTCCAACGTTCTGAGTTGACTGATCAGTCGATAGAGCGACGGAGTAAAGTCGGCTTCCTTCATTGCCACAATTTCCTGACTCGCCTTGTTCGCATACACCGAATGTCCAGCCAGCTTGACGCGAGGCTTCACTTGCTGCTGAAAGCGACTGCCAAAGTTCTTTGTCTTGCGATTCAACGCAAGGTCCGAAAAGTACTCCACCACATGAGGTGTGCGTGACTCGCGATCTGGCGACATGTCAGAATAGATCCAGCCACTTCCATCGGGATACCTATATAGGCGAACCGCCTGCTCGTCCGCAAACATCTGAGCAAGTTCTTTTATCGCTGCGTCTCGCTTCGCGATCGCGGCATAAGACGCCCGCCACTGCATCGCTTGATCCGAAAGCGGATGCCGTGGCTGAAGTGATTCAGCATGTCCAATCGCAGCGATCCAATTTTCAGCACTCTCGCTTTGAGCCGTTGATGGCTGCCGAAATGCTGGGTGATCCAAGACATCAATCCACGCTTGCGTGGCATCCATGACCTTATGATTCTCAACCAACTCAGTCAGGGCATCCGACATGGAATCATCCGGAAACGTTCGTACGAAGTGACTGACCTGTCTCAGAAACTGAGTCTTGTCTCCGACCGAATCCGTAATGGCGTCGACAAGTTTCTGTTTTTCCGTTTGCGTCTGAGCACGTTTGTTCTCACGCACCAAGAGCGCTGCGGTTTGCTTGGCTGCCTCACTCAGTTCAGGGTTCGAAAGATGGTTGTCGGAAACGAACTGCTGGAGTTTCTGTCGAAGATCCTGCATTCGAGCTGTTCTTGCATCACTGCTAAGTGACTCGGATTCAGAAGCAAAGAAGCGGTCCACTTCTTTCTGCAAACTTTGAAAATCCAGTGTTTGGCCTTCGACACGGTTGGCTTTCTGCTGCAGATCCTGTTCATCAACCCTGGCGGACATCTCGGCGGCGGCGGACTCCTCCTCTTCCGTGCGAGCGAGTTCGTTGATCCGACTCACCAACTCTTCATCCAATTCGCCGGTGCTCGCACGCAGCCTTATCAAGAGTTCGTCAAATTCCGCTCGCCGCGCTCGTTCAAGCTCCAATTGTTGATCGATGAATCGCTGCCCCTCGGCAAACACCTGACTTGAACGGGTGGTTTCGTCCAAGGAATCAAGAAAGGCCTGTGCATCTTCCCAAGACTCACCGTCCAACAGACTCTGAAAGTCCGCCCGATCGTGATTGTGAGATCGCAACTGCATCACGGTCGTCAATCCGACACTCGAAATGGCACACAGAAAAACAAACAACGAACAGGCGACACCGAAAGCAATCTTGCGGCGTCCCAGAAATCGCTCTGCATCGATGCGTTCTTTCGCCCGGTACGCCAACAACGGTGGCAACTGATCGCCGAGAGACTCAGCGGCCTCCAGAGCGGCAACGACGTCCTCACGAGACGCGTTGGTTTCAAGGGCCTGCTGAAGTCGGTGCAGGCTCGGATCGGAGGTTCGTTGCATCATCTACCGAATCTCGATCGCATCAGTTTCAAAACTCAATCCAGACCGAGATCGCCCCGAACCGCGTCCGGCTTTACCGTCCAGCGATTCCAGTAAATCTTCAAGCGTCCCCCTGAGCTCAACGACTTCTGCGTTACTAACTTGAAGCTCGGAATTCGCATCTTCGCCAGTTTGTGTGGCGGTGTCCTCACTGCCCGACTCGTCTGCCAAACGAGCATCTGTCTTCACGTCGCCTCTCTGCTCCGAACCGGTCATCTCTTTCGAGTTGCCATCACGTTTCTCGTTCGACGATCCAGCGGGGGAGGGCGGGGTGTCAAAATCTTTGCTTGCCGGGGGCATCAACTGTGCAGCTTTCAATGCGTTCTCGAGGGCGCTCTCGTTGCGGCCCCAGCGACGATCCGATTTCGCTTGCTCGAGCGCCTCAAATGCAGCGTCAACACGTTTTCGCCAATCCATCTGCCCGTCTTCTTCGAGAAACTCGGCTGCTGCTTTGCGGTCGGCCATCTCTCGCGCACGCTGTGTTTCAGCAGACTCTTGTGGGATAGGTCGACGGCATCCAACAATGACCGCCGACAAGAGCACGACGCTGACGAAACAAATGGAGAGGCAGGCCCGCATGTCTTCGTCATTTGGAGGAGGAGGAAGGAAGTTCCAATTTTACACCAAACAGAATGAACCGGAGACTCCTACTTCGCGACGAGCATCCCGTAAGTGACTAGAATCGCCGACTCCGCTCAAACCAACGGCATTCTGATGAACTCTGACTCAAGACTCTACGTGGCCTTTCTCTGTTCGTTTCTAGTCGGCTCCACGGCCTCGGCAGAGAATCCGACGCTACTTTCGGCCCAGAAGGCATCCGAATTTGCCAACAAGTTCGCAAACCTTGGGACGGACGTCGCGGAATTCTCAAGAGTCAGGATCCACGAAAACCTCTGTTTCACAGCGCGAGATCAACCGCAGCTCCTGCTGGATCTCTACCTGCCCGTAAAATCCGAATCAAGCGTGCCCTGCGTGGTGATGATCGCTGGCGGCGGGTTCCGCGCTCGCGGGAAGGAAGCCTTCGCAAGTTACTCAGCATATCTCGCGACACAGGGGTTTGCTGCAGCCTGCATCAGCTATCGCGGAACACCGGACGATCAGTATTTGGCAACGATTCATGATTGCAAGTCTGCAGTTCGATTTATCCGCGCGAACGCAGCCACGTTCGGCATCGATGCAGAGCACATCGGAGCAATGGGCCAATCGGCGGGAGGGCACCTTGCGGCGTTGCTAGGAACAACCGGCGGAGTCGAAGCAATGGAAGGGCAGAGCAAGACTGCGAACACTTCAAGCCGAATTCAAGCCGCAGCATGTTTCGCTGGCGTCTACGATTTCGTCTCTCGGTTACGGGAAGGAGGTCACCAGCAGCACGATCTCGCGAAGAAGCGGCGAACGAACGGAGAGTGGGTTGGCGAAAAGTTCTCGACTGAAAGCACCAAGTGGAAAGACGCGTCGCCGATCAACCATCTTTCTAGCGATGATCCGCCACTACTGCTGATCCACTCGAAAACCGATAAAGTGGTCCCGCACGAGCAAGCCCTTCAGATGCACGCAGCCATGCAAAGCCAGGGTCTGACTTGCCAGCTCTTGATCCTGCCCACCGGTGGACACGGAATCGCTGGGGCAAAATCGGTCAACGAGAAGGTTTGGTCCGAAGCCATCTCGTTTTTGAATGAGCATCTGCGATAGTCGAGTCATTGGTTCGACATGTTCGCGTAGATAGGGTGAGCGTTGGATACTGACGTACTTAGAAAACGAACTCTCAACACGGTTGCCGCGTATGGCAGAAATGAATGATTCTCTAGAGCTTTCTGTCGTGATGCCCTGCTTGAATGAAGCCGACACGGTAGGGGTATGTGTTGAGAAAGCCATTCGAGCGATGCGAGAAGCGGGGATCCATGGGGAAGTGGTCCTGGCTGACAATGGCAGTACGGATGACTCCAAGGCGATCGCGGAATCACTTGGTGCCCGAACCGTTGATGTCTCTGAACCGGGCTACGGTGCAGCCCTGATGGGTGGCATCGAGTCGAGTCGCGGCAAGTACGTGATCATGGGGGACGCGGATGACAGCTACGATTTCCTAGAAGTCCCGAAGTTCGTTGAGAAGCTTCGGGAGGATCACGACCTAGTACAAGGTTGCCGATTGCCTCGTGGGGGCGGACGCGTGATGCCGGGCGCGATGCCGTTCCTGCATCGCTGGATCGGTAATCCGATTTTGTCTTGGCTCGTCAGACAGATGTTTCGCATCCCAATCAACGACGTTTACTGTGGTATGCGGGGCTTCAAACGCGAGTTGTACGACCGACTCGACCTGCGTTCGCCTGGCATGGAGTTCGCGACGGAGATGATCATCAAGAGTGGCCTATACGGCGCTTCGATGAGCCAGGTTCCGATCACGCTGCATCCAGATGGACGACAAGAACACGGCCCACACTTAAGAACGTTT
Source organism: Rubripirellula sp. (assembly GCA_045110715.1). Lineage (GTDB taxonomy): Bacteria > Planctomycetota > Planctomycetia > Pirellulales > Pirellulaceae > Rubripirellula. Next base: position 10,717 of record JBGCGI010000157.1, read on the forward strand.
CGCGATGGCTGGAGAACGCTGCGGCTGTTCTTGGTCTTCAGCCCCAAATGGACATTCTTTCGCCCTGGACTGCTGCTGATTGCGATTGCACTTCTTGGCTACGCTCTGGCGATTCCGCAGGTAAGAGTCTTTGGCGCCGCGCTGGATGTTCACACATTGTTAGTCGCCAGTCTGGCCGGACTACTTGGCTGGCAAGCAATTCTGATGGCAACGCTCGCTCGAATTTTCGCAGCACGCGAAGGCATGATGCCGCCTCATCAGCAACTGGAGAAGCTAACCGTCGAAAAGGGCTTGGCGTTTGGAATTGGGCTAACTGTGATTGGCGTCGCTCTAGTAGGCACAGTGATTGTGAAGTGGTGGCAACTCGACTTTGGACCACTCCACTATCCCTACACGATGCGTTTAGTTGTTCCTGGCGTCACTTTCGTCGCGATCGGCTTTCAGACTGCCATGGCAGCTTTGATGGCGGGCGTACTAAAAATGCACCGGGGAACCAATCACAGCAGCATCAAGGATAGGGTTTGATGAATTCTTCCAGCGATACACTTCCAAAGATCATCCGACATATCGAAGCCGGCGAGATCTGCTGTGATCCCGAATGGGAAGCTGCCTACGAGCGATTTGAGACGCCAGAGGAAGAGATCCAGAAGTTCGTTGGCAGACTAAACGCTTTCGGGCTCAATGAAGCTTCCAAAGACATCCGAATGGTGGAGTTGTTTTGTGGACGTGGCGGAGGACTTCATGCCCTGAGCCAACTTGGCCTAACCAATGTCGAGGGTGTCGATCTGTCGGAGAGCTTGCTTCAGAAGTATCGCGGCCCGGCAACACTGCACTTGGCAGATTGTCGCGAGTTGCCGTTCGAGAACGATTCGTTTGATGCCGCCATCGTTCAGGGTGGCCTTCACCATCTCCCAACCTTACCGGAAGACCTGGACGCGGTCTTGGCGGAAGTCAGCCGAATCGTCAAACCCACCGGACGATTCTACGTCGTCGAACCATGGTCAACGCCGTTTCTTACCTTCGTTCACTTCGTCGTCGAACAGCCATGGATGCGAAAGATCTACGCGAAGGGAGATGCGTTGGCTGCGATGACCGATCACGAGCGAGTCACGTATGAACAATGGCTTGGCCAACCCGAGTCAATCCTGCAGTCGATTCAACGTTTTTTTGAGGTCGACCAATTAGAAACGACCTGGGGAAAACTGCGGCTGATTGCCAAGCCCAAATGAAGCATGTCTCGCAAACGCAGACTTAGATCACAGCTGAACAAACGGCATGCTGAAGGCTGCTGCCACGCCAGAATTCGTCACCTTCCCTCGATACACGTTGATCGCGCCCTGCATGGGACCGTTCTCGGCAATCACGCCATCGACTCCCATCTCAGCTAACTTCAGCACCCAGCTCAAAGTCGCGTTACACAAGGCGAACGTACTTGTACGTCCAACTGCACCCGGCATGTTGGCGACGCAGTAATGCAGGACTTCTTCGACAAGGTAGGTCGGCTCGCTGTGAGTAGTGGGTCGACTGGTTTCAATGCAGCCTCCTTGATCGACAGCGACATCGATGACCACACTGCCCGCTTTCATTCGCCTCAAGTCTTCGGCTCGCACAAGTTGCGGAGCCCTGGCCCCGGGAATCAACACGGAACCAATTACCAAGTCAGCGCGTTCGATCTGCTCCAAAATCGTATGGCGATCGCTATACAAGGTGTTCACGTTGGCGGGCATCACATCGTCAAGGTACCGCAAGCGATCCAAGTTCACGTCCAGGATTGCAACATCGGCCTGGAAACCCGCGGCGATCCGAGCTGCGTTCGCTCCCACAACGCCGCCGCCAAGTATCGTGATGTGGGCAGGTGCGACGCCGGGCACTCCGCCAAGTAAGATCCCGCGGCCCATCTGGGGCTTCTCTAGGTACTTGGCACCTTGCTGAATACTCATTCGACCTGCCACTTCACTCATCGGCGTCAGCAGTGGCAAACGACCGTTCTGGTCTCGCAAGGTTTCGTAGGCGAGGCAGGTTGCACCTGACTCAATCATCGCATCGGTCAAAGAACGACTGGCAGCAAAGTGAAAGTATGTGAACAGCAGTTGGTCAGCTCGAATGTGGTCATATTCCTCAGGCTGTGGTTCTTTGACTTTGACAATCAATTCGGCTTGGGAAAAGACATCGGCGCCACTGGCAGCCATTTCTGCACCAGCGCGAAGATAGTCGTGGTCAGCCAGCCCCGATCCCAAACCTGCCCCCGCCTGCACGACAACGCGATGTCCGCGGGTCACCAACTCTTCCACACCAACCGGCAGCATCGCCACACGGTACTCGTCCGTTTTCACTTCGGTGGGCACGCCAATGATCATCTAGAACCCTCGAAGTCGCATTGAGTAAACGGTCAAAGAGGCTGAGGCAAACCCGTTCAGATGAGTCGGCTGACACCTGGCAACATTTTACATTCTACGCATCCAGCAAAGGGTTCGCCTCTTCGGAAAGGCTAGCCAACATTCGATTTAGTGCCGTTTCGAGCCCGCTCATCAATGGATCGGTCTGACCCCGTGGAGCTTTTTCGGGTGGAACAACCACTGGTTCGTCGAACTGAACGACAACACGCAAAGGAATCGAGACATCCGCTTTGCCCCACAGATTTTCTTGCATCCGCTGAATCGTTTCAACGATTCTCGTGTCGGTCACTTGGTCAGCCAGCAGGTAGCAATCGGGATAGGACAGGAGTTCCTGAGCAAGTTCGGCTGCAACCACATCCGCTCGGAGCCGAAAATGCTCAGACGCATCTTGAGTTTGGAAAAACTGCGTGACGACGGCTGTCCGTATCGTTCGCACGCGGGAACGCACATTTTCCTCTGTGGTTTCGATTCCCAATCGGGACTCGGTCGACGCCAAGGTGTGTTGAATCAAACGATCGCGTCGCGAAGGAAGATCACCGGACTTGGATTCGCCGAAGTACTCAATCTCTTTCAAGCACAACAGACCTTCGGCAAGCCGCACTGTGCGATCGAGGATTCCTTTTGAGGACTTATCGATCGAAAGTCTCCATCCCAATCGATCTTCGATCTTTTGTAGTTGCGAGTGTGCCCACTCGTGCACATCGCCAACGCACAAGTACTTCAATGCAATTGGATGCATGACGACCTGTCCGCCGGCCTTTGCTCGCTTCCGAGCGGCTGACCGGGCGATGAAGGCGACGCCATCCAGCAATGGCTTCAGGACATCGTTGGTGCGATTGGTCGTTCCCTCGGGAAACAAAACCAACGGGCGTTCAGCGCCGGCGATGGCGTTGATGGCGGTTTCGAGCGACTGACGGTCCAAGCCCTCGCGATTGACGCTGAAGCCGCCCATTTTCGTGATTGCGAACGAATCAAACCTGCCTTTGTTGAACAGGTGCCAAGACGCCATCGCATAGAGATGCACGGAAATTTCGCGAGCAGGCCACCCCAACACGAGCGGATCAGCGTAGCGACAGTGATTCGGTGCCAACAGGATTCCATCACCGCGATCAACGGATGCCTTGAAGTGCTCTAGCCCCCGACATTCGTACCCAACCACACCCTCCTTGCGTTTGAGGTACTTATCAACAATCCGAAACGTCTGAATGAAGCTAGGCCAGAAGTTTCCGCGATGTGGCGGAATGAACTCGTAGGGCCTGTCGAGGACGACATTGGTCATTGGGATGAGGCCTAGGTTTAGCTTGAAAGCTTGGCTGCGTCACAAGTGACTAGCTTGTCACTTTCGCCAGATAGTAACCCACGAATACGGCAATGATCACCAAAGCAGTGATCAAAGCTCCCAACAACATTGGATCCAGACCTTTCCGCCCGCCTGAAGCGGACGAACGGCCGCTTCGGGAGGATCCACGATAGACGTCCGAGTCGAAGCCAATGTGAACACTAGATGTTCCAGCCGTTCGAGCCGTCTCTTGATTCGGTTTCTTGGCGGCTGCATCGGGATCCGCATTCTCTCGCGAGATCTTTGAATTCGCTCGATAACCGGACTCGACTTGCAGATCTAAGAAACTTCCATCCACGATGTCGACCTTCTGCCGCACGTTCACCAAGCGACCACTATCACTTGAACTGATTCCTTTCCCACGCACCAATTCACCGCGAGCATTTGCCAACGTTTCATCATTCTTGTTGGTGATCGTGTCACCTCCGCCAGTTCCCGAGCGATCGTCATCACGGTCTAGCGAAATGGACGAAGATCCATCGTCCATCTCGAACTCAGGCGCAGCCCCCAATCCAGAAGTAACTCGAGCTCCTTTAGGGACCTTCGCGACAAATGCCTCCAGCACCTCGGCAACATCCGCGGAAGACTGATATCGATAGCGTGGGTCTTTTTGAATCATCTTGACGCAAATGCCTTCCAGCTCACCTGGGCAATCCGGTCGATGTTTCCGAACATTGCTAGGCATCTCGGTCTGATGTTTGGCAATGCGTTGCGCAAGCGTTCCGTCACTGAACGGCGGCTTGCCAGTTAACAAAAAGTAGAAAGTGCATCCCAATCCGTAGATGTCGGCCCGATGATCGACCGTATGACTATTGAGAGCCTGTTCCGGCGCCAGATAATCTGCCGTTCCCAAAACATTCTCGTTGTTGGCAACTGTAAGAGACTCATCATCCCCTGCTGCGACAAGCGCCAACCCCATGTCCAATAACCGAACGATGCCATTCTGATCGATCAATAAGTTGGCGGGCTTCACGTCGCGATGAATGACGCCTTTGGAATGTGCGTGCTCAAGTCCGCGAGCTGCCTGTGCAATCACTCCTGCTGCCGTCGAGAAATCAAGCGCACCTTCACGCTTGACCAATTGTTGAAGATCATCGCCGTCGACATATTCCATCACGATGTAATGCACATCGTCTTCGTTGTCGATGTCGTAGGCCAACACAATGTTGGGATGATTGAGCGATGCGATCGCTTTGGCTTCCAACTGAAATCTCGCCAAATAAGTCGCATCGCGAACGCGACTCTTGGGAAGCACCTTGATGGCACGCTTATCGCCCATCCGCAAGTGCTCAGCTAAGTACACACTGCTCATTCCGCCAGTGCCGATGTGCCCAAGCAATTTGTACTTGCCCAGGAAGAATCCCTTGTACTTCCCAGTCAGCAGCTTTTCGATGTGCCACTCTGTAAGAATGCCCTCTTTCTTGAAGACGTTCGCCAGCTTGCGAGGGTTTTCAGGCAACGTCCCTTGTAGCTTCTCCCGAACCTTCTTCTCAAACTTCTCCAACGCAGGAGTTTCCACAAGGCCACTCTTGCGGACCATCTGGAGAAAGCGTTCGGATGTGAGCTTTTGCTGCGACATGGGCTGCCGACCATGACCCCATGGAGAATCGTGCGATATTGTGAGAAGATAACAGGTTTAGCGTGGATGGTTAATTGGACGGTGGCACATTTCAGAAAATGTCCGTCACGTCCGAATCGGTTTGGTAGTTCAACCAAGCAACCATTCACGGTCTCATTTTAGTCGTAATCGCTGCACTTTGCGACGTTAATCTCCCAGCAACGTGCCGTTACAACCCGAACCTGTCACTGAAGAATTCGATCCAATTTCCTTGCCAGCCCCTTGCCCCACCACCGCTCCAGTAACCCTAGGCTTGATGACCAAGTTTTGGGAAGCAGGAAAGGTCAAGACTCGGCTCGGCAGTTCGCTGGGAATGGACCAGGCAGCGTCCGTTCATCGTCTGTTTGTCAGTTATCTATGCGATTCTCTGTCAACTGCTGGCGGACGCAGAGTCATTTCGTTTTCGCCAGACTCGCGTTTGGATGACCTGCGCACTGCCCTTGAGTCTTGGCATCTGGACTCTGACTGGGACATCATGCCGCAGGGTGACGGTGATCTTGGTGAACGGATGCAGCGTTGGTTCGAGAGCAGCCTTCCAACCGAAGACTCACGTTCCATTTTGATCGGAACAGACTGCCCATTGCTGAGTCGTCGAGTCATTGTAGAAGCGAGCGAATTGCTGCTGACCCACGATGCAGTGCTAGGACCGGCGGTCGATGGAGGGTATTACCTGATCGGTTTGCGCGGATCATGGAATGCTCGGGGACATGATCTCCAACATTTGTTCACTGAAATCAACTGGAGCACAGACGAAGTTCTCGACACGACAATCCGACGATTGCGGGAAGCAGAACTTAGCTTTGCGGAGCTATCGATAAGTGAAGACATCGATACGATCTCTGAACTTCGCAATTTGTTCGTCTCAGCCGACGTTCCGAGCCGACTTCGCCAAGAACTTGAGACGATCCTCGGCCTCGAGAAGGGTGAGACGCTATGAGCCAGCACGCGTCGATCGTCGGTGGCGGTGCAGTGGGACTTAGCATTGCATGGGAACTAGTCCGACGAGGGCTTCAAGTCTCCGTTTTTGACCGCGGTCGAGTCGGTCAGGCAACTTCATGGTCGGCCGCCGGAATCTTGCCGCCCGCAAATTTTCGTAATGCAACTGACCCGATCGACCAACTACGCGGTCTCAGCCATCAACTATTTCCAAGCTGGGTTGCCGAACTCGAGTCTTCCACAAAAATGGATTGTGGTTTCCGTCGTTGTGGCGGTTGGTACTTGGCAGAAACCGTTGGCGAGCGCGCGTCCATGCATGGCATGACCGGCTATTGGCAAACATTGGGAATTGAGTGCGAACAGCTCGATTCGTCTTTGCTTGCGAGCCGCGAACCGGCGTTACGGCAATGGGCATCGCGAACCGATGCGACGGCTTGGTGGACACCCGACGAATGTCAAATCCGTCCACCTCGATACCTGCAGGCACTTCGTGCTGCATGCCTATCGCACGGAGTTGAGATACACGAGCACTCAAGCGTGACAGATTTGCATGAAACGCCTCGTGGCTGCGAAATCCTGATTGATGGTCGATGGAGACCGTCGGACTGTGTCATCGTTTGCGGTGGCGCCTGGTCGGGCCTGGTAGCGGAAAGACTTCGTTTAGCTAGCAGCATCGTGCCGATTCGTGGCCAGATGTTGTTATTAAAGACGGACGCGCCGCTCCTGAATAGCGTCATCAATGTAGGCCAACGATACATACTCTGTCGCGATGATGGTCACACGCTTGTTGGATCGTGCGAAGAAGAAGTTGGATTCGAGTTGGGAGAGACTCAATCCGCCATCGATTCACTGCGTCAGTTTGCATGCGACCTTGTGCCTGGCTTAGCAGCAGCAACAGAAGTCAAGAGTTGGTCAGGGCTACGCCCAATGACCTTCGATGGATTTCCAATGATCGGTCGTGTCCCTGATCAACAAAAACTCTATGTTGCGTCTGGTCACTTTCGAAGTGGATTGCATTTGTCGCCAGGAACTGCAACCACGCTGGCCGACCAAATCACAGGCAAACGTCCCGCCATCAGCCTCGAACCGTTTCGCGTTGGCAAACAACAGTCCGCCAGAACCGAGAACCGCTCAATCGATGAATGACCCAAACGAACCAGCAGATGATGCGATGACACTGGACCCACCAGGCTCCATTGCCGTCATAGGAGCAAATGTCCTTGGAATAGAAGCCGCTTTGTACGGAAGATACTTGGGATACGACGTCACGCTGATCGAAGCCGTCGGGATCGAGCACAAGAGACTTGGCCAAACTGACCAGCCGCTACCAGTCCTGCCCGCTCGCTCGCTTTCGCCGCTCGCTCGCATGGCATTGCGGGCACAACAGGATTCAACCTCGAGCGATGAAACACTCCCCACCACCGTTAATGACTGGATTCACGAAGCATTGATTCCGTTGTGTGAAACCGATTTGCTGCGGGGGCGTCTGCGCATGCCCGCGCGAGTTTCGGAGATCACATTCGTCGCCATTGAACCCGACAATGACGAGGAAGTGATCGAAGGCATTCCTCCAGATTTTCGACTGAGCCTTCAACAAGGCGAACAAACCGAAACACTCGATGTCGAAGCCGTGATTCTACTAGGACAGTCAAATGCCGAGATTCAATTTGGCTTTGAGGTTCCTGCGGCGTACCTTTTTCAAATTGGCCAATACGAACCGGCTGACGACGCAGAAATTCAGTTTCTGGGTGGCCTCCAAGAAGTCGTCAAAGTATTTGCCCTGTTAGCAGGACGCGACGACTTGGACCTTTACCGTCCCCGCCGGGAGTAATACGGTTTTCAGCTGAAGCGTCGTAACGTCTGTAGCGGTTGTATGCGGCGCAATGATCGGGATGTCTAGAGTGTGTGTTGTTTCTTTTTCACCACCTCCGTCTCAGACGCTCAACGTGTCCTAGCCTTCAAGGACGTTGGGATCTCGATCACATATCGCCCCCGACGTGCATTTGATGCGTCCACACCGTGGAAGCCGTAGCACACTGGGGAATTTCTGATGATCAAGTTGACTCGACTCGATGGCGAGGCATTCGTTCTGAACGCCGATCTGATTCGATATGTCGAATTGCGGCCTGATACTTTCATCACCCTCACCAACGGCGATCGAATTGTCGTGTCCGAGTCGATGGATGAAGTGATTCAGCGAGCCGTTGAGTATCAACAGCACAAGCACTTCATGCCAATGCCATCCGTTTCTGGTCCATCTTCGATGGCAGGCAACGATCTAAGAAACACTCACTAAACGAACAGAATTGAATCATGGATATTGCCAGTCTCATCGGCCTGATTCTCGCCCTAGGCCTGATCCTCGCGTCGATCGCACTCGGAAATGCACCATTCTCGGCCTTCATTGATGTGCCGTCAGGACTGGTTGTTATCGGTGGTGCTGTTGCCGCAGCGTTGATCTGCTTCCCACTGGGCAGCATGTTGAAGTCACCTCTAGTGGCCTTAAAGGTCTTACTGAACAAAGGTGAAGATCGCTTGAGCTTGATCAAGCAAGTCGTTGAGCTTGCCGAAACGGCTCGACGCGACGGACTGCTGGCTTTGGAATCAAAAGTCGCAGACATCGAGAATCCCTTGGTTAAGACAGGAATTCAAATGGCCGTCGACGGCAGCACGCCTGACGTCGTCGAAGAAGTCCTCCGAACCGAAGTGGAAGCCATTGGAGCTCGACACAAGGAGGGAAAAGCCATCATGGACCAACTCGGTCGTTTCGCTCCTGCATACGGGATGATCGGAACTCTGATGGGTCTGATCATGATGCTTCAAGATATGAGTGATCCATCGGGCATTGGTGCTGGTATGGCGGTGGCTCTGATCACGACGCTCTACGGTGCGATCGTGGCCAACGTTTTCTTCTCGCCATTCGCTGAAAAACTCGGCCTTCTCAACCGAAACGAAATGATCACGTTTGAAATCGCTATCCGAGGTGTGATGGCGATCCAGTCGGGCGAAAGCCCACGTGCAATCGATCAGAAACTTCGAACGTTCCTGCCACCCAAACAACGTGACGCTGAGTAAGAACAATGGAACAAGAAGAAGATGAAGAAATCGGCATTCCGGAATGGGTTGTCACGTTTGGCGATATGATGAGTTTGCTGCTGACGTTTTTTATCATGTTGGTCTCGCTTAGCGAAATCAAGGAAGAAGAAACGTACCAAGCACTTGTCGATTCGATTCAACAACAATTCGGGTACTCCAAATCGATGGATTCGCTGGCACCCGGCGAAACACGACCACGAAGTACTGCGTTCACACCAATTGCGACAACGGGACGTGCCAAGAAGAAGGACACTTCCACCGGTGGCGTGCCAGAGAAGGCACCGCACGGAGAAGAACCGCAAGTTCGAATCGTACGCCCGGGGCAAACCACGGCCGTAGGTTCAGTCGTGGTATTTGAATTGGGGTCTGACCGCGTCACAAGATCTGCCATTGCTATCATCGAGCAGTTGGCGGCTGAGTTGCGAGGCAAGCCACATAAAATTGAGATTCGCGGTCACGTATCAGCAGAATTTGCTGCCCGTACCGAAGGGACGGACGAAGCGGTTTTGCTGGCAATGCGTCGATCGATGAATGTTCGACGACTATTGGTCGAGAAAGAGGGGCTACAGGAAAATCGCTTCCGAATCTCGTCGGCTGGCGATAGCGAACCCATGAGCCGGACCGGCGGAAGTAGCGCGATCGCCAGGAATTCACGCGTGGAAGTTTTCATGCTGGACGAAACAGTCGAGGATTTGCGTGGAACCGCCGATGAACGAAGAGCGGCGACAATCCTTACGGATGATGTAAATGGGGAGAATCCATAATGGCTGACGAAGCAGAAGCACCAGAAACCGAAGAAACTCCAGCCGAAGCCGCCGCTAGCGGCGGCGGTGGAAAAGGTTTGATCATCGCGTTTGTCGCAATGGTCGTACTGATGGAAACCGCAATGTTCTTCTTTTTGGTCCCCAGCGCCGAAGAAGTTAGCGCCCTGGCTGAAGCCAAACTGATCAAGTCAGTACAGGACGGTGCTGCGGCAGCCGAGGAGCAGGAATCTGACGAAAACATGGTCAAGGAATTCGCCTTGGGCATGTATGGCGAAGCTTTCAGCCCTATCGATACCGAACGCACTTATCGGGTCGAGATCAATCTCTATGGCTTGATCCGCAAAAAGAACCACGAGTTGATGAGTTCCGAATTTGAAAGCAAGGAAGGACGCCTGCGTCATGCAATCCGCATGAAGATTCGCAACAGTGCCTTAGAGGAACTGAACGAAAACAACCTGGGTTTGCTCGAGCGGCGAATCCTGACGGAGTGCAATCATCTATTGGAAGACGACCTGCTTTTGGGTATTGGTTTCAAGAGTTACCAACTCATTGAACAATAAGTCGACCTGCTCAACTCTCACGCGCGGGAAACTCCATGCGTGAAACTTCGTCGATGATGTTTTTGTGGTCCATGGAAGGACACTCACTTGGCTGATCCAGCAGACGAAAACCAAGAAGATGAACCGAAGGCGGACGTTGCCCAACAGACCGCTGACGTAGACGCTTCCACCGAAGCCAGCGACGGCTTGAATACGGATGACATTGAAGCACTCTTGGACCATGCAACGGACTCACTCGAGCAGGCTACAGGTAACACAGTATCGACCGAAGCCAAACCGGCGGCCTTCAGTCTGAACGACCTTTCGCCTGATTCCGATTCAAATCTTCGCCAGCCAATCGACTTGCTTGGCGAGGTCGAAATGGATCTCCGCATCGAACTTGGTCGAACCGAAATGCGTCTGGAAGAAGTCCTGGACTTGAGAGGCGGTTCCGTCGTCGCGCTCGATAAGCTCGCAGGTGACCCAGTCGACGTATTCGTGAACGGCAAACTCGTCGCTCGCGGAGAAGTCTTGGTGATGAACGACAACTTCTGTATACGTGTAACAGAACTGGTAGGTGCCTGACTCCAAAGTTTGGGAGCAGGGCAGGGGACGGATCATTGTCTATACGGAGAACCTCAACGATGCACGCTCGATACTCCGCCCTCGCGTTTCTTTGCCTATGCATGCTTCCGAGCTTAGCGATTGGCCAGGAGCACCTGATCCTATCGCGGGGTCAGCGTGCCGTGGTTACGTCGAATCCAGCGTCCACTCCTGAGCCCAGGAAAGCAGCGAACTCCAAGCCTGCCAACCTGGGCTTCCCATCGCTCGCGCCCAGAACTCAAACCAGCGCGAACAGTTCAGATGCCGAAACTGCTTCGAGTAAGGTTGCCGGTCCCGCTGTGACAGTGACCTCAAGCCTGGCAGTTGTACTAGGACTATTCGCAGGACTGGTGTGGCTGACCCGCAAGTATGGATCGCGCACGCTAGGCGTTGGTGCAATCCCGAAAGATGTGTTGCAAAGTCTTGGCAGCACGCAGATCGATTCTCGCACTCGAATCTCGATGCTTCGCTGCGGTAGTCGCATCCTGGTCGTTTCTCAAACGACCAATGGGATGCAAACGCTCGCGGAAGTGACCGATCCTGAAGAGGTTCGCGAACTAACCGCAGCTTGTCTGGGCGACTCAAAGAAGATGTTTGCGAACACTTTAGAGTCGATCGAACGCGAGCGTCCTGATGATGGTTTTGCAGGAACCGCTGCTGTGGATCGTCCCGCTCATCAACAGACACCACGTGAACGCGGACGCCTGTTCGCAACTGCTTAGTACGAACTCCAGAGTGAATCCGTCGATCGCACTGATTACTCTACAACTCCGATCCGGCGCAACCAATCGGCACACAGGTCGGGCCAGACAGATGCGCCAGGCGTGTCCTTGGCCAGCCCCAAACCGTGTCGACCGTTTGGGAACACATGCATCTCAATCGGCACACCATGCCCTCGACATGCAGAAAAGTACTCAATAGCATTTTCTATCGGCACAGCTTTGTCTTCGACGGTATGAAACAAAAATGTTGGCGGTGTTCGTTCGCTAACCTGAAGTTCGTTCGACAAGAACTCGATCAACTTCACGTCCGGGTTCTCACCCAATAGATTTCGTTGACTCCCCTTGTGAGTATGAGGTTTCCCCAACGAGATCACGGGGTAACACAAGATCGCAAAATCAGGCCTTGAAGAAACACGGGCAATTGGGTCTTCAGCATCAGCCACTCCGTCGCTGAAGTGCGTCGACACTGTTGAGCACAAATGGCCTCCGGCTGAGAACCCGATGACACCGACTCGTTCCGGGTCGATGTTCAGTTCTTTCGCCCGCGACCGCAAAGTTTGAATGGCTCGCTGAGCATCCTGCATCGGATAAGGATGCCCATATCCTTTGCCGCGATTGCCTTTTCCTCGTAGTCGATAGGTGCAAATCGCGGATGTCACGCCCATCGACTTGAACCACTCCGCAAACTGATACCCTTCGTGATCCATCGCATGACCACCGTAGCCACCACCTGGAAGAATGACGACTGCAGCCGTTGGTGTGGTGGACTCTACTTGAGTGAACATCAACTCTGGCACGTCTCCAATGCCGGTCTCGGTTGAACCTGGCGCTCCATTGGGCCAAAGTGGCTCGTTCCTGGTGACAGGCTTCTCCGCCACGGCGGCAAGAGCCATCAGCCAAATTGAAAGCACCAACAATGAACATCGCATTCGCATGAATTAATCCTTGACCTGGTCACGAGTGAGGTAGACCAAAATCATAGTCTGAATTGATCACTGCTTGGGAAATCCGCGCCGCCATCGCTCAAACTCGGCCGTCAATTCTTCCAAGACGCTCTTTCGAACGGCCGACAAGTCGTTGGACTCAGAAACATCTTCTCGAAGGTTGTAAAGCTGCCACGCGGCATCATTCCGCTCGCGCACAATCTTCCAATCATCCATTCGCAAAGCGGCATGAGACCGAAACGCAAAGTACAGCGATCGATGCTGACTTGGGGCGCCACTCGTCAGCGCGGGCAACGGATCAAGACCATCGAAGTCACGGTCTGCCGGCAATTCCGCTCCGCTAAGTTTCGAACAAGCCACCATTAAGTCCGGTGTCCACAGCACCTCCGAGTTCTCCGTTCCTGCCTCAATGTGATCAGGCCACCGTGCGATTGCCGGCACCCGTATGCCGCCTTCCCAACATGTGACCCCACCGCCTCGTAGCGGGGCGTTCGAACCAACGTCGACAGCCCGCCCTAACTTGAAGGCACCGTTGTCCGAAAAGAAAAACACAAAGGTATCTTTCGTCTGGCTGCTATCGTCCAAAACGCCTAACACCCGGCCTATCGCGTCATCCAACGCCGTCACGACAGCAGCATATCGCTTCACAGGATTCGGTTGATCGGCTTTCCAACCATACGCGGCAAATGCGGTCGCAGGAGCCTGCCAAACACTCGGTTGGCCTGGTTCCTTGTTCTTCGCGTTTGGAAAGTGCGGTGCGTTGAAAGGAAGGTAACAAAGCCAAGGCTCGCTTCCCATTGATCTTCTTCGAATAAAGTCAATTGCCGAATCTGCAAACAGGTTGGTTGAGTACGTTCCGTCTGCCTGCAATGAGTCTGTCCCCCGATACAAGTCATGCTTGCCGTTGTAGACGTGCGAGTAATAGTCAATGTTTCCCGACGCATGTCCGACAAACTCGTCAAACCCACGTTCGGTAGGTCGCGAGCCTTTTGCAAAACCGATGTTCCATTTACCGAAACAGCCAGTCGCATAGCCAGTTCGTTTGACAACTTGTGGAATCAGAACTTCATCACGTTTTAGTCCCACACCATAGTTGCCCTTGATCCCGGGCAACTGATTCTTCAGCAAGTGTCGCTCAGAAACGCGGCCAGTCAACAAGCAGGCACGCGAAACCGTGCAGGTTGATGACGCGGTGTAGAAATTCGTCAGCCGCGCACCTTGCTCAGCGAGCCGATCTAGATTCGGCGTCAGGATCTGAGACTCTGGGTTGTAACTTTGCAGATCTCCGTAACCCAAATTGTCAGCGGTGATGATCAGGATGTTGGGTCGATCCTTTGCCTCGACAGGCATGATGCCTAAGAGCAAGACCACCAAGCACGGGAGAAGCACATTCATCGCATTGCTCACAGGAAACCCTCAACGCCTTTCAAGCCACACTCGCTGAGTGCATGGTACCGTTTCTCCAATATTGGAAACGCTTCCACCTGCGAATTCCCCACGCCAATGCCCAATAGCACAGCAAGATTTTCACTGTGATCAAAGGAAAACCATAGCGAGGATAGTATGAGCACATCACGTATGGAAACAGATAGGCGACGTAGATCACGATCGTCGACTTCTGCAGAGGACTCAGCGGTCTCCCCAACAACAACAAGCCGATGACAGCCAAAGTTGGCAACGGATAAATGAGCCAACGCAGTGGTAGAACCGGAGATCCCTGAGAGAATTCGCTGAATCCAGCTGGAAGCAAAGTGGCTGCAATCAATCTGTTACGAACCTTCTCATAGTACTCATCTGGATTCGCCTCCACCTGGGTAAGGAAGCGTTCCTTCTTCGTCTCCAAATACTCAATCTCGCCCATCTCAACATAAGCATCTTGCTCTGGTCCCTCGTGATAAGGATGCGTTGACATCGTTTGCCAATCAAGCAATCCGTCCGAATCGAGAGCCATCGATTGGTCGAACTCAAAGAAGGCGTTACTTTTTACCGGAACAAATTTCCCGAGTGCGATCTGATTTCGAACCACCCATGGTGAAATCACGCAGATCGATAGTGCCGCCGCGACGACGAGCTTGATCGGAGCGCGTCGCATGAGAAAAACGGTCGTCCCCAACGCCCAGGAAAACCCTGCGACCGGACTGGAGAGCGCGACAACACCGCCCAGCCCGCCCCAAGCAGCTGCCGCCCCGAAACCTAGTTTGTCCGCAGCCATCAACGCCTGTAGCTTCGCTAAACCAAAAACGGTGGCGGTCACACCCGCCAAGATCAACCATCCATCGTGGGTGAACCCGAAACACGCCGATGCCTCTGCCAGAATGAACGTGGCGAACATGCCGAACGCAAGCCAGCCTCTTCGACGGCGGTTGGCCTGGCGAACGATCAGAAGGCCACATGCACAAAGTACAAGCGTCTTCGTGAACACGACGGCCAGCATGACCAAGAATCGATCACCGCCGAATAGCCAAATCAAGCCTGCCTGAAGCCACACCAACAGTGGTGGCATCCAAGCAGTTGGGCCCGACTCGACAACGAATGGATCCGCAAATCCGCGTCCCTTCACAAGAGCCGAGGCAATGTTGTAGTACTCGGCCCCCAAATGTGCGTTTCCGTGAACCATCCGCTGCGACATCTGCTGACGTTGTCGCTCGGGCGAGAATGCCCGCTCCGCGACCCACGGCAACATCCCTAAACCAGCCAGCAAAAAGGTCAGGCTGACCGTTGCGATCAATGCCCCCACCCTCGATCGCTGGCACGCCTGCCGAGTCACTTGCAACCATCGCTGTCGGGCTACCGAGACTCCATCAGGAAATCCCAAATCCTGAAGCAACGGGTACTGCTTTGGAATCAACATGCAATCTCTATCGTGGGAGTCGGTAACAACGAATTTGATTGGCAACGCGGACGAAGATACAGTCTTCGTGAACCGCTGGATGTGCCAATACTCTAGTTCTTTTCGACGACAAAGGTTGGTGATCCAAGATTTTGCCTTTCTCATTTGAAACAGTTGAAGCCAATAACCATCGACCGTCCTCCGTCGTCACCAACGCTCTATTGGAGGACGCGATGATCGATGCGTAGGAATGGATATACTCCTCCGCAATGACCCAGGCTTCGCGAAGACCATCCTGCAAGCGAAGCGAATGCAAGCCGTGATCGGCAACCAACAGCTGGTTGCCAACGGCTACTGGCGTGTGAGAGTCAGGCAACAGACTTTCGTTGAAGTCCAACGAAGCTTGGCTCAAATCTTCTTTTTCGCGACCAAACAGTTGCACACCATTGTTCTCGCTTGTGAACACAACGCCGCCCGGAACCATGACAGGTGTTGCGACTCCGAAATCACCCTCCTGGTTTGGCTCGGCGGACCAGACCAGTCGGCCATCGCTCACTCGTCTCAAGAAGTATCCGTTTTCGCTGACCCCCACCACATGCGTTTCATTGACCACCGGCATCAACGAGGCATAAGCAGCTGGGTCTCCTGAAACTTTCCAATTCAACTTTCCGCTAAACAGGTCAATAGAAATCAGAGCGGGGGCATCCGCTACTTGCAACAAGACCTGCCCTTCGATCACAAGTGGTGAGCCGCTGAACCCCCATGTCGGCACCGGAACTCGAAACTCCCTCGAAAGCTCCAACGTCCAGAGCGGAACTCCCGAAGTTGCATCCAATCCAGTTACCACACCAGAGGCGCCCAAGGTGACCAATACGCCCTCGGAGTAGACAGGGGTTGCGCGTGGCGAATTCCCGTAGTCCAGGGAAGCGACAGCCTTGTACTGATACTCCCAAAGCTGCTTGCCCGACTCGAAAGAGAACGCGGAGAACAGATCGTGTGCGTCCGAGACACTGCGACCGCTGACGACAACTGCACCACTTGGTGTGACCATCAAGCCCCCAATTCCATCAGATGGCATTTCCACTTGCCAAACCAGATCCTTTTCACCCGGCAATCGATCTGGCAGCCAAGCGACACGCCCATCGCGAAACTCACCGCGGAATTGTGTCCAGCGGTTATTGAGAGCTGCTACTGAACCGGAGACTTTTTTTTTACGACCCCATGATCTACTTTGGAATCCCAAGGTAGGAAACCGGCCAGTGTCTCCATTCCAACGAGAACTTCGGGCTTGATCCCCGCCGTCACCAATGACACCAACAACTGCTCCTGCGCCTCTGCATCCATTTGCTCACTCACAAACGCTGTGATGAATGGAACTGGCTGGCTCTCCCCAACGACGCGAAGATCACCTTGATCGATTGAGCCGCAACCTTCCAGCAAAGGTTCAGCATAGCTGCTGATCACGGCAGCTGCTTTCACGTCGTTTGGAATCTCCAACAGCGCAGCAGCAGCCTCACTACAAGCTCCGAATCGCTCTCGCTTTTTCGGAAGTTTGACGCCAGCTGCCTCCAACGCGACTGCAGGGGCAGACGATTTCTCTTCGGCATCTTCGGGTCCGAACAGCACTCGATAGCCATTCAGATCAGCGAGACTCTTTGCTTTGTCGGCAGCACGTACGACCACAAGCCCCTTTTGAGTAACACTGCCATCTTTTCCCGTTAGCTGAGCAAGCGGCTTCAAATGATATCCCGTTGATTGAACATCTGCCAGAACAACGGAGTGTTTACCGATCACCAAATCTGCCTTGCCGGCGGTATCACCCAACGCTTCCGCGAGCGACTCAAACCACACGACTTTTACGGGCTTCCCCAAGGAGGACTCAAGATGCTTACCTAGCAGCTCATAGTCCCGCTGTGCGTAACCTTTCACGCAGTCACAGGAAAGTGGCTTGCTTAATGGGTCCATCACAACCAACACGAAAGCGTCGTCTGCCAGACTCGTTGTCATGAAGAACAAACAAGCAATGGCTGACAAAAAGGGGGCTCTCGACTGCATCACTTACTTGCTCCTGCAACGACCGAAGATCGTTTGAACAGCAATTTTTTTCCAACGTAATCACAAAACTCCCAGCCTTGCGATCCTAGCTGATTCAGATAGTCCTCACCTTCCTCACGCACCTGCTTCTTTGAAACCATTTTGTATTCGAAGCGAGACTGCGACGACGAAACAGGCGTCACCTTTTTCACATCCAACTCTTCCTGCATCTGTTCCAGGTATTCCGTCACTTCTTGTTCATTCGAAACTTGGCTGATTTCAGCAAACTCCGCTTCGTTCGCAGGACCAGCGAGTTCGAATTCTGTTTCTTTGACGGCGACCTGAACCATCTTGTTGGCATTCAGCGGACAACTCTTGTCCTTGCAATTCGGGTCGCCGCATTCCTTTCCAGCACAAGCAGTCTCACAGTCTTCGGTGGCAGACGTGCGCTTGAGCGTGACCGATGATAGTCCTTGGAAAGTCAGGGTGGCGGTATCGTCTTGGTCGAACTTCCAGGTCCCCTCCAAGAAGCGAGCCTGATCGATCGCTAAAGCAAACCCAAACGAGTCCGGGCTGTCTGATTCTGCCTCGGTCAATTCCAAGGCTGCCTTGTCTCCATAAACCTTGTACATGCCTTCGACAATTTTGGCGGCCCCGTTCGGGCTCAGATTCAAAGCAGAGATTGGATGTTGCGATGAGCCACCGCGGCCTCCACCAAACCATGTCGAAAGACGCGACTTCTCCTCTTTCTTTTCCAGTGCCCACTCACCAGCGGCTCGAGCCAAGAAGTCAGTCTGTCTCTGCTCTTGTTTCTTCTCAGCAAGCGTGACCGGAGTATTTTCGTTGCTCGCCAAGACACAAATTGCGTTTTTGTCCTCGTACATCATGTAGTACAAGTCATTCTTGGCATCGTATCCAAGAGCACAATGTTTGCACCCTCCGCCAATCGATGCTTTGCCAATGTAGGCAACCAATTTTCCGTTCGCGTCAAAACGCTTGATGTGACCGATCGACGATTCTGCTGTTAGCACCGTACCGTCACTCATCGACAACGAGTTCATTGGATTGCAGCAACTGCCGAAACCGGCGCGACTCGTGCGGTCACGACTCCCGAATTTCCCCTGGGCGCGTCCGTTGCGGTCATAGATACCTACGCTGAACTTCGTGTTCTCACTGACCAACAAACCCTGGTCACAACATTGGATATCCATCTGCCCGCAACATCCACGTAGCCCTTCCATGATCGTTTCATCCGAGCCGGATTCCAAATCCGCACTCGTCCTCCATATCGAATAGCCGCGGCTGCGAGGATCCGTGGCACAAACAAAAACATCTTCGTCCGATGCAGCCAAGGAAGTGATTGACATGGAACGCAACACAGCGGCATCTAGCTGCGTGTCTTCTACTTCCTGTTGTTCCTCTTCCCCCTGTTTGCCGGCCAGTTTCTCAAACATCTCCAATTGTGTTTGGAAAGCATTCAGCTGAGCTGTCTCGAGCCGCGAACGCTCACCTTCGTCCTTTTCCTCGATTGTCTCCACACGCTCGCGAAGTGTTTTCATTTGCGATTCATAGACTTCGCTCATTCGCGACTGGCTCTTTCGAAGCGATTCTGCCGTTTTCTCTCGCAGATGGTTGATGTCTCCAACGTGCGGTGAATCGATCGTTTTGAGGAGACTGCCATCGGGCCCCAATTTTGCAATCTTCCCACTTCCGCCTACATAGATGCTGCCATCGGGCGAAACCGCCAGCGCCGAGGGAGTTAGATCGAGCTTCCACTTCGTCAGAATCTTGCCTTCTGAATCCAACATCAATACCAAGGCGGGCTCCTGAATCACTTTGGTTTCATAGCCACCTGCATTCATCAAATACTGCATCGACTGACCACCAACCGCTGCCAGTAGGTGACCGTCAGCGGTCGTTGCGATGGTATGCAACTTCAGAGTCTTGCCATTCACCTTCGGCTCAATCAATCGAACCTGCCGATGGGTAGGAGCTTGCAATTGATCTTTTTCAGCTGCCCTCGATTCTGCGGTTAGCGATAACCCGCCAATCAGCAAACCGATCAACAGTGGCATGCGAATGAAGTTCATGGCCCCAGTTCCTTTTGGCAAACGATGGTGTGTGAGAAGTGGGCGAGATGATGTGATCCCGACCCGCGATCCGGCCGCAAACAACAGACAGTATGTCTCGTGGCCGTGCAAGTGAAAAGTTTCGTGATCAATCCAGACACTCCCCATCTCGCCAAGAATGGCCCAAACCGATATCAAACCAGTCGGCAAACTCTGCGAAAACAACCAAGTATTTTGGCAAAAGGCTTTCTCCGTCGTGTCACAGGCAACTCCTCAAGCAATCGAGACCAGCCATGATCGGCAATCCGGCTTGAAATGGCGTCTGTCCCTATGGTGGATGGTCCTGCGAACGTCGCTCGAAGAACGTCTTGTCTATCGTGGCGACTTTGCATTGGGCACGCTGATGCGGTTCCTGCCAATCATCACACAGATCTTCCTGTGGCTTGCCATTTTTGATGCCATCGGGCAGGCCGAAGGCGAAGAAGCCACAACGATCGCTGGATTCGGTTTTCGAGACATCGTGGCCTACTATCTGCTAACGATGATCGCACGCGCTTTCTCCAGCATGCCAGGATTGGCTTCTGGGATTGCTCAGCAGATACGTGATGGCGAAATCAAACGGTACCTGATTCAGCCGATCGACCTGATCGGATTTTTGTTGCTGACGCGGATCGCACACAAACTTGCCTACTATGCAGTGGCGGTCGCCCCGTTCGCGTTGGTCTTCTTCCTCTGCAGAGACTACTTCGTCGAAGGTTGGCCGTCTGCGATGGTCATGTTGGCGTTTGTCAGTTCGCTGGTCATGGGCTTTTTGATTGGCTTCTTTTTGGAAGCGGCAATCGGCATGATCGGCTTTTGGTTCTTAGAAGTCTCTTCCTTGCTGTTCGTGTACATGTTGTTCAGTTTTTTCCTGTCGGGTCACATGTTTCCACTCACACTATTGCCAGACTGGATCGAACCGTACGTCAACTTCTTGCCATTCAAGTATTTGGCGTATTTTCCTGCGGCGATCTTTCTGGGAAAAATCCCTGAAGATGAATTGCCAATGGAAATGGCGATCGAGGCAGGATGGCTAGTATTCTTCATCATCGTTTGCCGATTCGCCTACGCACGTGGTGTGAGACAGTACAGCGGATACGGAGGATAGCATGAGCGATATCGATCCCGTCCGACCGAACTACTGGAAGGTCTTTCAGACATTCGCCAGCAATAGTCTGGTGCGCGACATGACCTTTCGCACGAACTTCATTCTGCAGTGTTTCAGTAGTCTTGGCTGGACCGCGATGAACGTTGGGTTTTACCTCATCATCTTTCAATACACCGAAACGATCGGTGAAGGCAGCGGTTGGGACCGGGACAAGTTCTTTTTGTTCATTGCGACCACATGGTTCATCAACAGCTTGGTGCAGGCCTTCTTCATGCCCAACGCCCAGGAATTCAGCGAGCTAATTCGCACCGGCGGTTTGGACTTTGCTTTGTTGAAACCCATCGACACACAGTTCTTGATTTCGTTCCGCAAAGTCGACTGGAGCTCTCTGTCGAACTTTTTTGCTGGGATCGTGATACTGATCGTATCGCTCTGGGAACTCGCCACTCGCGACATCAACCCAATGATTCCGTCGCCGCTTTCCGTTTTGCTCTACGTACTCTTTTTGGGCTGTGGAGTCACGATCATGTACAGCCTGATGATCTGCTTGAGCGCGACCAGCATTTGGCTTGGTCGCAACCAGACGCTCTATAACTTTTGGTTCTACATCACAAACTTCAGTCGTTATCCGATGGAGATGTACAACCGTGGTTGGGGGCAACCGCTGTATGGCTTCTTCACGTTCATCATTCCAGTTCTGCTGGTCGTGAACGTGCCTGCTCGCCTGCTGGCGAAGCCGATCAGCCCTCGAACGAACGAAGAGTGGTTGCTCGTTGGCTGGGCGGTTGCAGCTACGATACTGAGCGTCATTGCGAGCCGCTGGGTGTTTCAACGCGCGCTTTTGAGCTATCGCAGCGCCAGCTCATAGCCACGCACCCGAGCTACGACAGTCCTCGCACACCAGCTGCCGTGCTGCTTCCAAAGCTGTCCGTTTCAATGCCCATGTGCTGCGCCAGCGACACGAACAGGTTGGCTAGCGGCGTGTTGTCCTGTGGGTCATGAGCGACGTACGCACCGTGCTTGTAACCGCCACCCGCAACGATCGTGGGGAGGTTATGCCAATCGTGCGCGCTTGCATTGCCGAGGTTCGAGCCGAATAGTACGGCGGTCTGATCGAGCAGCGTTTGACCATTCTCGTCGATCGCCTTCAACTTGCTCAGGAATTCGCTGAACGCAACGAATTCAGCTTCTTCAATGATCTTCAACTCCTCGATTTTGGCTGGGTCTTTGCCGTGATGGGAAAGTCCGTGCCAATCACTGCTAACACCGGGAACAATCGGAACAGCGTTCATTCCACTGAGCTGATACGTCACCGTACGTGTGGAGTCTGACTGCAGTGCCAGCACGATCATTTCGTACAACAGTCGCTGTTTGGCAATCGCATCGTTCTTGTCAGCAATGTCCTTCGGTTGATCGGCATCCACTTTGGGCTTCGGCTGATGTACCCAGCCCTCACTCTGCTGCAATCGCTTTTCCAAGTCACGAACGGATGCCAGATACTCTTCCAGTTTGGATTGATCCCGTCGCCCCAACGAGCGATCCAGTTCTTTCGCTCGACTTCCAATGGTATCCAAAATGCTTCGCCCTCGTTTCAGGCCTTTGACTTCCTCTTTGATTTCTTGCTCGGTACCGTCGATGAAGAGCGCCTTGAACAATTTGGCGGGTGAGCTCACTCCTGGGATTTCAACGCCACTGGCATTCCACGACATACTGCGGCCGCTCGTGGACAATGCCAAATAGGGAAATCGTGTTTCGAGTCCAACTTGCTGGGCGACCATTTGGTCAAGCGAGATTGAATTCCTGAAGCCAGCGAGGCCAGGACGCTGAGCCGAAGTCAACCAAGTCATCTCGGACGCATGTCCGTTGTTGCCTTGCTGCTCTGGATGCGAGAGTCCAGAGAACACAGTCATCTGCTGACGATGATCCGCCAGCTTCGAAAGATAGGGCGTCAACTCATAATCGCTTCCCGCTTGTTTCGGGAACAAGTATGGCACATGGAAACCCAAGGTCGCGCACATCGCGACAAGACGTTTCGGCGACCTCCCCTGCGATGTTTCTCCAAGCGCTCGCTGGCCTAACGAGGGCCCCATCGCCTCCAAACAGGGCAGGGCGATCATGGCTGCGCCGGACCCGCGAAGAAAGTGGCGTCGACTCAGTGGTTTTCTAGCAATATGCATTTCTATTTCCTTCGAAACAATTCACTGGCAACGACCAACTCAATCAAGTCCCGAACCCCATGCCCCTTCGCCTTTGACTTTTTGACGATGGCATCAATCGCACTACGGTCAGAGAAGCCCATCTCGCGCCCGGTCGCAAACGTCAGCAACTTCGTCGCCAGCGTTCGAGCGATCAAGTCTTCGTCGCTCGCTAGCAGATCGCGAAACTGCTTGAACCCATCGAACTTTCGACCGTCCGCTAACTCGCCGCTGGCATCTACCTCTGGCCCCAACCGATAGCGAACCTTCCGACCCGCGATCTCCAGAGTCACTTTTTCACCCTCGCCGAGACTTCGAAAACGATCTCGCCAGCCGCCGATCGGGTCAAAGCTCTCCAAGGCAAAACCGGGCGGATCGATCATCTGATGACAGGGCTGACAACTGTCTAACTCTCGGTGCTTGGCCAAGAGCTCTCGAAGAGTCGATGCACCTCGAATATCAGGCTCGACACCAGAGATCCCGGGTGGTGGAGGTGGTGGATGCTGCCCAATGATTCGCTCGGTAACCCACACGCCACGCATCACAGGTGATGTGTTGGTGCCGTTTGCGGAAACCTTCAGCACGCTTGCCTGTCCCAATATGCCGCCCCGCACGCTACCGGCGGGTAGCCCGACACGCTGCACCTGCGGGCTGGAAACGCCCTCGATTCCATAGTGCTTGGCAAGTCGATTATTCAACATCGCAAAATCTGGCTGGATCAGATCGCTGACAGGCAAGTTGCTTCTGACCAACCGTGCAAAGAACTCACGAGTTTCTTGCAGCATCGAAAACTTCAAGAATGGGTCGAACTCTGGGTACAGACTCTTGTCAGGACTCGTGAATTCGATGTCTCGCAAATTCAACCAAGCGTCTGTGAAGTCGATCACGAAACGCTCTGCACGAGGATCTTGAAGCAACCGACGCGTGTGGCCTGACAATTGAGTGGGATCATTTGTCAGCCTGCCTGCTTTCGCCGACGCCAACAACTCCGCATCTGGCGTCGTGCGTGTTAGGAAGTATGACAGGCGACTGGCAATGGCATGATCATCCAAAAGGCCTGCCGGCTCTTGCAAGAACAAGAAATCTGGCGAGCAAAAGATAGCTGCAACGGAGGTACGCAATGCCGACTCGAACGACTCCCCGTCTTCCATTTGTTGCCCGAGCAGATCCATATATCGTTCGATTTCTGCGGCATTTACTGGGCGCCGAAACGCAGCCGTCGCGACTCGCTGAAGAACATTCGCCCCCTGTTGGATTGGCTGATCCGACCGCACCTCAAATTTCGGTACGTACCAAGACTTCATTTTTTGAGCTGGACTGCTGGGCTCAATCTCTCTGCGATTCAAGCCGTCGAATATCAGCTGATGCCCTCGACTGGGAAATTCATCGACCAGTGGTCCTTCTAATTCGACCCCAAGAATCGCGAGGCCCGCTCCAGTGTATTGATCGATGCCATGCTTCTTGATTTCGTAGTTCTCATCTGCAATTCCCCACGGGGTCAACTCAACCATGAAGCGGCGATCCATCCGGCCTTCGATCTCTATGGTGGTCGGCTTGCCAGGAGGCAAGGCTCGATAGCCAAACGTAGGCTTCTCTGCACCACGCTGAAACGTAGTCGCTCCGATCGCAAAAGTGATCGGAGTGTCGCTTTGGTAGGCGTAACCTGTCACCCGAATCCTGTATCGACCTGCTTCCGGCGCACTGGCCGTTCGAAGCATGCCCGTTGGATATCCCAGAGGGCGAAAGAAGACAACGGCTCCATCGTCGAGTTTCTTCCACGCAGTCCCGATATGCTTTTCACCCTCTCGAGTGTCGGCATAGTTCGCTTTGATCGTGGCAGCCCGAGGGCGTTCGACGGTCTTGGCGATCGCGACATCCATCACTCGATCGATCGCGTTGAGATACAACTGCAGTTGGACCATCGAGATACTGAGTGATTCGCCAACGTTATCAAACTCATGCGACCGACCATCCTTGGGCAGCGTACTTTCCAAGTCCAAGTCCGTCCCAAACAGATCGTTCAACGTGTTCTGATATTCACGACGATTCAGCCTCCGGAGAACCGTTCCTTTCGAATTTGCGTGAGCTCTGAACAACGGTCGCCCGAGCAACTTGATGAAGCTAGACCGATGCGCGTCCGTGATTTGCTCCGCGTCCTCCGGCGGCATCTCGCCATGCTCGACGCGGTCAAAGACGCGTTCCCACTTGGCGAACGTTGCCGGATCATCCAAATCAAAGCCAAGCGTGTCCAATGACAGACCGCCTTCTTGAGCGCCCTCTGCATGACAGTCGTTGCAGTACCTGACAAAAAACGGCTTCAGCGTCTGCTTCACTTCGTCGGCAACGACGCCCACAGGCCATAGCAGACCGGCGAAAATGACAATTCCAATTCGTCGCGAAACTTGCATCTCTAGTGAAGTACCTTCAAAGCCTGAATTTGGGTTTCCATTTCCTTGGACTTCGCTTTCGCTTCGGCAATCGGTAATCCCGCCTTGATGCCAGGACGTTTGTGACCAACTTCGCTAAGCCAAGCGTTGTGCATCAACGCCTGTTGCTTGGAAACCAATTCAATGAGAGCGGGCGAGGACTCTCTTGCTTCCGGGAATCCCCAGGCAGCGAGAATCGCATCGGCCAAGACCTCATGTCCCTCATGGTTCACATGAACGCCATCGTTTGACATCGAGAAATCCGGATTGCCTTTGCGTTTCGCCGTCACATAGTTTGTGACGGCGGTGTGCAGATCGATCACCATCTCGACCTTGTCCGCCTGCGTAAGCACCCAGTCAGCATAAGAACGCATCACACCGTCATAGTCTTCATAGATTGCCTTCCATGAATACACATCCTCACCATCAGGCAACAGTTTTCCTTGCTTCTTCAGCGGCAGGGCATCAAAGGACGGTGGTGTCATCAGGACGAGTTTTGCGCCAGAAGCGTGCACTTTCTGAATGATCTTTTGGATCCCCTTTCTGTACTCCGCGAATCGTTCCTCGCTGAGCGGATAGTAGATCCCATCGTTCATTCCGTAGCAGGCTACAACGACGTCCGGCTTGAGTTTCGCTAGCGCGCGATCGATACGTTCGTGAACGTTCGGCCGAGGAAATGGATGTTCTGGCTCCGACAAACCGCTGCATGTCTCGCTGGACAAACCAAGGTTGATCAATTCAGGGGTCGAGCCGTCCATCGTCAGACGCAAATGTGTCTCGATCAGCGTGATGTAATGCCCCGCGTGAGTGATCGAATCGCCGAGAAACAAAACGCGTTTCGCATGGACAGGGAACGCCGGTTCCGCTGCCTGCAACGGCAATGCCGGAACAAAGGCGGCGAGCAGCAGTAGGTTAAGAATCAATTTCATCAAGATGACCATCCAAAGACGTTGTAAACACAGGATACTTAAGACTCCAATCGATTGCTCTAGCTGCTATGCGCCAATACTGGCAAGCCAGATCAAAAACCCAATGATCAAAGCACAGGCTCCGCACGAAGCGACAAAACCGAGGATGTCTTTCCGGTTCGGTTTGACAAACTCCCAATCAGACCCGGGGAATAACTTCTTCACCACCGTGTCCTCAGGGGACGCGTATGCCTGTTCGAGTGCCTGCCTATCCTGGGCTGGGTCCGCCAACACGGGCGTGTTCATTTTGGCAAAGTATCGCGTCAGCGCGGTCTCACTTCCGCGCGGTGTTAGATAGCTGAGGATCAACAGAACCAAGAATGGCAAAATCAATCGCGACGGCAGACGCAGTGTTTCCAAAGTTGCTTTGGATGCAGTCGAGAGATCCATTCCCATCGCAGAGTAGATCAGGAAGTCCACGTTGAAGGATCCTTGCCCGACTTGGTCCCCGATTCGTCGCTCTACTTTAATATCGACGTTCGGCTCTTGAGTCTGCTGGACCAACTCCATCTCTTTCTC
Source organism: Rubripirellula sp. (assembly GCA_045110715.1). Taxonomy (GTDB): domain Bacteria; phylum Planctomycetota; class Planctomycetia; order Pirellulales; family Pirellulaceae; genus Rubripirellula. Next base: position 37,862 of record JBGCGI010000157.1, read on the forward strand.
GCCGACTGGCGTGACGCCGCCACGCCAGTAGATCGATGCATCGCCACTGGTGATTGGTACCAAGATTTGTTGACCAAGTTCTGCAGTTGGTGGCCGTGACCCCAATGTTTTTAGTGCAGCTTGATGTCTCTTCTCTACAACGGCGAGTTCTTGCGTCCAAGGGTCATGAAGCGAAGGATCATCGGCTTGCGGCTCGCGGCCGAGATCGCGCAGAGCAACTTGGTAGCTACTTTCAACTTCCTCACTTGCAGCTGTCCAAGCGTCATACCGTGCGACGTCAGATTCTGTCGCATCTCTTTGAAACGTTTTCGTCACCAACTGAGTCGTCGCCGCATAACGGGAATCGCTTCGCATCTCTGGATTCAATGCAGGAATCGCGTGAGGCAGCACAAAGAACACGAACAAAGAAAACGCGATCGTTCCCCAAACAGCTGTGCGGTTCGCGCGTCGCCAATACATGCCAACCCAGAACGGCGCAGCAAACAGAATGGGCAGCTCCATGGCCATTTTGAACTGACCGAATACATCGGAGTTGGCCAGCGAGACCGCTGCGGCACCAACAATGATGATCAGTCCTGTCAGCCGGCCGACGCGCACGTATTGTTTTTCGTCCGCATTGGGATTGATGTAAGCGGCATAGACGTTGCGCACCACCAAGGCGGAAGTCACGATCATGTAGGTGTCCGCGGAACTCATCATCGCGGCCAACAAGCATGCCAACATGAGACCCACCAGGCCAAGATTCAGGGGGCCCAGAATTTCTCTCGCAGCGACGCCCCAAACACGATCCGGGTCCGCAGCGATTTCTGGACTTCCCGCAAACAACGCCAAGGCAATCAAGGCGGTTAGTGCCCATCCGACCGTGCAAAGTCGCTTCAAGAAGTTGCCAACCACGAGCCCGATGCGGGCCTCATCTTCTGTCTTGGCAGAGCCGCCCCCGGTGGCAATGAAGTGGGGCTGAACGACCACTCCAACAATGCCCAGCAACGAAAGCGACAAAATGTAATGGAGCGGAAACTCGCCGCTGCTGGGCCCCGAAAACAGATTGAAATAGTCTGCGGAGACTCGGTCATGCATGATTCGAAACCCATCCATCAACGACTGCTGATCTGGTTCTCCGAAACGCGCCGCCAAACCCCACAAGCCGTAGGGAATCAACAGAATCGACAACAGGATAATGAACAGGCCTTGGATCAAATCGGTCCAGTAAGCTGCCGTCAATCCACCGAGGACTCCATACAAGACCACGACTGCCGCGATCGCTGGAATCAAAGTGTACTTCAACTCGTAGCCGAACAGTCCCGTTTCGACACCCATCAGCGGCACCGCGAATTTGGCAATCGCCGAGAACATGGTCGATAGATAGAACATGTAGAAGATGATCGCAAACAATGTGTATGCGACGCCAAGGGGCCGTGACTCATAGCGTTCGACGAACCAATCCCCCAGGGTCAAGTGTCGCATTCGCCGATACCAAACTGCGGTGATCCAGTAGACCGGCGTCACGAACAGCCACATCAGCGCGGACCAAACACCGCTCAAGCCACTGGTCCAACCCGTTCGCCCGACCTGAACGGGCTCATGGGCTCCCGTTCCTGCACCGAATGCGGCGAACGTCTGCAGCAACTTCCCGAAGCCGCGCCCCCCCATGAAGTAGTCCTCTTGGTCACTGACGCGGCTCATCGCCCACAGGCCGATCGCGATCATGACAGCGAAGTAGGCCAACAGGACGCAGTAGTCGATGAATTGCATTTGGGAAGAACGGACGCGAGTCCGTTGGATGAGGATCCAGAAGGCGGGAAGGGGGCGGTCCCGCTAGTTTAGTAACTCTGGACGCGATTGGGTGGAAGGGACGGTCTGACAAGCCAGAATGCCGATGGCACGGTTGCCCAAATCAGCGTTCAGCACTACCAATTAGCTATGCCTACCGAACCCAGCCGAAACCGTTTTGATGCTTATCGTGAAACCGTCCGCGAACGAAATGCCAGTGGCAAGCGTCCTCCATCGAACCCTCACAGCGATCGAAACCCAAAGAAGCTGGGCGATCGCGAACGTGGTTTTTGGGAGCTGCTGAAACAATTCTGGAGATTGATTTCCAAGCATCGATCGCAAATCATCCTGTCTTTAGCGTTCTTAACCGTTGGAATCGGGCTGCGTTTGATCCCTCCGTTAGGGACCAAGCTGGCCATTGACTCGGCTCTCACCAAACCAGCCAAGCCTTTGCCGCAGTGGCTCGAGTCGCTTCCCTTACCAGAATCGCCGATGGGTCTGCTGGTCGCCATCGCGGGAATCGTCGTCGTCGTCACCCTGATGGCGACCGTCGTGCACTTATGCAGTCGGTGGATGGCAACCAAAGCCGTCAACCAAACTCAAGTGTCGGTCCGGCGACGAGTGTTTGAGCATGCGATCAAATTGCCGCTCAACCGCGTCTACGACATGAAGAGCGGCGGCGTCGCGAGCCTCATTCGAGAGGATGCGGGTGGAGTCGCCGAATTGATCTTCAGCATGATGTACAACCCCTGGCGTGCCATCGTGCAGTTCACCGGAAGCTTGGTCATCCTGATGTTGGTGGACTGGAAATTGATGGTCGGCGGCTTGCTCCTGTTGCCTGTCGTCTGGGTCACGCATCGAACTTGGATCAATCGGATCCGCCCGATGTATCGCGACATCCGCAAGCAACGTCAGCGGATCGATGGCAACGCGACAGAAACGTTTGGAGGGATCCGTGTTGTCCGTACCTTTTCTCGCAGCCGCAATGAATCGTCACGATTCGTCCGCGAGGGCGATTTCCTGGTCCGCCAGCAGCTGTTCACTTGGTGGTGGACGCGCATCATCGAAACGATTTGGGAAGTGATCATCCCGTTGGCATCCACGGGACTGTTGCTGTACGGCGGATACCAGATCATCAACGGCGAATTGACGCTGGGCGATCTGATGATGTTCCTGATCTACCTGACCATGCTTCTGGATCCTCTCGCTGCGATTGCCAGTAGTGCGGTTTCGTTTCAAAACAATTTGGCGGGACTCGACCGTGTTCTCGACGTCTTAGATATCAAAGAAGAGCTGCCAATTCGAGAGGAGGCCGTCTCACTGCGCCGCGCCGATGTTCGTGGAGCGATGTCGATCCGCGACGTCTCCTTTTCCTATCCCGATTCGGAGCCAGTCGTTTTGGAGCAGGTGACGTTGGAAATCAAGGCGGGCGAAACGGTAGCACTCGTCGGCAGAAGCGGAGCCGGCAAGACAACGCTGACGAACTTGATCGCTCGCTTCTACGACCCGACGACCGGCAGCGTCTGCTTGGATGGCCGTGATCTGCGAGACATCGAACTGAACAGCTATCGCAGCCTACTCGGCATCGTAGAGCAAGATGTGTTCTTGTTTGACGGTACGATTCGCGAGAATATTTCCTACTCTCGCCGGCACGTTAGCGAAGCCGAGGTTGTTGCCGCGGCTCAAGCGGCAGCGGCAGATGAGTTCATCCGCAAACTCCCCGATGGTTACGAATCGATCATCGGAGAACGCGGAGTCAAACTATCGGGCGGACAACGGCAACGAATCGCAATCGCACGAGCGATCCTGGCCGATCCAAAGATTCTGATCCTGGATGAGGCAACCAGTAATCTGGACAGCGAAAGCGAACGTCTGATTCAAAACAGCTTGGCAGAGCTACTGGAAGATCGAACAGCCTTTGTGATCGCCCATCGCCTGAGCACGATCACGAATGCCGACAAAATCGTCGTCCTTGAAGACGGCCGAATCGTCGAAGTTGGAACCCACTCAGAATTGCTCGAGCGAGGAGGCCGTTACCTCGACATGGTGCATCTGCAAATGGACACCAAGGACGTGATCAATGATTAATAACGGGAGAGTCATCCCTAACGTTGATAAATCGGCAAATAGCCTTTGTCCAACTGCAACATGATCAGGTTGCAGGCAGTCACGTACACAGGATGAATCTGTCCTTCCCAGAAGCCATCCGGTCGCTGCTCGCTGACGATTCGATCGTACAAGCGATCACGAAACGGTTTCCAAAGTTCGCTTCCTTGCCGATAGACAACCTGGCTGTAATACAAATAGGTGTAGTGCCAGTGCCCAAACGCACGTGTTCCATCAGCGATGTCGTGCAATGAGTCTTTGGTGTACTTCAACATCTCCGGCACGTGAGTGCTATCGTAGTCACCGGCGTTATAAAGCGCAGCCAATGCAGCAGCGGTGATCGCCGGCCGACTGCTGCCTTTCTGACGACTGCTGTAACTGATCCCGCCATCTGGATTCTTGCATCCGTAGATGTACTCTTTCGCACTCTCGATCACTTCACCACTGACGGGAATGCCCGCGTTGCGACAACCACGTAGTCCCTGCACCTGCGTGATCGTGGTCGAGCCTTCGTCGAAATCGTTTCCTTCGCGTGCCGAAACATAGCCCCACCCCCCAGCTGCTGTCTGGGCATTGCCACTGAATTCGACTGCCTTGGTCAGGACCTCTACCAATTCGTTTCGTCGATCCAAGAGCCCCTCTTCTCCAAGCACTTGTGACAGCATCAACATCGAGAAACCGTGACCATAGGTGTATCGCGAATCCGTTTGCGGATCACCAATCAGTCCGTTACTTCGACTCTTGCTGATCAAGTAGTCCGACGCGCGAGAGATCGCTTTCGCGTACGGCCCTTGCGTGGTCGTGCTGCCGCTGGAAATCAAAGCGGTACCAGCTAGCGCAGCCATGGCCGTCGGATACACCTGTGTGTTCCACTGACCACGCGAAGACTGTGTACGGCTCAACCAATTCAAGCCTTTATTGATCGCATCATTCCACCGTGAGTCGCTTCGACTCTTCTCGCCCGCTGCGTGAACGGCCCCGGAAGCACCGGCAACGGCAAGCATCGTGGCGTTGCGAAGCCAGTCTCGTCGAGATTGTGAGGTCATGTCTTGGACTCAAATGGGATTTCGGACTGAGACTTCATTCTAACGTCACTTGATCGGCAGGAGAAACTTCAATTCTCCCGCAAAGACCGGTGGCACCCCGTCTTTCGTTGGCATTTCGGGCAGAAAAACGTGCTTCGCTGCGCCTGGACGATTCGCTGCACGATCCCCTCGCCGCATCGGCGACAGTCTTCTCCAGCGCGATCATAGACTCGATGATGATTCTGGTACCCACCCTGCTCATTGAGAGCGTTCCGGTACGTCCCATCGCTCAACGTGCTGCCTTCATGCAAAATCGCGTCTTCCAGCACGGCAACCGTGCAGCCTTGAATTCGCCGCCATTGGTCTCGCGTGAGTCGGTCACAACGCGTTCGAGGATCGACACCTGCGAGATACAGAATCTCAGCCGCGTACAAATTCCCAATTCCAGCGACTGCTGCCTGATCCAAAAGTGCAACCTTCACTGCCCGGCGACTTGCACCAAGTTTCGCACGTAGTTGATCTGCGGTGATTTCCAGAGCGTCCACGCCCAACTTGGAATCAACGAACTCAGCGATTTCGCGCGGATGAAGCAATCGAACCGTGCCAAGCCCCCGACGATCCCAAAACAACAACTGACGGTTCGGCCCCCCAGAGAGAGTCAGGCGAAAACGCAAATGCTCGGATCCTGGCGGATCGGCCAGCAGCACCAATCCGGTCATCCGGGGTTCGATCACAATCACCTGAGCGTCATCTAATTCGATCATGACCCGCTTACCCCGGCGACCGATCGCCGCGATCTCCTTGCCCCGCACACGTCGGTTAAGAGCATCGATTCGTGGACTCATCAGAATGGGGCGACATTTGCAAGGTGGACGCTCGGCTGAATCGATACGACTGCCAACGACAGGCAAGACGCCGCGGCGCATCGTTTCGACCTCAGGCAGTTCAGGCATGGCTTCGAGGGCCCCCCATGGATTGGCACCAACAAATAAGAATCTCAGCTCAAAAGCCTACAAAAACGCATCTCGTTGACCAACGTGCGGTTGACTGGGAGAATTCGCCGGTGGTTTCGTCACTGTTTCTGCGGTCATAGGGCAACAGTATGACGATGAGCGAATCGGACATTGGCTCGGGCAAACGAGAGACATTGTCCCCGGTCGTCAAATGATTGCTGCACCAATTTGTAAACGCCTGATTTCTTCGAGATATTTTCATGAGTAACGCACCAGTATCGTCCAACGCATCCGCGTCCGTCCCCGATCCCCGCGGACGCTTTGGAGATTTTGGTGGACGCTTTGTACCGGAAACGCTGACACGGGCGTTGGATCAACTTGCCGAAGAGTACGACAAAGCCAAGGCTGATCCGGAGTTTCAGAATGAACTTCGAGGACTTTTGAAGACCTTCGTGGGCCGCCCCAGTGCCTTGTATCACGCCAAGCGCCTGTCCGAGCAGGTCGGTGGCGCACAAATCTGGCTCAAACGAGAAGACACCAACCATACCGGCGCTCACAAGATCAATAACACGATCGGCCAGGCATTGCTGACCCTTCGGATGGGCAAGACTCGTGTGATCGCGGAGACCGGGGCAGGGCAGCACGGTGTTGCGTCGGCCACAGCCTGTGCTCACTTTGGTCTGCCGTGCACGGTGTACATGGGGAGTGAGGACATCCGTCGCCAGAAGCCAAATGTCTTCAGCATGAAACTACTGGGCGCAGAAATTTGCCCGGTCGAAAGCGGATCAAAGACGCTGCGCGATGCTGTCAACGAAGCCATGCGAGACTGGATGTCCTCGGTGGAAAACACCCACTACATCATCGGCAGTGTGATCGGCCCGCATCCGTTCCCGATGATGGTTCGCGACTTCCAGGCGATCATCGGGCAAGAAACGCGTGAACAATGCCGCGACACCTTTGAGCGTCTTCCCGACTGCGTGGTTGCCTGTGTTGGTGGTGGAAGCAACGCGGCTGGCATGTTCTATCCGTTTATCGAAGACGATGGCGTACGACTGGTCGGCGTCGAAGCAGGTGGTCGGGGCATCGATCCCGGCGATCACGCGTCGCCGTTGAGCTTCGGAAGTCCTGGCGTCCTGCACGGAAGTTACAGCTACGTCATGCAGGACGATGACGGCCAAACCTGTGACGTGCATTCGATGAGCGCAGGCTTGGACTACCCCGGCGTCGGGCCCGAGCACAGCTACTGGAAAGACACCAAACGCGTTGATTACCTCGAATGCGGCGACAAAGCAGCCATGGAAGCGTTTGACAGACTAGCCAGAACCGAAGGCATCATCGCGGCACTCGAATCGAGTCACGCGGTCGCCAAAGCAATGACGCTGGCCGCGGACATGCCGAAAAATCAACACCTTGTCGTCTGTCTGTCTGGCCGAGGGGACAAAGATGCAATGGAAATTGCTCGACTTCGCGGCGAGACCTGGTAGGCAAAAGACCTTGCCAGCCAACGAGCGACCACAGACCAACCCAATCAAACCTCTATCCGGAAGAATCATTGGCGATGACGAAACTGACTTGGCTATCTCACGGAAGCTGGCTGATTGAAACGGACACGGAGCGTGTCCTGCTTGATCCATTCCTGACCGATAACCCAGCCGCCAAGGCGAAGCCTGAAGAGTTTGCCGACGTCAGTCACATCCTGATTTCACACGGCCATTTTGATCATGTTGCTGACGCGGCTGCGATCGCCAACGCCAGCGGTGCCACGATCATCGCCATCTTTGAAATCGCACAGTGGTTCGCAAAGCACCATAGCGTAAAATCCACACTTGGCATGAATCTCGGCGGTGCATCGGACGCATCGTTCGGGAACGTCAAGATGATTCCTGCGCTGCACAGCAGCGACTTGCCAGACGGCTCCTATGGCGGCAATCCAGCTGGTTTTCTGCTGACAATTCAGGGCAAGAAAATCTACTTCGCCTGTGACACTGGCCTGTTCGGTGACATGAAACTCTACGCACATGGCGTCGATGTGGCCGTGCTGCCGATTGGCGATCTGTTCACCATGGGAATCGAAGACAGCGTTGCAGCGACCAATTTGATCGAACCGAAATCCGTCTTGCCCGCCCACTATGGAACCTGGCCTCCGATTGAGCAAGACGTACAGGTATGGGCGAAGCGAATCACCGAGCAAACCAGTGCAACGCCCGTCGTCCTTCAAGTCGGCGAGTCATTCGAGGTCTAAGCTATTCACCCAACCGCGACTCTATGGCTTTCGGAAACGAAGCAAGTAGTTTTCTTTGAATGACGGCACTTCCACTTCTTCGACGAAGTGAAGTCCGGCTTCCAGAATCTCGCTTTTGAAAACACTCTTTCCAGCCCGAACGTGACCGAGAATGAACTCGCGTGATTCGCCGGGAATCCGATCGAAGTCAATCACAACCAACTGGCCTCCTGGTTTCAACGCTCGGCGAATGGATTCTAACGTTGATTGCGGGTGTTCAAAGTGATGATAGGTATCACAGATAAAAACCAAGTCCAGCGAGTTCGGTGGCAGATGAATCGACCGATCCGAACAAAGCACCGTGGTGATGTTTCCGA
>JBGCGI010000158.1:0-18801 GCA_045110715.1 Rubripirellula sp.
GCACGTCTTCATGCAGCCGCTTGTTGAGGTCAACCTGCTTGCTGTGGAGCTGCAGGATTTCTGCTTCTTGTTCCGCCGACGGATAGTCCACTCGCAGCTTGAACATGAAGCGATCCAATTGGGCTTCGGGCAGATTGTAAGTGCCTTCGCTTTCCAACGGGTTCTGAGTCGCCATCACCAAGAATGGTCGCGGCACCTTGTGGCTGGTGCCATCAATCGTGACGCGGTACTCCTGCATGATTTCCAAGAGCGCCGCATGGGTCTTGGCGGGCGAACGATTGATTTCGTCTGCCAACAAGAACTGCGTGAACACGGGGCCTGGCCGGAATCGAAACTCGGATCGCTGCATGTCGAAGACCGGTGCACCGGTGATGTCCGATGGCATCAAGTCAGCTGTGAACTGAATTCGGCCACACTCGCATCCCAACACTCGTCCCAGCGTCCGGACGAACAGCGTCTTGCCCAAACCGGGAACCGATTCGATCAGAACATGTCCGCCAGAGAACAGCGCCGTCAAAGAACCCAGTACAAGTTCATCCTGACCAACAAACAGCTTTCCGATTTCAGCAGAGATGCGTTCGTAGAGTGCTTGAACAGGGATGAATTTTGCGGACTTCTGTGGCTCCGTCGCAGTTGCAGCCGTCTCGATTGGTCCTGGATTGGGTGGGGGAACGCTACTCAACGGATTTCCTTGTCGTCTGGGTTTGGATCTTGAAGTGTCTGGCCTGGAGTTGTCTCTGTCTCAGTCGTCGGCAAACCGTCGAGCGAAATTGTATCGGATTCCTCCAACAGCGAGTCCGCGGTTGGTTCGGTCGCGATGGCGGGCTTGCCCTTGAGCTGTTCGGATCGTCGTGACGTGAGAATCGGCAACGCCTTGGCTGCCTGATGTTTGGGTGGATCGGGCAATACCCAAGGACCTGAAGTCTCACCACACATGCGTTTCATGTACTCACTGATTCGTCCGCGAGCATACTGTTCACCGGATTTCGTTCGACTCATCAAAGCGGCTACGGCATCAAGGTGGTCTCCAAACTCGCTGTGTTTCTTCTCCATTACACGTTTGGGCCGCCCAAAGATCGGCAGCAGCATCAGACAGATCACCAATCCTAGGATGACACCGTGCATGGTGATCAAGCTGATGGGCCAGACGGTCAGCAATTCCATTCCAGACGCGGTAGGAGCGCCCGCCTTCCTTTCGGTGACGGGGATGTTACTGCTGCTGTAGATGAACCCAGCACGCGGGTCGGGCTTCGTCGATGCCGTGGATGACGCGATGATCTTGGCAGCCAGTTTTTGGTTCATTGCCTTGGTCAGGCCGTAGTTGGTCAGCAGCGATCCGCCCGCAACCACAAGGATCCGGGATTCCCTCCATCGTTCGGATTGAATCTCCGCGACGATCGGTGCTGAATCACCGTCAACCAGTACTTCCTGAAAAGTGACCGGCGTGCTTGTCGGAGTGGTATCGCCAGAAGGTATCCATTGCTGAGGCCCCGGACCGGTAGTGTTGGTGAAATTCGTCCCCCGCGTGGTGGCTTGCTTTCCGTCCTTGTCATAGGGAGTGATCGTGAACTCAATGAAGGCTTCTGCCACTGGATCGGCCGAACCGATCTCATCTCCCCAAGGGCCGCTGAGCGATTGAATCTTCGAGCGGCCTTGGCGAGGTTCAATCGAGAACCAGCCGTTGCTTTGCTGAGCGACCCGATTCATCCGCCACTGCATGCGTTCGTTGACACTCCGCGCAGCACGCTTGCGATACTCCAGTCGTTGTGCCGGCGGAGCAAGTTTGGAGGCATTGATCCAGTATTCGGCTTCACTGCCGCTGTCGGGGACGACATAGACAAGGGTCTTGTTGCCGCGACGGAGCCACCGATCGAACCACCGAGTGACATCGTTCTCGATGGGCGCCATGCCTTCTGGCGTCCAAACGATCACGTCGGTGCGCATCACCCGATCACTGAAACGGCTGATGTCACGGTTGCGAAATCCTGCTTCCGCGTAGGCTGAACGCAGTGAACCGAATCCGTTCAAACTGGTGTTTCCGGTTCCTTTCGACTTGCCATACTCCGTCGATAACTGGCGACAGCCGGTGAGGAACAGGCTGAGCAAGATCAGCCATCCGAAACCAATGTTTCGATACGGTCTCATGTGGCCACCTCTTGGAAATGACGGACGGCTTCCTCAAGCGTTTCGTTGGATTGCCACAATTCGGCAAACTGTGGTTGGGGAATCGTATGGCGTCCGAAATACGAGCGTTCAAAAGCAATGACCGTTTGCTGCAAGCGTTTCGACGCTTCGACGTTTTTCGAGCGAGTCTCACGGACATACTTGCGGTTCGTTTTGCCTCGATTCAAACGCATCATGCCAACTCGATCGAGCAACAGAAGTTGATGACCGAATAGCAAGATAAGCGCTTGGTCGTATTCGCCTTGGTTCATCAGTCGCTCTGCTTCGGTGCGCAGATTGACGTCTGTGCGCCGGAGTTCGGCGGGCAGATGCTTCATTCGCTCGATCGTCTGGTCGTCTGGAAGTGTACCTTTATTGCCCTTGGTCGCTCGGGCCGAAGTGGTCAGGTCCAACTCGGCCTTTGACAGGGTGTACGCGATCGTACCAACCACGCCAGCGACGATCGCGACCAGAACGAGCCAGCCAAGCAGGTTTGCCAAGGTGAACCCGCTCCCGAAAAGTCCGCTGCCGGTTCCAGTGGTGGTTGTGTTGGCGGGGGTATTGGCTGCCGGCTTGGCGATCTTTTTGGGCTTCGGCAACCAACGACTCTCGCGATTGAGCGAATCGTCAACCTCCGGTTTGACATGAATCGGCACCACACCTTCCTCGGCGTCGTACCAGATCGATTCAATGATCGAGTCCTTCACCAACTGATCATCCACTTGTGTTTGATGGGTGGGCTCCGTTCCAGCAGGTTGGTTGGTCAAACTCTTGGTTGGGGATTGTGCATTGGCTGTTCCGCACAGTAGGCACGCCAGAACCATGATCGCTTTGCTGAAGTTGACGAATCGAGTGGTCATGCGCGCGAGCCCCCAGTCTTGATGACTGCAGGTTGAGACTTCTGCTTTTGGTTGGCCAGGGGCTTCGGTTTCATGTGTTGAGTCGTGATCAGCCCCGCTTCGTCACCGAACTGACGCATTGCTTCCGCTCTGACAGCCAATTCAACTTCCCATCCCTCCAGACGAATCCGCGTGTCGAGGTAGTTCAACAGACGAACAAGAACGCTGATTCCAGCGACGATCCACAGAGACAACGGATAGACAACGAGCAGGACAAACAAGTTCATGAACAGGAACTCGCCAAGTACAACGCCACGGACCCACAAGATGGTGGACAGGATGCTGAGCAAAAGTCCCGCGAGGACCAAGCCGATACCCATGAAGCGACCGCCAAGTTCGCTGCTCATGGGACCATGAAGAGACTTGGATCGTCGAGAAACGGTGATGACGGCATCGGAGTCTGACCTCAAAGGACATTGTTCCAGCAGCAGGATCTCCGGCGTGAATGGTCGGTTGCTGCGCACGACCCCGATGATCAGGATCAGAACAATGGGGACAAGCACATCCCAAAACGCGGAAACGGGTTGTCCCCAGCGAAACGCCAACAGCACCATGGCTGGTACTGCCATTCGCAGACAACCGAGAATCCAAAACAGTCGCCAGAACTGTTTCTTGACCAACACGAACACGCTCGCCCATGTTGGTCGCTGCTCGAAGACGGCTTGGCCTAAATAGACGGTTGTCAGCACTCCTGCGATGGGCGTCTGTGAAATCACCAACAACATCATCCACATGCAATACCGCCAAATTTCGCCGACGGCTTCTTCATCATTCAGTCCGTCAGCAGCTTCTTGCAGCGGGATCCAGCTCAAGAGGATCGCGTTCGAAACCGCCCAAACCGAGGCACCAGCAGCAAACCCAATCAGCAGAGCGGCTGGATAGCGGCGAACCATGATCAACGCTAAATCGCCAATCTCCGACAAGGTACGCAGTCGGATCACAACGTGGGTGCGATCAAGTTGCATTGTTCGGACCTCCGAGCGGGCGCGAATTTGCCTCAGCCAACTCCCGCGATGGCGGGCGGTTGACGGCTAAACCGCTTCGCGGAAATCCTAGGACCACAAAGTAGAAGCTGATCAGACCCGACGAAAAAATCGCCCACATCGCTTTGACGATGTAGGGAGCCGGACTTGGCGATAGAAAACCTTCGGTGAACGCTGCGAGGCAAAACAACACTGCCGCGGCGGCCATCACGGGAACCGCCTTCATCGCGCTGGCACGCAACGAGTCTGCTCGTGTGAGTCCATTGGTGTAAAAAAGCCCGACGCCCAGTCGCAGTCCAGCTCCCGCCGACAACGCAATTGCGGTCAACTCGAAAGGGCCATGCGCGGTGACAAAGTGGTAGAAGTTATCGCCACCGACCGCGTCCGGCCGCGCCATGTATCCAAACACGGTTCCCAGCACGATCGCGTTGTAAGCCAAGTTGAACAAGCATGGGATGATCAGGATTCCGTATGCGAAACACCTCAAGCCGATGCCCGTGTTGTGCATGATATAGAAGCCGGACATCGTCACATAATGATCGAGTGAGCCATCCAAGGGCTTCTCGTACATTTCTTCCATCTGTTCGATTTGTTCGGTACCGACCATGGCCTCCACAAAGCCTGGGAACAGGTCTTCGTTGCAACCCAAGTACATCGCCAGCGCAAACAAGCCAAAGAAAACAATCGCTGCGACGCGAACGCAGGGGTCCGCAAAAATCTGTTGGGGGGCCTCGTGGAACAGTACGTCTGTCCAAGTTCGCGGCTCGAACTTGTTGGCTCGGTAGAGCTGATTGTGAGCTCGCGCGACCAGTCGATGCAAATAGGTCACCGTTCCAGGCGGCAATTGATACGCGTCGGCCAGCGCGAGATCCGCGCATGCGGCTCGATAAAGCGACGAAAACCTCGTGATCCCCTCAGCACCTTGGTGACGAGCCCCGCCAGCCTTGTCCGTTCTTCCAGACTTCTCCATCGCATCGCAAAGGTTCTCGAGTTCCGACCACTGCGTGCGACGTTTGTCCAATAGTTTGGCTACATTCATTGTGGCTGTTTCCCTGCACTGGTTCCTTCACTGGAGGGAAGCGGTGTAACGCTGGCAGTCGGCTGGCTGGCGAGATTGGCTGTTGGTGTCGACTTTTTACCGGCGATCAAGTCTCGATCGTCCGCCAATCCTTGCGGCTTGTTGGCGTCACGGAGCAAGGGGCTGTATCCAGCGAGTGGTCCCAAGTCAGGTGTGTCCGAGTCATCGGCTAAGAAAGTCTTGTAGTACAAAGCGTACATCAATAGATCGGGGTCGATGTCGTTGCGGAACTCGAACTGTTCGACCAGCGGAATCGTCAAGTGCCGCGCGACCTCGCGGCGACGTGCGGGCGTTAGGAAGTGACGACGCTCGGCATAGATTGCAAGAGTTCGAGCCATGCTGCGTGAGACTCGGTAATCAGCAGGAACGAACGAAGCCAGCGCCGGAACGCGGGCGTCATCCACTTTGGCAACCGGAAGTCGCCAACTGCGCTCATCGACAATCACCATCGTGCCGGCTGCCAGGTCTCCCAGTCGCTGCAGGCGTTTTGTTGAGATCATCACGATCAAGGCGATCATGCCGGTGGGAACCATCAACACCATGAAAATCATCGGGAGGTCTTCGATGACGCTACTGATCGCCAGCGGCGGAGCCATGTCGGCAATTCGAAGCAAGTTGCGAATCAAGGCTCGTTTGCCAGTGATTGGCCGACCATCGACGTCGATGACGCGAATGCCACAGGCCCACTTTCCGATCGTCCGGCCGTTGAAATAGGTTTCCATGAACGTGCCATAGAACCAATTGATCATGAAGTAGGTCAGAAAAGCCGAGGCCATCGCGAAGGGGCCTAGCACCGTGATGTCGATCAATCCGCCAATCATAAACACCACGAAGATGATCAGAAGAATCATCACCCAACGAACGGCGACATCGACCATGTAGGCAGGCAAACGACGAAAAGGCCCAGCCAACTGATAGTCGAAGGCGATGTTCTCGGGTGTTACCACCGCGATCGTCGTATCAAGAGCAGCCCGTGCAGCCATGCGGTCGTGATGTTTCCCGTTGCAATGTCGTGGATCAGGTCGAACGTCATTATCGACAGCGGCGCCTCTTCACGCAACGCTCCAACGATCAAGTAGGGCCAGAGCCGAGCAAAAAAGGAACTTGTTGACCACGAACGCGACGTGACTTGTTAAAACCAGAGCCCGTGGCCGCGACTTCTCCCCCCCTTTTCCTCACAACCTCGCCATGTCAGAGAGATCGAACAGTCTTCATGAAGGTTCGACTGGTCTTGCACCGGAATCCGAAGATCCCCGTTCGGAAGGCGCGTCGCAGGATCCGCCCACCCATCCGCTTCGTATCATCCGATGTGTTGGTCCAGGATTGATTGTTGCAGGATCCATCGTGGGGAGTGGTGAATTGATTGCCACCACCAAAACGGGTGCCGAAGCAGGGTTCAGCCTGTTGTGGCTGATCATCATCGGCTGTGTCGTGAAAGTGTTCACGCAGATTGAATTGGGCCGCTATACGATCATCAGTGGCAAGACGACCTTGCGTGCTTTGGATGAAGTGCCAGGGCCGCGGATCAAAGGGCGTGGAAACTGGTTGGTCTGGTATTGGGTGTTGATGTGGTTGGCGAGCATCAGTCAGTTGGGCGGAATCGTTGGCGGTGTTGGCCAAGCACTTGCGATTAGTGCACCGATTACCCAGAGGGGCGCGGATTACAACGAAGTCGCGGATGCTGAAACGCTGTTGAAGTTTGAAAGAGCCGGTGCTGCGGACGCGGACATCGCTTTGATGCGTCGTGAATACGAACTGGAGCACGGGGAATCTGGGGCGCCCGTCGATGCTGCTATCTGGGCGACCGTGATGGCAGTGGTGACCAGCCTCGTGCTAATGGTTGGCCGCTACGGATTGATTCAATCACTCTCCACCGTGTTGGTTGCTTCGTTCACATTGCTGACGGTATTGAATTTATTTCTGCTGCAAGGGCAGCCGGATTGGCAGGTCAGTGCATCGGAATTCATCAGTGGACTGAAATTTCATTTGCCCGAAAGCAAGCCAGGCGAGTTTCCGATTGGAACCGCGCTGGCAACCTTTGGTATCATCGGTGTTGGCGCGGCTGAATTGGTCGTCTATCCGTACTGGTGTGTCGAAAAAGGCTACGCCCGATTCGTCGGCAAGAACGACGGGTCACCGGAATGGCAAAAACGGGCTGCCGGTTGGATGCGCGTGATGCGAGTCGATGCGTGGGGTGCGATGATCATCTACACCTTCGCCACGATCGCGTTTTACTTGCTCGGCGCGGCGATTTTGCATCGCGTGGACTTGAATCCTGAAAAAGACAGCATGGTCCGAACGCTGGCGGTGATGTTCGTTCCAGTGTTTTCAAATTGGGCTTCCGCCGTCTTTCTGTTTGGGGCCTTTGCCGTGCTGTATTCGACGTTCTTTGTCGCCAATGCGAGTCATGCGAGGACGTTTGCCGATGCAATGAGCGTGGTGGGACTGATCGGTGGCGACGATTCGTCGATCCGCCGCTGGGTGAAAATTCTAAGTGGTCTATTCCCAATTCTTTGCTTGGTGATCTACATCGCCTTTCCCGCACCAGCGCAATTGGTGCTCCTCAGCGGCGTTGCGCAAGGCGTGATGCTGCCGATGCTAGCCGGCGCAGCGTTGTTCTTTCGGTATCGACGAATGGTTCCGGGGTTGAGCCCAACACGCGGTTGGGATCTGATGCTTTGGCTATCGGCTGCCGCGATGCTGATCACTGGATCCTGGACGGTGATCGACAAGGTCATGAGCTACGTTGCGAAATGATCAGGGGCTCGCCTGAGTTCCGACGCATTGCCCACTCGCTCACCTTTTCAAAAAGTAACCTGCATGTCTGACAAGGCAACTCGATTTGGCGTGATTGGAACCGGCCGAATCACGCGGCGATTGGTCGCCGATTTACAATCGACTTCCGGTGTGGAAGTCACCGCGATTGCCAGTCGTACGATGGATCGCGCCCGCTGGTACGCGGATAAGTACGGAATCGCTGCAGCCGTGGAAGGATATGCCGAGTTGTTGAAACGCGATGATGTGGATGCGGTTTACATCTCTTTGCCACCATCGATGCACACGGAATGGTCAATCGCAGCGGCAGAGAGTGGAAAACACGTTTTGTGTGAAAAGCCGCTGTCGGTGTGTGTTGCCGACGTGGAAGCGATTGATGCTGCCTGTCGCAAACACAAATCGCGCTGGCTGGATGCGACCGGTTGGCTCCATCATCCTCGCACCGCCGCAATGACGCAGTGGCTAAAAGATGGTCGCTTGGGAACCGTAGGCCATGTCAGTGCAGCGGTTTCTTTCTATCAACCTTTTCAGTCCGATGACCATCGATTGGATGCGTCACTTGGCGGTGGTTGCTTGTTGGACCTGGGCTGGTACACCTGCGGGCTCGTCCGTTTCGCCACCGGAAAGCTGCCGCAGAAGGTGACGGCGAGTGTCGTCAACCGCGAGGGCGTCTCGCAACGACTGACTGCCATGATGGAATTTGAAGATGGCATTTCAGCGACCATTTCCTGTGGCTACGACACTGCGACACGAAAGTGGTTTGAGGTGGCTGGTAGTGCGGCTTCGCTGGTTTGCGATGACTTCACGCGGCCCTGGGCGGAACGCCCGACACGCTGCTGGATTCATGACGCATCGGGGCAAGTCGAACAAGAAACATTCGAGGGACATCAGGAACGCGAGATGATTTCTCGATTCATTGGCGAGGAATCACTGGAGGACTTGCAGCAGCAGGCCATCGATACCCAACGCATGTTGGAAATGCTCACACAGCAACTTGGTTCCTAGCGAACGTGGCTGCGGCTTCCAACGCTTCCAGCCGTAGATTTGCATGGCAGTTTGTTGCAACTGGAATCCACATTCACGCGCACGTCGCGTTGTCCTGCTCAGTCTTACGGTTGCGTTATAGGTGAGCCGTGACGCGTGAGCGGCCGGGCACCGAGAACTATCGCGAGTTGCCCTTGGTCTCACGGCTAGCGGCTCACTTGATCAATTCGATTCTTGTTCTGGAACAGGCCACGAGCGATCTGCAGAAATCAAGGATTGAATGTCATGGATGACAGCAGTTCGTCAACTGCGGCAGTGGACAACGCCGGTTCTGCCTCTTCGCTGGATTCGGAATTGGTTGACTGTCGTTGAGGCTCAGAGCTAACGTCGCTGGAGCAGCGTTTCAGAGTTTGCGAAGCGGGCATGATCGAACTCAGCACAGGCTCGGACGCTGGCACCCATTCGTCTTTCGCGGTTTCGTCGATGGCGATCAGTTCACCTTCACCATTGGCTGGCGGCAGACTTGCCAGTTCGTTGATCACTCGCAATGCGTCCAGAGCGGTGACGCGGTCATCGCCGTTCTGGTCGTAGTAGGTGTTCGGCCATTCGGCAACCATCAGCGGATCGGTCAAAACTTGCGTGGCCGAGTCCGAAAATGCTCGCCGCGCGAGTTCGTTGATCACAACCAAAGCATCGCCAGCAGTCACGCTGCCGTTGTTGTTGACATCGCTAGCTCGAATTGCGTTCTTGTACGCGTTTGGTAAGTCGGTGCGGATCCGTTCGCCGCCAACCATGTTCGTCACTTCACGACTGAATACTCCGTCAACAATCGAGGTTTGTCCCATTCGCCAGTCGTTTGCATCTGCAAATCGAATGTTGTCGTTGGAGCCGCCTGCCACCTCAAGTAAGCCGGTCGGCGATAGTGAACTAACGGTCGCAGCATCGACAGTGATTTGGTTGGCACCTGGGTCTCGGAGGTCTAGCAACGCGAAGTTGACAGCTCGAATGTCACCGTTGCTGAAGTCCAAGTCGCCAGCCCCGACGAAAGCCAACGTGTTCATTCCTGCTCCGCCCGCGACCAAGACGTTGGTCGGTAATCCGCCACTTAGGTTCAGCAGGATGGCGGTGTTCGCATCGGAGCCTTCGATTCCAATGGATCCGAGGCTCTCGATGGGAGCTCGGAAGAGGTCGAAGTCATCGTTGGACGCGATCAGTTGATTGTCCACGACGCGGAGGCTGATCGCTTGGTCGTGAAGGAACAGATCGATGTCAGGCGTGCTTGCGGCGTCAACAATTTCGAGTAGATAGTCTTCGACTTCGCCGTCTGCGGCCAACCCCGTTGGGGCGAGCCCACCGGTGGTGCTGAGGCGGAAGCGGGCCGCAGCGGTTCCGGCGGTCGAACCGCTGGCGATGGTGAAGGGAATCACATTCCGACCAGCCGTGACATCGATGCTCGTTCCGCCACCAAGGTGCTCTTCGGTCTCAAAGCTTCCGTTGCCATTGAAATCAATCCAGGCGTCCAGCCTTCCCGCCGAAGAAGCATCCACCATCAGGTTCGAGAGATTCTCTTCAGAGCCGGCGACCAGCGTGGCTGAAAGTGTGAGTCCGTCGTCGGTGTCGCCGTCTGCAAACGCACTCGGTTGACCATCGGCTTCAGCATCGATGGTTCCTCCAAGAATCAGCGATCCCACCGAGTGCCGCGCGCCATCGTTCGCCAAGAGGGTTGGGAAACTTGGGTCCGCTAAGTCGCCAAAATCGAGGCTCGTAAGATCGTCATTGTCGGAGTTGACGACCGTCACATCGGCAGGATCGATGCCGTCGTAATTTAAGTCGGTACTGCTGACTGGTTGCAAGCGAATCGTGTAGCCGACCGCGTTGTCGATTTCATCATCGTCGACGCCGGAAACGGTCAAGGTTTGTGGTGTTGTGCCATTGGTACTGCTGAATGTCAAAGTGGCCGGTGTGATGGTTCCTTCGGATTCGTCGTCACTGGAGAGGCTGATCACGACATCGCCAGCAGGCAACGTGTCTAGGTTGACAGTGAACGTTGCCGAACCACCGGCTTCGGTGGTCGTCAAGCCTGATGTTGGGGTCACGGTGATTCCGGGGACATCGTTGTCTTGGTTGGTGACTGCAACATCGACAGGATCGAAGCCGTTGTAAGCAGTGTCCGAGCTGACGGCTGCTCCCAACAGTATCGAAAATAGTTTGTCGCCATCGAACGATTGGTCATCCACTCCCGTCACCGTAACCGTCTGAGGATCGGTTCCATTGGTGCTGGTGAAGACGAGGGTGTCGAGGCCGACTGTTCCCTCGGAGAGATTGTCGCTGGAGAGTGCAATCGTGACGTCGGCATTCGGTAGTGTCGTCAACGAGACATTGAACGTCGCTGTTCCACCGGACTCCGTGGTGGTCAGTCCAGCTGCAGGTGAGACGATCACGCCAACGGTGTCGTCATCCGCATTGGTCACCGAAACATCGCTGGCGTCGATGCCGTTGTAGTTGGGGTCGGTGCTGCTGGCGGCGCCGGTAATGATCGAGTAGACCAGATGACCATCCGCGACT
This sequence comes from Rubripirellula sp., assembly GCA_045110715.1. Classification (GTDB taxonomy): domain Bacteria; phylum Planctomycetota; class Planctomycetia; order Pirellulales; family Pirellulaceae; genus Rubripirellula. The sequence goes on from JBGCGI010000158.1 coordinate 11,448, forward strand.
GCACCATCATCGACACCCGTGATCGTCACTGTCTGGGGCGTCGTTCCGTTGGTGCTCGTGAAGGTCAGCAAGGAAGTGGAAGTGGTGCCCTCGCTTATGTTGTCGCTCGAGATCGCGATCGTCACGTCGTCCGTTGGCAACGAATTCAACGCCACCGTGAAGCTGGCGGTGCCTCCGGCTTCGCTGGTGCTAAGTCCCGACGTCGGCGTTACCGTGATTCCTGCAACATCATTGTCCGTGTTGGTGACAACCACATCAGCGGGATTCAATTGACTGTAATTGGCATCCGCACTGCTGACTTGCGTGACAATGTTGTACGTCGCTGTGCCATCGACGACGGAATCGTCAGCGCCCGTGATGGTCACCGTTTGAGGCGTCAGTCCATTCGTTCGCGTGAATGTCAGCACTTCGGACGCAAGCGTGCCTTCTCCTGGGTCGTCGCTTGATACCATAATCCTGACATCGGCGCTCGGGAGTGTTCCCAGTGACACGGTGAATGTGGCTGTGCCTCCTGATTCACTCGTCGTCAAACCTGAGGTCGGGCTGACGATGATTTCAGCGACATCATCGTCCAGGTTGGTCACTGATACGTCAGTAACGTCAAGTCCGTCGTAATTCGCATCGGAGCTGATCGTTGCCGAAGTCGTGATCACGAAGGGTAAGTCACCATCGATCAGATCGTCGTCGACTCCCGTCACGGTCACGGTCTGTGGCGTCGTTCCATTGCTGCTCGTGAAGGTCAGTGTCGTTGTCGACAACGTTCCTTCGTCGCTGCGTTCATTGTTCAAGCTGATCGAGACATCGCTGCTTGGCAGGGTGTCTAAGGAAACCGTGAAAGTCGCCGTGCCACCGGCTTCCGTGGTTGTCAATCCAGAGACGGGGCTGATCGTGACACCTGCGAGATCGTTGTCTTGGTTGGTCACCTCGACATCAATTGGATCGATGCCGTTGTAGTTCGTGTCGTCACTGCTGGAGGCTGCAGTCACGATTGAAAACACCGTGTCGCCATCGACGATCGAACCATCATCCACGCCGGTCACGGTGACCGTTTGCGGCGATGTTCCGTTGGTGCTGGTGAACGTCAGCAGGGAAGTCGAAACGGTTCCTTCATTTGGATTGCTGCTGCTGATGGCAATCGTGACGTCTTCGGTTGGCAGTGTGGTCAAGGTGACATCGAACGAAGCGACATCGCCTGACTCGCTGGTCAACAGTCCCGAAGCGGGCGTCACGAAAATTCCAACGGTGTCGTTGTCTGCATTGATCACCGCGACGTTGTCGGGATCAATGCCGTCGTAGTTCGCATCCAAACTGCTGGCAACGCCAGTGATGATCGAATAGGCAAGATGCCCATCCGCCACCGAGCCATCGTCAACGCCAGTGATCGTGACGGTCTGCGGTGTCGTTCCATTGATACTTGTGAATGTTAGCAGCGATGTCGAGACGGCGCCCTCGTTAACGTTGTCGCTGGTGATCGCAATCGTCACATCTGCCGCGGGCAGGGTGTCTAAAGCAACAGTGAACGTCGCTGTTCCGCCTGCTTCACTGGTGCTTAGGCCTGCGGTCGGAGTAACGATGATCCCAGCGGTATCGTTGTCAGTGTTGGTCAAGGTGACGTCATCCGGATTGATTCCGGCATAAGCAGCGTCATCGCTTACCGCAGATCCTGTCGTGATATTGAACGAAACGTCTCCGTCCACCTCTTGGTCATCGACCCCGGTAACCGTGACGGTTTGCGGTGTCATCCCGTTGTTCGGAGTGAAGGTCAAGGAGGAAGTCGAAAGACTACCTTCGCTGACATCATTGCTGGACAGCTGGATTGTCACTTCTGACGTCGGTAGCGAGCTGAGCGCGACGGTGAACGTGCTGGAACCACCTGATTCTGATGTCGAAGTCGACGACGGAGTGACCAGAATCATGGCAAGATCATTGTCGGCATTCGTAGCTGAAAGATCATCCGCATCGATGCCGTTGTAGTTCGGATCGTCACTGGTTGAGGCGCCAATCACGATGCTGAACGAAACATCGCCGTCGACAGCGTTGTCGTCGATGCCGGTGACGGTGACCGACTGAGGGGACATTCCGGTTGCGCTCGTGAACGTCAAGAACGACGTCGATACAGTTCCTTCATTGGTGTCGCTACTGCTGATTCCAATCGTGACGTTTTCGGTTGGCAAGGAGTTCAAGGCTACGGAGAAGGTGGCGGTGCCGCCTCCTTCGCTGACTGTCAACGGACCGCCGATGACCGAGATGCCCGCGGCGTCGTCATCCGAATTGATCAAGGCTACGTCTGGCGGATTGGTCCCACTGTAGTTTGCGTCAGCACTGACGGCGGCAGCCGTGATGATCGAGAAGGCAATCGCTCCATCGATGATGTCATCGTCCACGCCGGTCACGGTGACGGTTTGTGGTGTGGTTCCATCGGAGCTGGTGAACGTCAACGAAGAAGTCGACAACGTTCCCTCGCCGGTATCGCTGCTGGACAGAGCGATCGTTACGTCAGCACTTGGCAGTGTGTTGAGTGCTACGGTGAAGGTTGCTGAACCACCGCCTTCATTGGTCTGCAGGCCAGCGATCGGCGTCAACGTGATCCCGGCCAAGTCGTTGTCGGCGTTGGTGACGGCGACATCGGGTGGATCAATGCCGTTGTAGTTCGTGTCAGCGCTGCTGGCAGTTCCAGTCACCACGCTGTAAGAAACGGTGCCGTCGACGACTGCTGCATCGTCCACGCCGGTGATGGTCACTGTTTGAGGTGTCGTGCCGTTGCTGCTGGTGAATGTCAGCAGTGAGGTCGAAACGGTTCCTTCGTCCGTGTTATCGCTGGTGATTGCGATCGTCACGTCACTCGTTGGCAAGGACTGCAGGGCAACGGTGAACGTCGCCGTCCCTCCGCCCTCGGTGGTGTTCAATCCGGCCACCGGAGTGACCACAATGCCGGCGATGTCGTTGTCTGCATTGGCGACGCTGACGTTGGCTGGATCAATGCCGTTGTAATTTGGGTCGTCACTGGTTGCGGTGCCAGTGATGATGTTGAAGTTGATTTCACCGTCCACGCTCTGATCGTCCACGCCTGTGACGGTGACGATTTGAGGAATCAGGCCATTCGTGCTGGTAAAGGTCAGCAACGAAGTGGAAACCGTGCCCTCGTTGATGTTGTCGCTGGAGATGGCAATCGACACGTTCGTCGAAGGCAGCGAGTCGAGCACGACAGAGAAGGTCGCGGTGCTGCCTGACTCGTTGGTGCTGAGGCCGGACAAGGGCGTCACCGTGATTCCGACGACATCGTTGTCAGTGTTCAGTAGCGAAACGTCCGGTGGATCGAATCCATCGTAAAGATCATCGGAACTGGACGCCGCACCGATCACGATCGAGTAGCTCGCGTCGCCATCCACCACATTGTCATTGACGCCCGTCACCGTGACCGTTTGCGCGGTACCGAAATTCTGTGGCGTGAATGTCAGCGAACTCGCCGAAGGCAGACCCTCGTTCGGGTTCGAACTCGTCAACGGGACGGTCACGTTGGCCGACGGTGCTTTGTCTAGCACGACGGTGAAGGAAGCCGTGCTCTGGTCCTCGCTCGTTGTCAATCCACTCGTTGGCGTGACGATGATCCCCAGACCTTCGTCATCGATGGTTGTGAAAGTAAAGGATTGGCTGCCCACGCTGTCGTAGAAGTCGTCCGAGTCTTCATCGACAACCGAAACGATGATGGTTGACGTGTCATCCCCATCAAAATCACTGTCGTCGGGTGCGTCGATGGGAACCAACTGCGGCGTGTCCCAGTTGCCAGGTCCAAATACCACACGATCGAAGCGGGGGGAAGCTTCGGAGGGATTGTTGGTCGCGAATCCAACCACCACGGAGGTCGCCGGTCGCGCCAACAGGACCACGCTCAGGTTTGCTGAGTCACCCTCATTGATGGATGTGCCATCGGGCGTCAAAACCATCATGCCTGCCGGAGGAGAGAACTCAACGGCGCCCGCATCGACACTTGGACCGACAATTCTCGCTCGCCCGCGCTGGTCAGTGAATAGCTGGAAACCGTCAACACTCAACGCATTCGCGCTGTTTCCCGTGTTGATTGCCGGCCCGCCACTGACCAAGTTATGCGTCCGCGTGGGAGCACCTGCAAACTCAAGGTTTGCATCAATGACTTGCGTGGCAACACCGCCAATGACTGAGTTACTTGCATTGACAGTTCCTGCCACATCTTCGACCACACCGGCAATGGTGTTTCCGACAATGATCGAATTGAAGACGGACGCAGAGGTGAAGCTGAATAGACCCGCACCACCCAAGCCCGCCTGATTGAATGCAACGGTCGTGTTCCGCAACGTCGTTGTCGAGCCCGACGTCGCGATTCCGCCTCCATCACTCAAGGCGCTGTTGCCAGAAATCGTCGAATTGACGATCGTGATCGCACCCGTGAATCGTTGGATCGCACCTCCACTGGCTCCGTTCGCTTGATTTCCTGACAGCTCACTGTTGCTGATTTTTACTAAATTGCCCAAGCTGGCAATGCCGCCACCGGCGCCGGCCGCAACGTTGTCGATGAGTCGAACGCCATCCAAAATCAGCGTGCCTTCATTGAAAATCGCTCCGCCATCCTCCCTGGTATTTCCATCCGATAGAGTGACGCCGCTGATATCAACCGTGGCTCCTGAGGCCACATTGAACAGTCGGTCGTTGTCGGCCGCGCTGAGTGTCAACTGATCCGCGCGTGGCCCAACAATCGAAACGTCGTTTGACAGTGTCAGACTGCTGCCTGTTACCGACACAGTTGAAACACCCGGCGCGAAGTCGATGATCGCTGGCTCGGACGCTGCATTGGCCAGCGTCACGGCTTCACGAAGTGTCAGCTCGCCAGCGGTCGGCGTGTCATCGCCGGAATTGACCGTGAAGGTCGGCTGCGTGACGTTGATTGCAATCGATGTCGCGTCGAAGTCGTAGCCAGCGGAGGTGTCCGCGGTGAAGTTCAACGGAGTCAAGCCGGGACGCCTTAACGCCTGAAACGTGAGCGTGGCAAGGGAGGCCGGCAGCGGCGTTGTCGGCAGTGGAAAGCCGTTGACAACGTCCACGAACGAGACCGTCCAAACGCGGTCCGTGTTGGGGTCCGAGTCAGACAGAGTTTCTTCGCGGTCTTCCACGGCGACCAAGCCATCCGGAAGAACATTCGCCTGGTCAACAAACTGAATCTCGCTGGAATCGTAATGGACATGCAGGCCGAACAAGACGGGGCCGTCGGGTAGCGGATTGGTCACCGAGTATTGAAGATCGACCGTAAACGTGTCTTCAAAGGCGACCGCGTCGGTCGATGGAATCGCGTTGATGACCTGAGCCGCCAACAATCGGCGATCTTCCAGCGTTTGCAATCCGAGCCGACGTCGGTTCCGCGCTTTGCCACGGCTAGCCTTCGATTTGCGTTTCTTCGTTCGTTGCAGCATCAGTGGTGTAAAGCTCATGTGTTGATTCCCGTGCTGACGAAGAGTTGCACGCCAGCCAGGTGCGGATTGATTCCGTCGTTGTATTCCCAAACATCAAATAATCCCCCGATTCCTGGGTCTTCGCGGTCATCACGCCGATTCCAGCCATCCCCAAGTACGTGAATTTGATCGCTTGCACCCCCTAAAATGATCAGTGACCGTTTGCTCGAGTCATTGTCGAAGACAGACTGAGCGTCGATCACCAAGGTGTCACTTCCCGAGAGACTCAGCTGAATCAATTCAACGTTCTTGATCGTGATTTGATTCACGAGATCCAGGGTCACGTCGCTGCCTTGTCCGGCGACCAGAATGTCAAAGTCATCTCCGCCGGCATCGAAGTCGATCGGTACGAAGAACGGTAGATCCGAATCTCCGATCACCAGGGTGTCGGTTTGCGAGCTGCCCAGAATTTCAATCTTCGAGATGGCTGAAGCGGGTAGCACACCAGGGAACACATTACTGACGAGTTCATTATCGTCGCCGAAGGTGAATTCTTGCTCCTGTCCGTTGATCCGTAGCTCGACTCGTGTCTTGGATTCGCCATCAACGTCAATCGCCAGGTCGTTTCGGCTTAGCCCAAAACTAGTCGCCGAATCCGGCTCCGCCACGAGTGCGTTGGGCGTGAAGATTTCCTCGCGGGCGTACAACTGTTCGGCGATCAGAATTGGCGGTTCACCTGGCGCGATGGCTTGCGACTCATCCAAGACCAAGCCGACAATCAAATCGATTTCTGGTCGCTCCAGATTGTCGATTCGCTGCAGCGTTGCCGTTGGTAGTGAACGAGGATAAAGAATGAAGCGGCTCACCGCCCCAATGCCAACATCGCTCAGTCGCGCGTAACCGTCATCGCCACTATCCATCGAGAATTCAATTCGCTGGCCCGTCTCTGGGATGAAAATGTCGAAGTCGGTATTCGATCCGTCTAGCCGATCGTCATGGTTCAAGTATTGATTGCCACCGACGTTGGTGTCGAAAACGACATCCGTGATCAACACCCCGTCTGGAATTGAAATGTCCCAACCGCCGGCATCCGGCAGCCGAAAGAAGATGGGTGCGTCTGAATCCTGTCCAAGCGCTGCTGAACGCGTCATGCGACTTGTCTCGATCGTGTCCATTCCCGGAATCGGAACCGCATCGATCATGTCTTGGTCGCGCGTTTGCGCTAGTTCAGCAAAGTTCTCTACCATTGGCATCAACCGCGGAGGCGTGCCAGCGGCACTGCTCGCGACGACGGCGGCCCCCGGCATTCCAGCACCATTGTCGGGCATGCCTGGATCCATCCCAACGACAATGTCTTCGATTTGAACTGCCGCTCCGAAGTTGGCGAGTTCGGCCGCAGGGAAATCGCCGGCTGGGATCAACTCATAGGGCATCCACGGAGAAGATCCGCGCACTGCGCCCTCGCCAATCTCAAACGCGGAAACACGTCCGACCGCGTCGTTGGAGGTTCGGATGCCGAGAAAATCATCGCCACTGGTCCGTGTCATTTGCAATCCCTGCTCCGCTGCGAGTCGGGCCGCACGCTCTTGCTGGTTATTGATACCCGACGAGATGGTTCGACCTAGCAGCCCGCGAACGAGCGCATCGACGGCTGATTCTTCCTGGGGATCCATGGCGTTGTCGCCTTGTCCGAAGTAGACCATGCTGATCAACGCCGCATCGTTTGCATCAACTTCACCATCTTCGTTCGCGTCCAACGTACCATCGGCCTCCAAAGTTTCTAATCTCGCGAGCAGTTGCGCCTCGGTGGTCAGAGTGGCTCCTGTTCCGACGTTGGCGGCTGATGGGGCCATGTCGTTGAGGAATTGTTGCACCAAAACCAAGTCATGCTGAATCGAAACGTCGCCACTTTGATCAATGTCCAATGGAGCGAA
>JBGCGI010000159.1:0-6312 GCA_045110715.1 Rubripirellula sp.
CGGCAACAGAATTGAAGGGCAAGGAACTTTCTGGCTCCGGTCGTAGACTCCGCTTTCGTCAATCGAATTGAAGAATGCTGACAGCGAGTAGTAGTCTCGCATCGGAATCGGATCATATTTGTGATCGTGGCAGCGACAGCACTCCATCGTCAGCCCCAGCACGGCGGTTCCAAACGTGTGAACGCGATCGGCCACGTTTTCGATCCGCCATTCCTCGAACACGGCGCCGCCCTCATTGTTCAAGCGATGGATCCGGTTGAAAGCGGTCGCCAAACGTTGCTCGCGTGTTGGGTTCTCCAGCAGATCGCCTGCCAACTGCCACTGCAAGAATTGGTCGTAGGGAAGATTCTTGTTGAACGCGTTCACAACCCAGTCGCGATACGGCCACTGCGTGTTCAGCTTGTCGGATTGGTAGCCGTACGAATCAGCGTATCGAGCGGCGTCCAACCAGGCGACGGCCATGTGCTCACCAAAGGCAGGCGAATCCAACAGCCGCTGTGCGGCGTCTGCAAAGGCAGTGTCTGCTTGGTCATTCAATTCGTTTGTAAAACGCTCGATCTGTTTGGGCGTTGGTGGCAGTCCTGTCAGATCCAAACAAGCTCGCCGGAACCAGCGATGCGGATCAGCAGCAGGACTCGGCGACAGACCTGCAGGCGTCAGCTTGGCAAGTACAAAACGATCAAGCGTTTGCTGGCACCAATCCGAATTCTCTGGAGGCACAATGGATTCTGGTAGCAGGCGAAAGGCCCAGTGTTCCTGATAGATCGCCCCTTGTTTGATCCAAGTCTGAATCAGCTCACGCTCTTCCGGCGTCAACGACAGCTTGGATTCCGGCGGCGGCATCAGCGTATCGGGATCGTCGCTGGTGATACGATCGATCAACTCGCCTGATTCGATCACGGCCGCGGCCGCTTCGTGCGAATCGAGCCTCAGCCCCGCTTCTTGCGTATTTGCGTCGGGGCCATGACAGAAGTAGCACTTGTCCGACAAGATCGGACGAACGTCACGATTGAAGTCGATATCCTCCGCAGCGACAAGCGAACAGGTCCAAAGGAAGAGGATGAGGATCGCGGCGCGATGGATCATGGAAGAGCGTAGCAAGAGTCGAATTCGAACAGGAAGTGCCTCCGAACTTATCAAGATCTTCTACGAAAAGCTCGTGCGTGTCTTGTACATTCCGTTCGCTGATTTGTACATTTCCCGCACGAGCGGCATGCGCTGGCAGTTGAAGACGATCGGTCGTCGCGATTGCTAGTTCGTGCTTGGCTTACCGAACTTTCGAATGAATGCTGGTGTCGAATCGTAATTCGGATCCTTGTAAACCTTCTGTTCCTGCTTCCGGTTGCTATACGGGTAGTAGTCAAAGATCTCGCCTAGTCCCAGCACTCGCGGGTCTTCTTGAGCTTTCAACTCACTCTCCAATTGCGTCCACATTTTCGACATCGTTGACGCGTGATCGGGCGATGCCGCCAAGTTGTTGACGCAGTCGGGGTCCGCTTGAATGTCGTACAATTGTTCGGGTGGTCGCTTGCCAAAACTCTTTTCGTACCAATCGTAGTCCGGCGAGCCTGGTTGCAACGATGTCAGGAACCGTTTGGTAGGCGAGTCATCGCAGTTGAGCAATCCGTATTCGGGATCGCCGACCGGCCAGCGGTCTGGCTCGAAATTGCGAACGTACAAGAAGCGATCATTGCGGAGCGCGCGAACGGGATAAGCGACCGAAAGCAGGTCGCCATCGGATCTTCCCACATCATGACGCTCTTTGCCGAGCAGCGTGTGATCACGATTCGCATCAATCCGACCGGACGTCTTAGCCAGCAACTGCGGCAGAAAACTCTGCCCTGTCATCTGCTGATCAATTTCAACACCCGCGACTTCCATCAGAGTGGGGGCCAAGTCGGGAAAGCTGATGAAGTCGGTGACTGTGCGACCAGCCGCTATCTTGTCACCCCATCGCGCCACAAACGGAATGTGGAATCCGTCGTCATAGAGCTGGCCTTTGACGCGGGGAAACGGCATGCCGTGGTCCGAAGTCGCGATGATCAATGTGTTGTCCAGCTTGCCAGCAGCCTTCAAGTGCTCGATCGCGCGACCGATGTGGGTGTCGTACCATTCCACTTCAATCGCGTAATCGGCCAAGTCCCCGCGAATGATCTCGTTATCGGGGTAGTAATCAGGCACCGTCACGTCGGCCAAGTTCCGCCCATCGAGCTTCCAATTATCGAGTCCATAGCTGCGATGGGGCTCCTTGGTGCCAAGCCAAAAACAGAACGGCGCTTCGTCGCCCGATTCCTTCAAGAACGCCGCGAAGTTGGCGGCGTAGTCGATCGATGCGATCCCTTTGTAGGGAGGTTTGCTGTTGAACTTATTGAATGCGTGACCAGCAGGGTTGTCGGCCGTTCGATCGCGGCCCGCATTGGTGTTCTTCCAAATTCCCGGTCCCCAGCCTTTGCCGGTGAATCCGATCTTGTAGCCCTTTTGCTCCAGCAGATAAGGATAGAACTTCCATTTCTCGGAAAGCGTTGGGTTGTGATTGCAGGCTTCTTCCAACTGCCACGAATAACGACCGGTCAGTAGACAGGCGCGTGCAGGTGCGCATTTCGGATTGCAGTTGTACGCCTGAGTGAATAGCACGCCCTCCTTCGCGATTCGGTCAAAGTTCGGAGTCTTGACGTAGCTGCTGTCGTAAACGCCAAAGCTATCTCGCGACGCATCGTCGGCAATGATGAACAGAATGTTGGGACGATCGGCTGCGTGCAGGTCCCCACAGGCAAGTACTAGAACGGCGATGGTGATGAGTCGTGTCATGGTGGGGTTCCTGCGAGTTCTGGATGTGAGTGAAGCGAAGCATTAGTTTTTCATCAACAAGACATCCGAATCGGAATACTTGATGGTCAAACGTTTGCCGCTAGCTGTGACGACTTCACCTTTCGAGTTCGTGAACTTTCCCTGAACCCGCTTTGCCGAAAGAATTTTCCATGGTCCCGTTTCGCTGCCGGTTTCTGTTACCTGCAATTCCCCTGACAGAATCGCGTCTCCGTCGATTTTGACGGAAGCAGACGGCGTGGCGAGGCGAAGTTTCCCAGACGCCGATTGGCTGTAGTCGCCTTGCATCATAAGACGATTCGATAGATCGACGGTTCCCGCGTTGTACAAGTCGGCAGCGATCGTCCCCGTGCCGCTGATACTTCCGTCAGGCAAGACATCGATCCAGCGCAGGGACGTGACGATGCCGCCGTCGATGGCTAGATTCCCGCGTGCTCCGATTCGAACCTCATTGCGTCCGGTCAGGTCAACGTTGCGTCCCAATTCGAGCGACTGAGACGCGGTGTCCCCACGAATTTCCAATGCCAGAAACTGGAGGTTGCCGGCGGATCTCGCCACGTTTGCCGCCGATCCGGCGTTCTCGATTTTGGCGACCCAGGCCAACTTTGGCGGACCCGTGTCAGTCATGTAAGTGATGCCGGCGTTGGAGTATTCGTAGTCGGACCAATTCGCCGCGTCGGTGGCGTCTGATCCATCCTTGCCGGTCCAGTGGTGATAAGTGGTCGCAAACCCGCGCGGTTCGGCAACGCGTTCTCCCAGCAGAAGTGTTTCTAACTCCTTTACGGTTTCCGGCTGCGCTTCTGCCAAATCGTGTTGCTCGGCAGGGTCGGCATCCAGATCGAACAGTGTCAACGGTGCTTTCTTGGATCGAACCAGTTTCAGGTTGCCCCGAATGATCGACTGGCCATTGCCAGCTTCGTGAATGATGAACTCGCGTTCTCGCTGGGTGCCATCACTCAACAGCGTTGGCGCAATCGAGACGCCATCAATACCTAGGGGCGCTGCCACCCCTGCTAGATCACAAAACGTTGGCAGCAAGTCGGTGATGTCGACCACCATGTTCGATTGACTGCCAACCTTCAAGCGAGACGTCTCGGTGATGCTCTTAGGCCAACGCATGACGAGTGGCACTCGGATGCCGCCCTCTTGGATCTTCCCTTTATTGCCGGTCAGTCCCCCATTGGCATCGAATTCAAGATTGTTCTTGCCGCCAGGACCGCCATTGTCGGACTGGAAGATCACAAGCGTGTTATCGGCCACCGAGTCAGACTTATCGCCATCGTGGTTGGGATCTTCTAAAGCAGCCAGGATGTTTCCGAAGTGGGCATCGATCCGCGTTACCATTGCAGCCCATTGCTGAGACTGCTCCGCAAGTCCAGCGAAATGCAGATCGTCCTCGTAAGCTTGGTCCCACTCAGGGAGTGTGGCGACTTCCGCGAATGGTGCGTGGGGAATCTGCACAGCAAGCAGACCAAAGAACGGTTTTCCGGACGCGTTGTACGATTGGCTTTGAGCGCGAACGAAGTCGAGTGCCGCAAACGCATAGGCGTCATCGCAGTAGCCGGTCGCAGGATAGTCAGCATGATTTTGCAGCGCGGGTGCCGCTGGGTATTCCGGGCGATTTCGATAGCCCGCCATCGAGTTCGGGATCAATTCCACCCCGCCGATGGCATCCTGCGCGGCAGGTGCGCTCCACAAAGTTGGTTGGAAGAACGTATGAGCGCGAACGTGATGCAGTTCGGCCAACACATGCTGGTACCCATGGGAGGTGGGCAGCGTCTGAATGTTATCGATCGTTGGGTTGGCTTGGTCCTTCGAGCCGCCGTATCCCCACTTTCCCCAGTATCCGGTCGTGTAGCCCGCGGCAGCCATTGCGTCACCCATCAGAATGTCGTCCGCACGCATTGCCTTCTTGGCGTTGTCCGGGTCGTTGCGATCGGAGAATGAGTGGCCTTGGTGGAAGCCTGACTGCTGAGACGCGCGAGAAGGCGAGCAAACCGTACACGCGTAACCGCGCCGGAAGTTAACACCCTGTGCCGCCAAACGGTCGAGGTTTGGCGTTCGTACCGACGGTAGACCTTTCTCGCGTCGAGCCGCTTGACCATTTGGACCAATCGATCCCCAGCCCATGTCGTCGACATAAAAGTAGAGAATGTTAGGTCGAGGTGCTTCGGCAAGCGTCGCTCGGGCAATCACGCTGAAACCGAGAGCGACGAATATCAAGACAAGAGTGTTCTTCATTCTGCGTTTCCAGAGGAGTGCCAGGGAAGCGAATATTGTAGAACAATTGTCTCAGGTGTTCTGGAAGCGGCTCGGTTGGCGACCGGGAAACCATCGAGACGATTGTTCTGAACAAACTGTGTGCGCAGCACGAAGACTTGTGCGTCGCGTTGGCGTTTCCGGCTAAAACAACTTGGTTCCAGCAGCGGGCTGATGGCCTCTCAGGAAATCGACTCCGTCCATTTCCTTTTTTCCGGCCGGTTGCAGACGCAGAATCCTGACAAAATGGTCGGCGGTCGCTACTAGAAAACCGGTCACTCCGTCGACTTCGCTGGTCACGATCTCGCCTGGATAATGGTCGCCGCAGGAAATCGCCAGTGCTTCGATCCGTTTGATGGCGAGGCGAACGGGCGGTTTGTCGTCGCCGAGCGGATATTGCGTGAAGGCGATCGGCCACGGTTGCATGCCTCGTACGTGACAATCGATTTCACGCGCCGTTCGCCCCCAGTCGATCAGTCCGTCGGACTTGCTCAGACGCGGCGCCTTCGTTACTTGGCTCATGTCTTGAACTTCGCCGATCGTCGATTCACCGTCCCATTGATCCAGCAGATTGACAGCTTCGATCGTCGCATCGACTCCGATTGCCGACAATCGATCTTCTAACTCGCCGGCCGTTTCATCGTCTCGGATTGGCGTTTCACGAGTGGTGATGATGGGGCCGCCATCCAGACGCGGCGTCATGTGAATCACCGAGACTCCCGTGACCGCATCGCCGCTGAGTAAAGACCACTGAACGGGCGCGGCGCCGCGGTAGGCTGGCAATAGCGATCCGTGCAAGTTGATCCCTCCCGACTTGGCCGCGGACAACGCCGGTGGCTTGAGGATTTGTCCGTAGTCGCACACGATCAGCAAGTCGGATCCGATCTCGGTGATCCGCGCGACTGCTTCCTCGTCATTGATGCTCGACGGCGAGTAGATCTCCAGCGCATGCTCCTCCGCCCATGTTCTCACCGGCGCTGGAGGTGGACCGCGCCGGCTTTTGACCGGCGGTTGAGGCTTGGTAACGACCAACGCAATTTCGTGGCCGGCCTGCCTTAGGGCCTCGAAGGACGGAACGGCAAACGGGCCCGTTCCCATCACAATCAACTTCATGTTTCCGCCTAAGTGGTGTACTTCTTGTGCCACTGATCAAGTCGGGCAATCAAGTCTTCATCCGAAGGGATGGCTCCGGACTTTTGCTTGGAGCGAAACTCGCGAACCATGTCG
>JBGCGI010000160.1:0-27263 GCA_045110715.1 Rubripirellula sp.
GCCCAGGGCGATTCCACTGGCCCGTAGGCAACGATTCGTTCGCTCGATGGCGCCGCTCGCATTCGCCAGACCAACTCGCCATCCTTCGCACGCAAGGCATAGACCCAGCCCGCCGCTGTACCGAATAGGCACAAGCCGCGATGAATGGCCGGTGGAGTATCGAGTCGGCCGTTCGCTGTGAACCGCCAACTGACCTCGCCCGAAGCGGTGTCGATCGCAATCAACTCATGGGCGTTGGGACGTGTGACATAAGCCATTCCGCCTGCGATCGTAGGCGGACTGAGATTGCCCTTCACCACAGGATTCTCATTCCAGTCGTGCAAAATGGGACCAAAAATCTCATCCGCCGACTGCTCCTGCGCCGCGATGGCTGCTTGCAAAGTTGATGTCCAACGTCGCTCGAGCGACTTGGGCCCCGCCGCCGATGAACTTCCGCTGCGCCAGCGGTCCTGGCGATAGAGCGGCCAATCCTCGTCGCTCGCCGGAGCCACATCGTCGCTGACCGTCGCGGTTCCTTTCTCAAGCAGGAATTCCATCTTGTCGAGCGGCAAGTTGGCTTTCGATCGCGGTTTCGCTGGCGCCATGGCCACGAAGCCACGCAGCATTGGCCAGCACGTGCAATGTTTCGGCGTCGTATAAACCAAACCGTTCGCTGGCGTCCAACCGCTCTCGCGCGAGCAGTTCGCCTTCGTGATCCGGTTCGCAATCACTTCACCGGTGCTCAAGTCTGTCATGTCCAACTCACCAGCGAACATGTAGTTCGGAGTCGCAACGGGAGGAAAGCAGTGAGCCAAACCAGCCGGATACGTTTTCCGGACTTCACCGGTCAGCGGATCCAACGCCGAAATCTCAGGACTTTCCCGAGCCATCTTCTCTTTGTCGCTGGTGTTGGTTTTGCCACCATGCAAAATCCACAAGTCCCCCGCCAAACACATCGCACGTGCCTGACGCGCATGGTTCATACCGGGAGGAAAATTCTTGGACCACGAATGCTCGCCCGTGTCCGCGGAAACCACATGGATTCCGTTTCCGTCGTCATGATCGTTCAACGTCGAGACTTCAAAGATCAGCATGCCCTTGGCCAGCACCGTCCGCGTCGTCAAAACCAGCCAAGGATAGTCGTCGCGATGCCACTTCACCTCTCCGGTTTTTGCATCGAGCGCAAATGCTTCTGCCTGCTCGCCTCGTTTGACGCGGCCCTTGATGAAGGACACCACTTGGCCATCCGCGATGATATTGCGCGGGTCGGCCGCTTCGATCATCCAAATCTCTTTGCCCGTTTCGGTATTGAACGCATGGACGGAATCAGCGTCGGCAACAATCACGGACGTGCCATCGTGAATGATGCTGGTTGGCTTGGCGATCTTGCCGTATTCGACTGCGATCTCGCCCGTCGCGGAATTGAACGCGACGGCTTGGTTCTTCATGATCGCGAACACGTATTGCTCGGAGGCGATCGGCCGAGCGCCGTCGCGCGCAAGTTTCGGAAGATTGAATTTCGCTGCATCCAACTCACCCGCGCGATTCAAATCGCGATGCCAAAGACGTAGCCCGTTGAAACTGTCTCGTGCCAATGTTCCGCCGTAGAAGTTCCGACCGCCGTGAGAAACCATGCCCTCGACCTCCGAGGTCGCCGCCGCGATCCAACGCACGCGATCTGGCGGACCGACAAGCGTATCCAGTGAAACCGCGTTCCCATCCGAAGCGTGGCGAGGATGCGACCAAACATCCATCTCCAGAGGCCAAGGTTTGCGGGCCACAATTCGAGAATCATCCGACTGCAAAACTTCAAATCCGTTGCGAATCAACTGCGACTTGTTCAACAGGCTGGTATCGTCGACCACCACCGACCCGCCCGGCGTCACCACACGCTGCAATTCCGCAGCATCAACGCAATGGTCACGCACCACCACCATGTTGACCATGTTCTCGGCATACGGCAGCAAGTCCACCTCGGTTTGACGCTCCGCCCAAGTCAAACCGTAGAAGCCTGACTTGTGTAGCTGGCTTTGAGCCTGCTTCGCCTTTTGCTCGTCGAGGTCCAGGACGTGAATCAGATAACGCCCAGTCTTGCTGAGCGCGGCAGCCGATTCGACATCGCTGGCACCAAGCTGAACCACCAAACCGCCATGCAGATCCGTCAAATTCGTCAGCTGTTTCCCTGCATCCACTTTGGCCTTGGCCTGAGGAGGCTCCGCGAAAACAGAACTGAGCAAGGGAGCGCACAAGAAAAGTGCGAGAAAACGCGTGTGAAGCATTTCGAAACCAGTCTTCGGTGGGAGAGAGATCAGACGTGAGGCGAGACCCCAATGATACTCGTTCGGCGGCCGCAATGTGCCGAACACGCCGTAGCAACCGGTGCCCAATGGTCTGTCCGGAGGTCCGGAATCCCGTCACACTGTGCAAATCTTTCCAGACTGCCTTCAGGATCGGCACCTGCGGCGCGGACGCAGTGCCGGAACTGCGTCGCTGTCGCTCCTTGGTCCGGCCTACTTGTTGAAATCGACGTTGGCTTGCTTGCCGAACCCGTTCAATTCGAGCGTTCCGTCACTGCTGATGTCTAGCAAGGCGAACCCGGTATTCTCGGCTCCCGAGCCCTCCACCATTGCGACCAACGTGCAGTAGTGAATGCCGTCGATCTGTTGCAGTTCATTCTTGTGGCTATGCCCTTGGAACACCGCCAGCACCTTGTTCGATGATTCCAGAACGTCTCGGACCGCCTTGTTGTTCTTGACGCTGTGATTCTTCGTCTCGTCCAATCGTTGGTGAGCGAAAACGATGACCTGTTTGTCGGTTTCCTTCAGGTCTGACGCAAGCCACTTCAGTTCTTCTTCGGGGACGTTTGCATCGGTCCACTGAAAGTTCTTTCGTCCATACGGCTCGCCATCGGCTCGAAAGCAAGCATCGAGAACGATGAAATGAAAACCTTCTCGATCAAATGAGTAGTAGGAACGCTCCTGACCAACGCTACCGAGAAACTCGGCCTTCTTCAGAGTGTCAACGCAATGATTGCCGAGCACGTAGTGCCGGTCGGATGCGATCTCAGAATACTGTTGATTGATGGTCTTCAGGTATCGCAGTTCGGTGTCAACGCTGTCAGCCCGATCGATCAGATCCCCTAGTTCAACCACAAAGGACGGCTCGGCGGCGCGAAGCTCGGCGGACGCACGCTCGAGCTTGCCTAGCGACTGCTGATAGTGTCGCGAGCCGCTCGTCGGTTTGTCCGCGTAGTGCAAATCGGTCATCAAACCAACTCGCAATCGCTGACTCGGATCCGCAGCAACTAATTTTGACGGTGCAATGGCTGCAGCCGCCAGGACAAGCGTGCCGTCGCGAAAGAACGCACGGCGGTGTTTTTTATTGGATGAAAGGTTCATAGAGACCCATTGTAGAACAATTGTCCCAATGGTTTTGCCGCTCGCAGAGCGAGCCCGCAAAAAAACGAACCTGTCTTACTTCTTCGCAATCAACGCGTCCAACTCACCTTTCAAGATCGGCAGAATTTCATCGTAACCGAACGCACCAATCGGCTCTGGCCCGCGTTTCAGGTTCACTTTTGCCGGTCCGCACCAGAGTCCCAGGTCCGCATCATCGGTTTCGCCAGGTCCATTCACACGGCACCCCATCACGGCGATCGTGATGGCATGGTCTTTCGCGTACTCGGTCATTTCCTTGACTTGCTGAGCCAAGACGATGAACGCTTCGTTTTCTACACGTGAACAACTTGGGCAGCTGATGATGTTCAGGGCTTTCTCGTTGAACTTGACGACGCTGCGCACTCGGCCCGCCTGGATGTCGGCGACGATCCCCAGGCCGGCTTCGATTTCCTCCGGCTTACGATCATTGGGCAGCGTCAGAGAAACGCGGACCGTGTCCCCGATTCCCTTGCCGATCAATTGTTCAAAAGCGATCCGCGTCTTGATGATTCCGTCTGGCGGCATGCCGGCCTCGGTGACTCCCAGGTGCAGTGGGATTTCAGGTCGCTGTTCGGCGAACCTTCGATTGACATCCACAACCTTCGAGGGGTCGCTATCCTTCAACGAAACGACGTAGCGGGTGAATCCCAGCGAATCGACGAACTCGCAATGTTCCAAAGCGCTCTCGAGCATCGGCGTGATCGAGTCACTCGGATCGTACTTTTCTTTCTTCGCCGGGTCGACGCTTCCGCAGTTGACTCCGATTCGAACGGCACAATCATTGGTTGCGGCCTGATCGATGATGAAGCGCACTTTGTCTTGCCAAGGCTTGTCGCGTTGGTGGTGGTAGAGGTGACCTGGGTTGTAGCGAATCTTGTCCACATGAGGCGCGACCAACTCGGCCAGCCGAAAGTTCTCTTGCAGGTCGACGGCCAGGTTGGCGGTGGTGTTCTTGCGGATCTCGGCCAGCGCGGCGGCGTCCTTTTCACTGTCGACGGCGATTCGAACGACGCCCGCCCCCCGCTCTCGAAGCGCCTCGGCTTGGCCCGCCGTGGCCTCTACATTTTGCGTTTTGGTGGCCGTCATGCTCTGCACGGCGATGGGATTGCCGTCGCCGACAGTGATATTGCCGATCGCAATCGAACGGGTGGGGTTGCGAGAGATGCTCATGAACGTCAAATCGAACGGGTAAGGACTGCCTGTCAATCAACCAGACAAAATAGCACGAAGGGCACGTTTTGTCGGTACGTCCTGCAATCGGACGTTGTTCTGGCATTGTATCTCAATGGCTAGAATTCCCCGCCAGGCCAATACTGCATCTCCAGCAGGGCGTTATACTGAGCGTGATGGATGAAACGTGGCCTGGAGCGCGGAGCATCTTTGTCTCATCTAGATTCCACACTCGCGTGATTCAGATTCCATGCCCGTCGAAATGCAATTGGCTCGGATTATCATTTCTGAGTTGACTGATAACCAAGTCATCTACTTACGCGAAGTCGACGGCGAGCGAGAATTCCCGATCTTGATTGGGATATTCGAGGCCACCAACATCGATCGCCGCGTCAAAGATGACTACGAGCCGCCTCGTCCGTTGACCCATGATCTGGTCGTCGGCGTTGCCGAGGCGCTTGGAGCAACGGTTGAGAGTGTGATCATCAACGAACTGAACCACAGCACGTACTTCGCGCAGCTGAACCTTCGCACCGATGACGGCGAGTTGATCGAGATCGATTCTCGTCCCAGCGACGCGATCGCGGTGGCGGTCACTTTCTCGCCTCCACTACCGATTTTTGTTGCCGAACACGTCCTGGAAGAGGCGACTTCAAAGTCGACATGAGTCTGACGCACGGAACGGGATGATCAAAACATGGATGCAATTTTCAAGAATCTGACCGAGGCCCAGACGGACGCGGTCAAGCACATCGACGGGCCCATGCTGATCTTGGCGGGTCCAGGTTCTGGCAAAACTCGCGTGGTCACGCACCGGATTGCCAACTTGCTGGCCCACGGCATTCCCGCTTGGCAAATCGCCGCGCTGACCTTTACCAACAAAGCTGCCGATGAAATGCGGATGCGTGTCGGCGCGTTGGCTCCCAACCAACCCGTTTGGATGGGCACCTTTCATCGCTTCTGCGCTCAGCGTCTTCGCCATTACGCGCCGATGGTTGGGCTCTCCGAGAACTATTCGATTTACGACACGTCGGATTCCAAGCAGGCAATGAAACGCGCGATCGCCGCTGCAGGCGTTTCCACGACCCATGCATCGCCCGAACAGATCGCCTCTTCCATCAGCCACGCGAAGAATCGGCTGACCACCCCGGAGATGATGGAGGGACACGCGTTGCGCCCCCGGGACGCGATTGCCGCTCGTGTCTATCCGGTCTACCAACAGCAACTCTTGACGGCCAATGCCGTCGACTTCGATGACCTGCTGCTGCACATCGCTCACTTGTTGCGTGAGAATCCCGAGGTGCGAGCCGAGCTGGACGCGAAGTACAAGTACATTCTGGTCGACGAGTACCAAGACACGAACTTGGCACAGTACGCGATCGTTCGTGCACTTTCGATCAATCATCCCAACTTAGCGGTCACCGGGGATCCGGATCAGTCCATTTACGGTTGGCGCGGCGCCGACCTGAACAACATCCTGGACTTCGAGAAGGACTATCCTGCGGTCAAAACCGTTCGTCTCGAGAAGAACTACCGCAGCACACCAAACATCCTTCGCGTTGCTGACGACTTGATTCAGCACAACACGCAGCGGAAACGCAAGGATCTTTTCACGGACAACGCCGAGGGCGACCCAGTCGTTTTGCGTCTCTATGAGGATGGTTACCAAGAGGCGGACTCGATTGCCGATGAGATCTCTGCTGCGATCATCGGCCAGGGCCTGCGACCACGAGACTTTGCCGTCTTTTGCCGGATGAATGCACTGACGCGTTCGCTCGAGCACGCGTTGCGCAGCAGAAGCGTCCCGTACCAGATCGTCAACGGTGTCGAGTTCTATCAACGCCGCGAAATCAAGGATCTGCTGGCCTATCTGCATCTGATCAACAACCCGAATCATGACGTGGCGCTGATGCGTGTGATCAACACGCCAACGCGTGGAATCGGCGCAAAGACAGTCGAGCGGATCCAACAGCATGCAGACGCTCACGGCATTCCCATGCTGGAAGCAGCCCGCGAGGCGAAATCGATCGAGGGGCTCGCCAAACGTGCTGTGACGTTGGTCAGCAAGTTCGTGGGGATCTACGACCGCTTGGCGATCAAGGCAACCGCATCGCTTGAGGATCTGTTGCTTTACCTGCTTGAAGAAATCCAATACGAGAAGTATTTGAATCGGACGGCCGTCGAACAGCAGGACAGCAACCCGATGGCCAACGTCGAGGAACTTGTGTCCGCGGCGGTTGAGTTCGATCGGCAGCACCCCGAAGACGGATCTTTGGAAGCCTTTCTCGAACAGGTGGCGTTGGTCGCCGACACGGATGCTTTCGAGGATTCCAATGACCGTGTGACATTGATGACGCTGCACGCTGCCAAGGGTTTGGAGTTCCCGCGTGTGTTCATCATCGCGGTCGAAGATGACCTGTTGCCACACAAACGCTCGAAGGAAACGAACAGCCAATTTGAGGAAGAACGGCGACTGTTGTTCGTCGGGATCACTCGTGCAAAGGAATGGCTGCAACTGAGCTGTGCCAAACGACGATCGGTTCGCGGTGATGTTCGCCCCGTGATTCCGAGTCCATTTCTGAATGAGCTCCCGCTTTCCGAGATGAAGCGCGTCGAGAGCAGCAAGCAGCGGGACTGGTTTGACCAGGACGAGGACGAGATCGATCAGAGCTATCCAGACTCCTGGGACCTACCCGACGCCTCCGCAGACGAAGTACGTGAGGACGCCGAGGGCTCAGAAGATCCGATTCCTGATCTTTCGCCCACCAAGTCTCGGGTGGATGAGTTCGACGTGTGCCAATTGAGCGAAGAAGAACTCGCGGCAACCACCACCAAGAAAAAGCCTAAACCGGCAATCGCAGCGAGCTTGAAAACGGCGGCAGACCTGCTGACCAGCAAGGTCACTCCCCTGACCGCGTATCGCGAAGGAACGCAGGTTCGCCACAGTGAACATGGCGATGGCACGGTGGTGGCGGTGTCTGGACGCGGCCCCAAACGCATCGCGAAAGTGCAGTTCGAAGATGGTGAACACAGCTTTCGGCTGGCATTTGCTGATCTTGAGGTGCTCGAGTAACTCGAATACTTGCCGAAACATCGACGCTTTGATCAAGCGGCGAGTCGGGTTCCAGCCGATGTCTTCATTTGCGGCTTGGGTGGATTCTGACGATTCTGAGTTTATCGAAACCGCTGCTTTCGAACATGCTCTGATCATCCATGAAACATCGCGCCCGAAAACCACGCCGCCTGCGACTCGAGAGTCTCGAATCTCGTCGTGTTTTGGCGTCCGTTCTGTGGGACGGCGGCGGCGATGGCGTCTCCTGGCTAGACCCGGGAAACTGGGAGAATGACGCCATCCCCGGCGAACTGGACGACGCGATCGTTACCAATTCCCAACAGGTACGAATCAGCCAAGACATCACTTTGAATTCGATCAACGTGCTGTCAGGTGATTTGGTCATTCAAAACGCAACCGTTCAACTCGGAGCGGACCTCCGTTTCGAGTCCGAAAACCGCTTTCTTCGGGTCGCGCAATCAACGATTGCTGGCAACTTGATTGTCACACTGCAAGCCGAGCTAGCAACTCTGGGCCGAGTGCGAGTTGAAGGGGATGTGAACGCAGGCTCGATCGTGATGCGGGATGGCGATTCCGGATTCAACATACGTGCTCGGTTGGAAGTGCTGGGATCGTTGACGACCGATGTCGGAATCCTCTTGAATGGGCCGGGAACGACGTTGGCGGCGGAATTGTTGGCCGACGGTGGGATCATCCTGAACGATCAAGCTTCCATCGAAGTTGGAAGTGTGACCGATGCCACGCAGCCAGAAACCTTCATCAGTGGAAATCTGGTGTCTGCGTCTTCGCAAAGCGAGCTGTTGATTTCCGACAACGCAAGGATCGTTGGCAACGTCTCCTTCTCAGGCGCCGTTTTGCTCAAGGCACCGCTGACGGTAACAGGCGACCTGACGCTTGACGATGGCGAGCTTGTCTTGGCCCCGGATCAGACCATTGAGTTTGGCGGTGTTGCACCGTGGTCGGATTTGACCGTGACCGGCACCGCCAGCATCTCGTCCAACATTCGCTTGCTGGAGCCAACCGGTCAGTTCCCAGCAGCGGGCGAGACTCACGATTTGGTTTCGTATGGATCGGCCGTGTTTGGTCCACAGGCCGTTCCGTTGGAGTACGAGTTCCAATCGATCTACAGCATTGAATTCTCACAAATCAACAACGCGTTGAGGTTTCAAGCGCCAAGCGGTCCGGATTTCGCTATCGAGGACTTCACCGGCCCCGCCGCGATTCGCATCCACGAGCCATTTGAGTTGACCTGGCAAGCAAGCCTGAGTGAGCTCCCATTTCGCGCGGGATGGGCCGACACGATCTTCCTCTCGTCAGATCCCATTCTTGACGATGGAGACCGGCTGATCGGGCAGCAGACGTTCAACCAGGCGTCGTTGGACGCGAATCTCGCATACCAGGGAAACGCTTCGATTCGGCTTCCCAACGAGTTGCTTGGCGACGCGTTTTTGATCGTGGAGACCAACAACGGCTTCAATCGACACCCCGAAAGCAACCGCGCCAACAATCAACTGTCGCTTCCCGTCAACGTGGGCAGCGACATCGATTTGACGGTCAGCGACTTCTTCGCGCCCCAGCAGGCCTCTGTTGGCCAAACCATCGAGCTGAGGTCGACGATCGAAACCGCGGGCCAAGACAAGCTATACGACCGACCTTTCGTTCGGGTGACCCTCTCGCCGAGTGATGCCTCCGGCGGGGACGACATTGTGATTTCACCACCGGCACAGCAAGCCTCTTCCAACGACGCTGTCGGGGTTGTGTCGATCGTATCCACTCTTGACCTCAGCACCGTGCCTGTCGGTGACTATCGCCTGCGTTACGAAATCAACGTGAACCAGGCGATCTATGAATCCGACTACGGCAACAACGCGGTGGAACGCGACTTCTCCGTGACCGAAGCGGCCATGGTGGAAGTCAACGATTTGGACGCACCTTCGCTGGCGGTTCTCGGTGAGTCAATCGACGTCGTCTTTGATCTGACGAATCGCTCCCCCCAATCGCTCGCAGCACGGTCGCAGGCTTCCATTCACTTGCGTTCCAACCCGAGTGAACCAGTCCTGGCCAGCCAAACATTGGACTTGCCCGCGTTGGATTTCGGCCAGCGTCTGCCCCTCAGCTTCCCGTTCACGCTTCCAGAGTCACTGACGCCCGGCGACTACCAAATCCAAGTGGAGGCCAACGACGACGCATTCCCTGCGGTGAGTGTTCCAATCCAGGTTCAGTCGGCGCCACAAATTTCGACTGGCGTCACCGTTCGATCGCTATCGGTGCCAGTGGAACACCGGAGAGACGCCCCACTTTTGGTCGGATTTGAAGTCGAAGCCGAGGCAGATACCACGCTGACTCACGAGCTATTCTTCTCGACCGATCCCTGGTACGACCCGTTTGACCCTTCACTTGGAAGCGTCACAACGACGCATGAGCCTGGCTCAGCGACTGACACGATCGCTTTGGCGCCACCAGAAAACGTCGCCGACAGCGGATTCTTGATCCTTCGTTCCGCGGGCAACTCGAGTGCCGTCGACGTGACCGGAACGAATCTTGTCCGCCCAATCTCTTTCACCGGCGTAGCAATCGACCTGCCGAACGTCCACGTGCGTTCGCTGCGTGCTCAGGCTAACGCGGAAACGATCAGCGGCCACGCAACGTTGGTCAACGCCCCGACAGGCAACTTTACCAGCCTGAGAGTCGGATTCTATGCGACGGACGCGGAGGGCGGCCTCGAGATGACGACATTCCTGGGGAGTTCCGATTTTGTGAACTTGCCGGCAGGAAGCACCGCCACCGTTCCGTTCTCATTCCCGAACGCTTCACCGGCCGCGGACTTTCGTGTCTTCGCCAGCGTGAACTTCAACCAGGTCCCGGCGGGAACGCCTTTCATTCCTTTGTTCGTTGAGTCTCCTGACTTGGTCGCCACTTGGGTGGAGGTGCCCGATTTTCTACTGCCAACGTCCTCGGTTTCATGGTCGGTACAAAACGCGTCAAATGTGACCGGGTCTGCCCCTCACATCAGCCGCGTCTTCCTGAGTGACAACAATGGCGACTTGGACGAAGACGACCTGCTGTTGGGGACAGTGGGCTCCGATGCTGCGCTCCAACCCGGTGAGTCCGAAACGTTGACGCTTCGGCTCGACGCCCTCGCTAGCGACTTCGGAGCCGGAAATCTCATCGTCCAAGTATCCGGCGGGCCTGACACCGAGCCAGCGGACAATACTGCCACCGAGAGCGTGATCATCGGCCAACCTCAATTGCGATTGGTTGCCCCGACAGATCCGATCCGTTTGACGCTTGGCAAAAACACGATTGGTTTGGAGATCCACAATGACGGTGCGTTGGCGAATACCGCGTTGCCTCTGACTCTTCGGACGAGCAGTGACGGTGCGCGTGGCGAGGATGACAAATTGATTCTGAACGTCGAGTTCTCGGAGTCCATCATTCCTGCCGGACAATCTCGATTGCTGGAGATGGCTTTCGAGCTGGACGATTCGTCGCTCGCCCACAGCCATCTGTTGGTCAGTCTGCTGGGCGCTGCTGCGTTGCAACCAGAAGCGATCGAACTGGTGGCCCCGATCGCTGCACCCAACGTTTCGGTGTCTACGCTTCAGTTTCCCACCAACCCGAATCGGTCGCGTCCGATCGATGTCAGCTGGACCGTGACGAACTCAGGCGGTCATGCGATCGAACCGTCCTGGACCGACGAACTCTACTTCTCCAGAGACGACTCCTTGGGGGACTCGGATGTCAGGTTGGGCGTTTCCGATACGCCGGCTCCTGATTCTCTGGTATCGGGGGAAGCCTATTCGCCTTCGGTTTCCGTCAATGTGCAACAACTGCGGCAATTGGCTTTCGAGGGCTCCGGATTCTTGATTGCAACCTCCGGAAACACCTCCATCGACGCAGAACCGGCAGACAATGAGGTCGCAGTCGCGTTCGCCCCTCAAGCAATCGACCTCTCCATTCAGCGAATCAGTGAACCTCAACAGTATCTGACGGCGGGGCCACAGCAGATCCTCGTGCAGATCTTCAATCTCGCCAGCGCCCCGCTGACGGTCGATCAAATTCGCGTGACCACCGAGGCAAGCTTGCGCGACGGCGGCGCCATCACGACATCTGCTTCGCGGGTGACGAACATCCAAGTGGTTCAACCGATCGAACCTGGAGACAGCATTTTTGCCAACGTCGACCTGCCAGTTTTTCAATCAGGCGACCTGACGGGAGATCGAGTCGACATCAGTGTCCAGCTGGAAGACGACTTGGTCGAGAACAATGACGCGAACAATTCGTTCGCCTACTCGTTCCCTCAGATCGATCAGTCGGCTGGCGACGCGGTGATCGGTGATTTCCAAGCAACAATCGTCGACGCGTTTTCCAATCTGGTGGAATTGACGTGGACGGTGACGAATCAGGGGACCGCTTCCTTCACCGGCGATACTTCCTTCCAGCTCGAGTTGCTGCATGGAACGGAAGTCGCTGCTTCACAGACGCTTAGCAGCAGCGTTGATCTTGCGGTCGGCGGATCCGTCAGTTTCACGCAGCGATTGTCGGCCAGCGAACTGAACGTCCGGCAAGACTTGCAGGCCACTTTGTCTTTGTCGGGCCCTCAACGAGAACTGAGCGCGCAAAACAACAGTGCTACCGCTACGATCCCGTACGAATCATTGGGGACATCCCGTCCAGTCCTGACGCTGCTGTCGGGAACCGAAACGGGCGAGTTCAGCCTTCAAATTCGCAACGAAGGCGAGCGGCCTTTGTCTGCTGCAACTGGCAGGATCGAGTTCTCAATTCTGCAACATGAAACAGATCCAACCTTCGGCGAACAGAGTTTTCAAATTGATCTCGCCGAGCAACCGTTGGCAACCGGCCAGTCAACAATCATCCCGTTGACAGCAGTTCTGCCAGAACGATTCGGTCAACTCCCGTCTTTGTTTGCCAGAGTTGTGTTCGATGATCTGGCCGACCTTCCCGCTGCCGTGGTTGCGGAGCAGACCAGTAACAAGCTTCTGATCCAACGCTCCACGACAACGCTCGCCATCGACTCTTTCGATCTACCATCGAATTCCTTGCCAGGTTCTCAGATCACTGGAAGCTATGCAGTGACCAACCGGTCCTCCGCGCCGGTGTTCGGTTGGCTGCTTCGAGTCGGGAGCGGTGAGAACTCGGTCTTAATGCCCATCAACGAACTGATCGGCAGCCAGGAAACCGTCATTGGGCAAGTTTTGATCGATGTCCCCAACCTCGCGGTCGACAGCGAGTCCCAGCACGCGACGTTTTCTATCAACGCCAGCCAGAACCTGGCGGACCTGCCAGCGACTGCAACTAGAAAATCGCTGGTTGGCGACTACGATCTCGCACTTGTTTCGACGTCGGCGCCCGAGCAGGTCATTGGTGGTTCACGCGTCGTCGTCAGCTGGGAGGTCGAGACTCGGTCGAACGATCGCTTCCTCAGGCAGACGTGGAGCGACAAGGTATTCCTCTCCGAAGACGATGTGCTCGATTCCAGCGATTTGCTGCTTGCAACCCTCGACCGAAGTCTGGACCAAAGCTACCCAGCCAGCGTGGCGGTCGATTTGCCACTGCGCGACACCACCGAACAACTGCAACTTCTGGTCGTGGTGGACGCCGACCAAGCCAGGCTGGACATCGACCGTACAAACAATGTGATTGCGACTCCACTAAGCGTGACTGCTTCGCAGCTCGCCGTCCTTTTGCCCAGCGACCAGGACACCGGCGTCAGCGACCAAGATCGAGTCACAAGCCTGCAGAATCCGAGCCTCGATATCATCGTCGCTTCCGCTGGCACGGTCTCGATTGACTATGACGGGGATGGTACCAGCGACGAAGAAGTAACGGTCACCCAGCCTGGCCGAGTATCCGTCACCCCCGAGGACGCGCTAAGTGAGGGTCCGAATCAGGTGACCGTTTGGATGGATTCGGACGGCGGCAGAATCGAGGACACGATTGATATCTTCGTCGACAGCGTCTTTCCGGTTCGAACGGCCAGTTCGCCGCTGACAGTCAGCGCTCCCTGGAGTTCGACAAGCATTCAGTTTTCGGAAAGTGTTTTCTCGACTAGCTCAACGCTTCCCGTTACTAGCGACCAAGTCGCCTTTGCTGCCGATTTACAAATTAGCGGCTCACGGGTGGTGGCTACCTTTGAGCCTGTCTTCGAGAGTGGCACCTATCGAATTTCGGCGCCCGAGTTGACCGACTTGGCGGGAAATCCAGTGGCGCCCGAAGCGCTCGACGTTTCCGTGGTGCAGAACGCATGCTCATTCACGAATCTCGGGATCCGTGAGGACGTTAACGGCGACGGAACCGTCACCGCCAATGACGCACTTCGTGTGATCAACGCGCTCTCACGATTGAATACGCAGCAAGACGAGAACGTCGCCTATCCCTCCGCGTTCTTCGATGTGGACTGTAGCCGGACGGTGTCTGCGCTCGACGCGCTTCGCGTGATCAACCGATTGACCGAGAACAATTTGGCACCCGATGCCGAAGCAGAGCTCCTCACTCGTGCCGAACCGCTTCCAAGCTTGGAAACCAAAGGCCTGGAAACTCGCGTGAGACCCGATGTCGATGGAGTGCTGTTTTCGCGAGATCCGGTGATGCGGTCGATTTTCGGCAACACGGACGACGACGGCGGGAACTCCCCATCGTCGTTCTCGCTTGAAAACCAATCGGAAAATCAGCAGAAATCCGTGCTGCCTGATGCAGTCGATCAATGGATGACCACTCTCGGTCGAGAGTCAGGGAATCCAGACGAGTCAGGGCAACCCTAAAGCTGGGGTGCTGCCCAATCTGGAATCCCCTTCGTCTTCAACTGTTCTTCGTAGCGAACTTCTTGCGGTCGAACGGGACTATCCTCCGCACCTTCATTGACCATCAAGGGAACGGTCTTGGCCCACCACTTGTCGTACGCTGCATTCAGCTCGCTGACGACGGTTGGGTGTTCGGAAAGCACATTCGTCTTCTCGAATGGATCAGCGGAGATGTCGTACAGTTCCTTATTGTTGACCAATCGCCATCGCTGACTACGAACAGCGCAATTGGAATACTTGCTCTCGTTCGGATCGGCACCCTTGGCCCAGCGTCCTTGATGCACAAACAGATTCCGGTCGTCCCATTTTGCCGACGGGTCCTCCAGCAGCGGCAGCAGCGAACGGCCATCGATCTCTTGGATGTCTTCGGGGATCTTCACGCCTGCAAGCTGACAGAAGGTCTTGTAGAGATCGATATGCGCCGTCAATGCCGGAACGTCGACCCCTTCGCCCAGCTTTCCCTTCCATCGCCAGAAGGCGGGCACGTGAGTCCCGCCCTCGTAAGGCGAGCCTTTACCTGACTTAAAGCCAGCCGTGAAGATGTTGGTCTTCTTGCCGTTGAGTTTCCCGGTTCGGGCTGCCTGTCCATTGTCCGTCATGAAAATGACCAGAGTGTCATCCCAAAGCTTCCACTCGTCTAGCTTCTCCATCAACAAACCAAAGTTGTCGTCGATGTTCTCGATCATTCCGTAACGTCCCTGCGTGTTCCCGTCCCACCCCATCTCCTTGAAACGCTGTTTGTACTTCTCGGGGGCGAGCATTGGCCCATGCGGCGCGTTGGTCGCAATGTAAGCAAAAAACGGCGTGTCGGCGTCATGTTTCTCTTTGACCCATCCGAGAGCAGCTTGAAAGAAGACATCCGTGCAGAATCCCTTTGTTTGCACGATCGTGTCGTTATGCAGGATCACGTTGTCAAAGTAGCGGCCTTCCTTTTTTTGATTGGGCGGGAAGTCTGCGCAACTGTTGTCATACGATTGGCCGATCCCGCCAGCGCCATGGATGAACACTTCGCTGAAGCCACGGTTGTACGGCTGGTACGCGTCCTCATCGCCGAGGTGCCACTTGCCGAAGATCCCGGTTTCGTAGCCTGCCCCACGCAGCAACTTAGGAAACGTGGTGGTCGACAGTGCCATCCGCTCTCGCTCTTTGATCGTATGCGTCACACCGTTTCGGAATTCATGCCGACCACTGAAAATGGCCGAACGTGTCGGCGCGCAAGTGGGACTGACATGGAAGTCCGTGAAACGCGTTGACAGCTGACGAAAGCGATCCAGGTTCGGCGTGCGAAGCACGGTATTCCCCATGCACGACAGATCGCCCATCCCCTGGTCATCGGTCATCACGAGCAGAATGTTAGGCCGCGAGCCAGCGAGCGAATCGGCTTCCGCACGCTCGGCATCCGAGAACGCAAGTGAGAAGAGCAGCAGGACTAGCAGAGCGGGTCGGCAAAGTGATTTCACAGCAACGCTTTCAAGAACAGAGTAAGGCAAGCAAAGGCGCAACATGTTAACCGAACGCCAACACGTCCAAGCCTCCACACTCGTCTGATTCGCAATTTTCGTGGTCGTCTACTCTGCCAATCCCCAAACCCGCACATTCGTGCGATTCGCTTCCTTCGTGGTTGTCGCTCTTTCAGCCGCCAAGAGCAATGCTCTCAGGTGTCTTTCTGAACGGCTCGGAGCGCATTCGGAACGGTGTCGACAATGTCGAAGACCGTTCCTTCAAGTTTCATCGTCGTGAATACTCGGCGAATCGAATCACGGATTCCGCACAACCGCAAATGGGTTCTCGTTGCCTTGAGGTCGAGATACAAGTGCGCGAGAACGCTGATCGCGCCCGAGGAGCACCTTGGCACGGCTGCGAAATTCAAGATCAACTGCAGTGGCCGCTCTTCTGAAAGCATCTTGAACAGCTCCACCTTGGTTCGATCGAGTTCCCCGATCGTCAGCAGACTTTCATTGTGGATATGGATGACGTGGCAGCCTTGAATCATCTGCAAGTCAAACTGGCGATACTGAGACGCACCCTTGGCAGGTTGTTTTCGGATCAGGCGATTGATCTCCAAAGCCAATTCACGTGCCGAGCCATAGCGTTTGGTGGGCTCGGCTTCCAAGGCACGACAAAGCAATCCGTCAATTTCTTGGTCGAGATCGGGACGAATCACCGAGGGAAGCAATGGCTTGCGACTGCGCTGAGCACGGTAAATCTTTGTCGGCGAACCCTCGTAAGGCATCTTGCCTGTCAGCAGGAGGTAACCGATGGTACCAAGCGCGTAGATGTCAGACTGGGGACCGACGTCGCGACCATTGCTGGTGATGATTTCGGGAGCGAGGAACCCGTTCGATCCGACGATGGAGTCTCGCATCACGTCGGTGGGCCCGCGGGATGCCAGACCGAAATCCACCACGACCGGTTCTCCCGACGTGTCGATGATGATATTGCCAGGCTTCAAGTCCCGATGAATCACGCCGGCGCGATGCATCTGGTGAATCCCCAGTGCAAGCTTGCCAAACATCAGCATCACTTGGTCCGTCTTGGGAACCTTCTCGTCGCGGACGAGATCGACAAGTGATGGTCCTTTGATGTAGGCCATGGCCAGATAGTCCACGCCTTCGACGTTGCCGACTTCATAGACAGGGCAGAGATTGGTGTGCCGAATCTGCGCCATCGCTCGCGCTTCCTCGTAGAACATGTCACGCCACTTTTGGTCGCAATCCTCGTCCAGATGCGGAATCTTCAACGCAACATGACGATCCAGACTTGGATCGACGGCCAAGTAAACACGCCCCATGCCTCCTTTGCCGAGGAACCCAATCAATTCAAAACGACCAAAGCGTTTTTTGTTGGAGTTCATTTTCTTTGTAAGAACCATTTCGCTCGCTCTCCGCTTGTTCAAGCAAGGAGGAAGTGATGAATATGGCCGGAGCCAATCAAGGTGCCCCTACGAAGACTCAATATGGGTGGGAATGACAATCCATGTTCTGGTGGGATGCAGACTCCGTCCACATAGCTTTGAGGTCATTGTCTGCCTTTCGTCCCAGATGTCAAGAGTCGTGACTACTACGGAACCCCCTGACAGGGATTATCGCCTTGCTGCGAGCGTTTCTCACTCGCAGAACGCGGCAAACGCGGTGCCTGGGGAAGACAATTGCTCGACAGGTCGGGCAGGCTAACGCTTGAGAAGTCGTTGCATGAACCCGGGAACCCACGATGTTCGAGACGATTTCAAGAGCTCGTCAATCTCTTTGTCAGTCTTCGGAATGGTATCGCGACTTCCGTTCTCGAACTCAATCTTATCGTCCAACTCCATCCGGTCCGTGTCTTGCTTCTGACTCTCTCGTTTGCCAACTGGGTCTTCGAGGTCAAAGTATTCTTCGGACGGACGGTCGCTGGCCTGGAAGCGATCGATGGGCTCACTCGGTCGGCGACTGTAGGGGTAGCACTTCTCGGAGCCAAGTCTGCCAAGCGGTCCGATCGCCGAGAATCGTTCTTCAAAGAAGGTCACACCGTGGGACTCAAGGATGGCGCCAGTTTGAACTTCTAGATTCGCGAGCTCGGTGTTGTACTGTGCAAGCGACTGCGCTTCGGAACTCACCGAGTTGCCCCAGTCCACGATTGCTTGCAGAACCACGATGAACTGAACGATACCTTCGTTGTATCGCGCGAGTTGAAGATCCAGGTTGGTTCGAGCCGCTTTGCGAACCGCTTGAAATCGTTCGTACTGAGCATAGAACTGGTCCAAGTTCCGCATGCTGAGCGCCAGCAAGTGCTGCATTTGATGCAGTCCCTGGTCGAGGTTGGCGCGATCGCGGCGGATGATCAGTTGTTGTTGGCGAAGCTGGGCACGATCGCTCCGCATCCCAATCGGCACCGAAAAGTTGACCCCCAACGACCAATCGTCGAACTCGCCCGTCCCGGAACGAATTCGATTTCCGGCAGGCACTTCTCCTTCCAGCCCATTCCAACGATACAGGGCCACGCCGTCTAGGCGGGGCTTGGCCTGGTTATTCGAAACCAGCAATCGTTGTTGATCGGCTTCCAGAATCAACTTCAACTCGATGATGTCGGGACGCTGACGCTGGGCCATCGTGTTGATGGCTTCCCAGTCGACTTGGACCGGTTGATCTACCATCGGAGTCACAGGAACGGTTCGCTCGGCCTCAAAGGGTGGCAGATTCAAGATATTCAACAACGCCGCTTGCCGCTGCAGAACCGTTGATTGGGAGACCAGCAAGCTGGCCCGGAAATTCTCGAGCGCCAACTGTGTCTGCGCCAGGTCGCCAGCGTTCGCGTCCCCCGCAGCAACGCGGCCCTTGGTTCGTTCGTTCGCAAACTCTGCCTGGGCAACTTGCTGTTGGCGTGCCCACAGATCTGTTTTGGCAAACACGAGCGACCAGTAGGCTTCGATGACGCCTTGCACCATTCGCTGCACGGCGTCCTTGTATTGAAAGTACGATCGCTCGGTATCAATTCGTGCCAACACGATTGGGGCTCGATTGACCGCCCGGCCCGCCCCCTGCAGCAACGGCTGTGTGTAGCTCAATTCGGTTGCCGAGCGATCCTGCGGACTCAGCGGAAAGACACCAGGCTGAAATCGCGTCGAGTTCGACCGAACACCCAAGGCTGCGGTTCCGCCTAGCGTATTGCGCTGCGACAGACCGACGTCCAATCCATAGTCGTCGTTGCGAATGCCAGCGATGACCGATTGGCCGGGGTTACTGGCGTCAATCGAAGCGTTGGGGGTCTCATTCCGTGACCATGTCTGGTTCGCTCGGAAAGTCGGATCAAAGGCACCACGAGCCTGATCAATTTGCGTGTTGGTGATGGCCGCGTCGTAAATGGATCGGCCGCTCGTGCTGGCCGTGAAACCGCTCAGCACACGGACGACTTCCGAGTTCTTCAAAGCCACTCGAATCGCATCATCGAGCGAAAGCGTGCGAGCAGGAAAGTCTGTCTGGGGATCCGAAACGGTCGGTGGTCGAGGCGTGCTGGGCACCGCCACCTGCGTCATCCGTGAGGGATCTCGTACGCGCATCCGCGTCTGTTCTGGCGCGAAGAGACGCCAAGGTTCTCCGGCAGGGGCGACATCGTTGACCAGAAAGAGGCCTAAAACACAGGTGCCAATCCATTGGCAGCGTTTCAACACATCCATGCAAAACTGATCGGCGTTGCCGTCGGAATCAATCCAACTGCTAGGTTGAGGGTGTCACAACCCCGACCATTGCCGGTCCATCCTGAAGACAAAACATGCTGTCGTAGCGATCGTGCCGATTCTACAAGGTTGCTAACTGTGGATCGTGAGCGAACACCTGGCGACGCCTCGCATTCGTTTCCGCTTGGGGATGCGACTGGTGCCGTAGGGAACGACAAAGTTCCACTCAAAGGCCATGACGCCTTGGTCGGGCTTTGCCATCACACAGGTCACTTCCCACGGATCATCGAACTCATAGTCTTCCTCGAAGAACGTGAATCTTGCGTAGTCGCCAAGGTCGCCGTCGTCCCTTTCACTGGACAGACTGAAGTCTTGATAGACACTCGCGTCGGCCGCCCCCCGAATCCGCAGCTTCGAGAATGAAAACAGGATGTCCGGACCTTCGCATTGAAAATGCACGTTGTTGCGAAAGAACGACGCTTTGCAATCCGTCAGTTCATAACGTTCCTTTAGAAACGAGATGTGTCCGTGCTCTTCCATTTCCACCGCACTGGTGCTTGAGTTCTGATCGAAAGTCCGCATTCAAACTTGAACAACTATTGATGCAATCGCAACCACCGGCGAGCCTGTTCGCGATACTTACTGTCGCGATGCATCCATAAATCCGTGTGTCGATTGATGACTTTCCCTTCTGGAATGGTGAAGATCTTTGCGATTTCAGGCTTCAGGAATGTAATCTGGGCTAAATCAGGATGCTCGCGCATGAAATCACTTCCACCACCCGAGGCCAGCACGGGCCTGCCGTTGAGCCGTGCCAGACGCGCAAGTGCTGAATCGCGATCACTCTCAGGGTAGCCCCACGTTCTTCCTCCGTCAAAATGGTCGTGCGTGAACATGCCTTTCCACAACGATGCGATCTCGTCATCGGCCAACCCGATGTAACTTGCTCCGATCGCTCCGCGCGAAAAGCCGCAAATGAAAACGCTGCTGAGATCGCCGCCGAATCGCTGACAGATTCTCGGCAAGTTCGTTTTGCAATAGTCGACCGTCGCTTGCTTGTCGCCCCACCAACGCACCGTGTTCTCTTTACCGCCTGCTTTGATGTAAGGCATCGAGACCCAGAGGAAGCCCTTGCCTCCGGTCAGCCCGTAGCCAAGATTCGCGTCTTTGACTTCGCCCGTCGATCCGCATGGCGGGAACTCGTTGCCCGTGTACTCGACAATCACGGAATACTTGCCGCCCGGTTTCCAGTCCACCGGCAGGTACAAAGCGTGATAAACGTCGGTTCCTTCATACTCGGGGGCCACCTGACGAACTCGCCGCCCCGCGGCGGGCTCCTCGGTCGTCATCTCAGGCGTGACCAGGTCCGGCACCACCAAGTTGTCATCTGCATCCGTCAAGACAGGGAACGAAAGGACGATCAAGAGTGCGTAAAGCAAAGTCTTCATTTTGTGATCGATAGCGAGTGAGAGTCCGCGGGAAGCGCTACGAAGGGAAGTGAACGTTGGCGATCTTTCGTGCCATATCGTGTTCGGGCAGGAAGGCGAGTTCGACAAACGCGGTTCTGGAGGGTCGGATGTGCATTTCCAAAACGTCCCCCAACGACTTTCCGCCGATGTAGCCTCGAACAGGTCGCTTGTTAGGATCAAGGTTGCGAACGGTGATCGCGGTGGTCATCGAGATTGGAGCCGACTTCCATCCTCGCGGAGTCATCACGTTGGAGCCGACCAGCATCCACGCCTCTGTATCCGCTAGCATTGGCGTTGCGCCCATTGATGAGGCGTAGGCGGTCGAACCGGCTGCGGTGCAGGTCAGCACGCCATCGCAGACTAGTTTTTCAAAGCGTACTTGATCGTCGACGGTCACTTCTAACCATGCCGTTTGCCCGGTCGAGCGTTCTACCCACGCGTCGTTAAATGCCAAGCTGACGTCTTCCTCGCCACTGGCCAATTGTGACTCGACTCGCAACATCGGCAGATCGCGAACCAGTACTTCTTCACCGAAGGACGACTGCGAAACGTCTTCGCGATCGTTCAACAAGAACCCGAGGTGCCCAAAGTTGACACCAAAGAACGGAATCCGTCGCTCCCAGAAATGTTCGATCGCCTGCAGCATCGTGCCGTCACCGCCGAGCGCCACGATGTAATCGGCCTCTTCGATCGCGACCCCGTTGAAATCATCGGCCCACTTACCCGCCGCCTTGTTGCGTGGATCAAAGAACACGTGACCGCGTTTCCCTTCCAGCGAAACCCTGCGACAACTCGCCGGCGTGCTCAAGCGGTACAGGCCTCGACTCTCGATAAAGTTCAGCACCGAAGGATCGATCTTATCGGACACACTATCGCCTCGGACCAGAGCCGCGCGAATGTCCTGCGACCGGCCTTCCGCGTTGACTTCCAAGAGTCGGTGATGCGGTGGCAGATCGGCGGGGTTCGGCTTGGTGCCACTGGTATGCACCACCAAGAACTGAGCGTCACGCCAAAGTTCGTCGGCACCTTCCCACCAACGTTGGATCATCGAACCGCCGGTTGCACCACCGACCACAAAGTCTTCTGGCACCACATGCCAAACGTCGATCCCTGGGTAACGTTTGGACAAGTCGTAGTTGGAGGTGAAGACCTGGTTCTCGAGGTCCGAGAAATCCAACTCGACACCAGGGATATCGCGAAAGGCTAAATCGACCAGAGCCGCTCGAAAGGTACTGGCGATCGCGTTCTGCTCTCGCTTCTCCTCCCGCGGCCCAGCGGGAATGATCAGCACCCGATCCGCCGCACGTCTCAGCGCATGCGCGATCTCAATATGGTGTTTTCCAGGCGGGTTAAAATTCCCGCCCCACAATGCAAGCTCCACAATTCACCTCATGTTCACTCTCTTGAAGGCAGTAGTGTAGGGTAAAATCCGTCGCACGAGCTTGACCGCGATCGGAAGGTGGAGTGAATTGGAATACATTCGCGACTGGTAAACGCTCGTTCTCACGTGGTCCGCCCAGCTTTCAAGGTGGAGGCTAGAAACGGAGTATCCTGTCTGATACTGGCGAAACAGGATTTCACGTACGTTGCGTTGGAGAGAAGAACGTTGAGTAAGAAACCGAGCGAAGACGAATCCCAAAAGCAACGGCGGAAAGCTGCTGCCGACCAGGCCACTCAGTCACCTGGCATCATCGATGAGATTGGCCAGACCCTCGGCTGCCAATCGCGAATCCAACTGACCGACGATTCACTCGTTTTCGAGTCACCTTTGGTCCGCGTGAGTGATCAATCGGGGGCCAACCATAGTGGCTCGGGCCGGTATCAGATCGAAGGCGAGATTGCTCGTGGCGGAATGGGTGTCGTCCTGAAGGCACGAGACACGGAACTCGGGCGTGATCTTGCGATCAAATCGCTGCTGAAGAACTCTGCCGATTCTGAAACAGCTCTGCTGCGATTCGTCGAAGAAGCCCAAATCAACGGCCAGCTGCAACACCCTGGAATCGCGCCGGTTTACGACGTTGGTCGCCTGCCAGACAAACGTCCATTCTTTAGCATGAAATTGGTGAAAGGCAAGACGCTGGCAGCGCTGCTGGCCGAACGGCGAACAGTCGATGAGGATCGGCAAAAACTGCTTGGCATTTTCCATCAGGTTTGCCAAGCCGTCGGGTATGCCCACAGCCGTCATGTCATCCACCGCGACCTAAAACCCGCCAACATCATGGTAGGTGCGTTCGGCGAAGTGCAAGTGATGGACTGGGGATTGGCCAAAGTTCTCGGATCCGGAGGTGTCGCCGACGAGCAGAAGGCCAAACAACAGCTACAGGTCAGCGTCATCCAAACACTCAGGAGCACTGGCTCCGGCTCCGGCAGCACTGGATCGCAAACCGAACACGGGAGCGTCATCGGGACACCTGCTTACATGCCGCCCGAACAAGCGATTGGCGACGTCGATCTGCTGGACGAGCGAGCAGATGTTTTTGGACTCGGCGCGATCCTGGCCGAAATCCTTACCGGCCAAGCGCCATTCGTTGGCGACTCGCTGGCGGAAGTGCATCGAAAGGCGGCCCGCTGCGACACAGCAGGCTGCCTCGAAAAATTGAGCGAGAACTGCAACGATCCGGCTCTACAGACGCTGGTTCAGACATGCCTCCAACCAGAAGCTCGCGAACGGTTTGCCAATGCAGGGCTGCTCGCGAAAGAACTGACAGCATACTTTGAGGGCGTGCAGGAAAAGCTGGTCCAAGCGAAGGTCGAGCAGGCAGCGCAGCAAGCACGAACCGAAGAGGCACTGCTGACCGCAGCCACCGAGCGACGACGAAAACGCTCGACCGTTGCATTTGTCGTTGCTGCCTCACTTGGGTTGGTGACGCTCGCTTCCGCAACCGCGTTGGTCTATCAACAGCGATCCGCAACCCTTGCTGCCGAAGCCGAGTCCGTCAGGGCCAAGGCAGAGGTCACTCAAGCAAAACGACAAGAGGAACAAAAACTCTTCAGCGCCATGGAGGCCGAGTTCGCTGTTGCCAGTGAGATTCTCGATCGGTCCTCAGGAATCGAGCCACCGCGATTGGCAGACCTAGACCGTGCCGATGCAGCACTTGCGAATGCTGAAAAGCTGCGAGCGCAAACAAGCGAGATCCCGACTGACCGCTTTGCATTGGCCGAGAAACAGCTCGCTAACGTTCGTGATAGCTTCCAGATGTTCACTGCTCTGGAGAATCACTGGGCGCAGGCGCTTGAACAAAGCACAGTCGACAAATCTCGATCCACCGCTGCCGAAAAAGACGCGGCATCGGTTCCGGCGAATCGCCCTATCGTCGCGATTCGCAAGATCTTTTCAGATCATGGCCTGAGCAACGATCGCGATTCAATCGCCTCCGCGTCAGAGTGGCTTGAATCGAAACCACGCTGGCTGAAGTGGCAAGTCCTGACTTCGATGGTCAAGTCCTGCACCGTTCAAGCGACCAAGAGTCGCGACAACGAGAACGAATTCACTGACTGGCTCCGCAACACCGCTCTCGACTACGAAACGGACCCCTGGCGCCGAAAAGTCATCAATGCGATTTTGGAAGATGACATGCCGGCGATGCTAGCGCTGGCCACGGATGGTCAAATCGATTCGCAGCCGAATGACTACCTGTTGCTGCTTTCTCAAACGCTGCTGGAACGGGGCCAGTTGTATGTTTTGGATCAGTATGAGCAGGAGGAATTGTGGGAAACGGTTTCTCCCATCGAAACCTGGCAATCAGACACAACCAAGTTGACAACACAGCAGGACGGATCGATTTTGGTCGAGGGGCCATCCACTTGGACGGAGTCGCTCACGCTCACGTTCCCAACCAAAGGCCGAAAGATAAATGCACTGCGGTTGGATACCATCTGCGATGAACGATTGCCAAAACAAGGACCTGGCCGCTCCGATTCGAGTGTGAATCTGGCGATTCGCGAGATTCGCCTGTACCCAAATACGAATCCAAACAAGCGGGCCTTTGCCAGCGCAATGGAAATATCATCCATCACTAGTAGTCATTTGCCGCGATCGATCAATCAACCATTCGATGCGATCGACAAGGATTTCGACACAGCGTGGTTTGCGGAGCATCGCAAGGATCAAACGACCGAGACCGCTGTGCTTCAGATTGAGCCGCAAACCAAACCCACACCGTTTGCCCTGATCTCAATCACAAGCGGCGCGAGAGTGATCGCTGACAATGCAACGCTCGGGCGTTTTCGCCTCAGCGTTTCCTATCGCGATTGGGAACCAACGGACCCCCGACTGGTTGCCGAAGAATTGCTCGACCGAGTCTTCTCTCGGAATCAAGAAAGCTATCGACTCGCGATCGCGATGGCCCAGTCTTTCGCCTCGCAGTCGCCACCTCGTGTCGACGAAGCGCTTCGATACGCTTCCGTCGCGGCTGCTCTAGCGCCCGACAATCCGATTGCTCGTCAGCTGATCGTTCGTTTTTCGCTAACCAACAATCCCGATTCGGACTCTCGGATTTTTCGAGTCGCGATTCAGAATGCTCGTGAATTCAAGGCGTTGACTGGCTCCGAGACCGAGATCTTGCGTGTTGCAAACTCACAAATCGCTCTTGGTGATCTGCTGTTCTTGCGAGACCGCGCAAAATCGATCAAAGCACTCACGCTCGCAATGGATCTCAAGGGCGGCTCAGTCGATCGCGCAGCCAACATCGGATACCAGTTGAATTCGATCGGCCAGACCGACGAAGCCATCAGATGGTTCGAGAAAGGTATCGCTGCCAACTCCCGAGATCCCTACCTGTACACGCACTACGCAAGCTTGCTCAACAAAATCGGCAAACCAGAAGAGTCACTGGCAAACTACAAACGCGCCGAAGAGCTCTCACCAAAAAACATCACGGCTCTGGCGGGAATCGCCTTGGCCTACAAAGCAAAGGGACAGTTACGAGAGGCGATCAGGTATTTTGAAAAGGCGATTGAAGAGAAGGATAGCGCAACGTATCGGCTCTATCTCGCAACGACCAACATCGACCTGAAGGACTACCCGACCGCGATTGAGCATTGCATCGGAACGCTCAGGCTTCGAGAAAAGGACTACAACGCTACCAAGCGGATCGTCTACTGCCTGACGATGATGCACGCAGATGACTCCGACAAGCTGATCGAAGCCATCCAGGAGCATGAACACCTTCAGGATCTGGAGCCTGGTATCGTGGACGCCACCATTGCCGATCTTCTGGACGGATCGATCGTGGACAAAGACCCACCGGCCGCTCTGCGACTTGCCAATGTGGGAATCGAACTATCACCAGAGGAGCCCCGAGCATTTCGCTCGCTCGCCCTGGCGATGCTCGACAACGACGATCTAGCCCAAGCGAAAGAGTCAGCAGAAAAGGCTCTCCAGCTGGACGAACCCGACTCAGCAAACGCGCTTCTTATGATGGCGTTGATCATGAAGCGGTCTGATGAATTGAAGGAGTTCGGTCAGTGGATGGGGAAGTTCAAGAAAGCCGAAGACGAGCACGGCCAGCCGACTCTCAAGCCGGACCAGATTCAAAAATCGGAAATCTTCAAACGGCTCTAACGCGCGAGAAGCCGAGGCGAAATCAAGCTCGTTCCCGTCGCCGCTTCCCGCCAGCAGAAAGTACAGTTTTCAAGTCGGTCGTGTTAAGTGACTAGCCTCACTCTCCCCCTGGGAGACTCTGACCCGGTTGCGGCCGGACAGGATCCTTCGCATGTCAAAGAGAGTCGTGTTGCCGAATCGTGCGGGGCGTTGAACCGCGCCGCAACGAGGCCAAGCCGTGAAACCCCTCGGGAAACTTACATCGCGCACAAAAAAACACTCGCCGAGCAGGTCTGCTTGGCGAGCGTTCGATAGGTCAACTTTGAGTTACAGCTAGCTTCAGGCAGCGACTTTCAACTTTGGCGGATGTGCTGCTCCGGCCAAAACGTCTCGCAGACGCTCGAACTCATCTGGGTCAGTGAAGTGAATTGTGATCTTGCCACGGCCGCGAGCCGAGCTCTTGATCTCGACCTTCGTACCGAACACCATTCGCATCTCTTGCTGCATCGCTTCGATCTGCGGTGAGATCTGGCGACGCTTTTGGCGTGTTGCGTTGACGACCTTTTTGCCCGTCTCGGTGTCTTCCTCTTTCTTCAGAAGCTCCGCGACGTAGCTCTCGG
>JBGCGI010000161.1:0-25156 GCA_045110715.1 Rubripirellula sp.
ACGTCGACCATGTTGACGACCAAGTCATCCACCACGCGGCCTTTGACTTTCGAGAAGCCCCACAACGCAGCAAGTAAACCACCGCCCACCGTCATGTAAGTCGCCAACATGGTCAGCGTTTGGACCATCGTGCCGTCATCCAACTTGGTTCCTTTGGCGGTCAGTGCGACCGACATGATCGCCAGGCCAGGGCAGGCGCCAAAGATCGCCCAGAACACAAGCGCCATCGGGTGAAACCCAAGCACGCTGTATTCACGCAGCGGCTTGCTGATGATTTCACCTTCGCGGATCGACTCGTTGACCTGGGTGAACATCCGCTCGAACATCGCGTTGCCGGATGTCTCACGGGTAATATTGATGGCTTCCAAGATCGGCACACCACTGGAAATCAGCGTGCCCAAGGTACGTGTGGTTCGAGCCAAGATGTTTTTCTCGATCAGCGGGCCGAAAATTGGCACCTTGATGATGAACATGTCGAAGCCCATTCGACCGTGCCGGAACTTGCGAAGCAGCTTGATCAGGATCAACAAACAAACGGGCATCGCGATCAACAAGAACCAGTATCCAGCGATGTAGTTACTCATCGCGATCAACAGCATCGTCGGAGCCGGCAGTCCCAGGCCGAACTCCTCGAACATCGTTTCAAACGTTGGCACGATGAACAACATGATGAAGGTCAGAATCAAAGTCGCGACCAAGACCACGATGACCGGGTAGATCAACGCACCTTTGACTTTTCGCTTGAGCGATTCAGCCCGCTCTTGGAAGTCAGCTAGACGTTGCAGGATCGTCTCGAGAGCACCACCGGCCTCACCGGCTTTGATCATGTTGACGTAAAGTCGATTGAAGACTTTGGGGCTCTTGCCCATCGCCTCGCTGAGCGTGGCTCCGCCTTCGATCTCTTCGCAGACGTCCATCAACGCGTTCTTCAGTTTGCCCGGCTTCTGGTTGTTTTCCAGAATCTTCAAGCTGCGAAGAATTGGCAGACCGGCGTCTTGCAGAATCGAAAGCTGGCGAGTGAACGCACAGATGTGTTTCGTTTTGGCCTTGCCCAGACCGAAGGCACGCTTCTTGCCGGCCTTGCCGGCCTT
This sequence comes from Rubripirellula sp., assembly GCA_045110715.1. GTDB lineage: Bacteria > Planctomycetota > Planctomycetia > Pirellulales > Pirellulaceae > Rubripirellula. The sequence goes on from JBGCGI010000161.1 coordinate 1,092, forward strand.
CGCAGCCGCAGCTTGCTTCTTGACGGAGATCTTCGTGACGAAGTACCCCATCTGTCGAATGGTGGTTTGCGCCTCTTCCTCGTTGGCAGCATCGATCTCGTCCCGGATCTCTTGTCCGGTCGCGTCCATCGCTTCGAATTGATAGATAGGCATGAGTCAGGTTTCAGTTTTCAGGAACCGAGAATCAGAAAAAACATCAGGAGGGGAAGGCGTCAGTTCACGGGTTCATCCTGATCCCTGACGCCTGGTTCCTGATCACTCTTTGTTTGTCGTACCACCAAAGTGGCGTTGTCGTGTTAGTCGGAAACGGTTTCGCGAATGATTTCGTCGAGCGTGGTGACGCCATCGGCTGCGACGCCGACGCCGAACTCTCGCAGTGGCAACATGCCGTTCTTGCGTGCTTCCTCGCGCAGCTCATCGGTCGATGCATTGCCGAGAATCATCTCGCGGATCGTATCGTTCATCACCATCAGCTCGAACAGAGCGATGCGACCTTTGTATCCGGTGTTGTTGCAGTTATCGCAGCCAGCGCCTTTGAAGAACTTCTTGCCCTTGATGTCCTCGGGTTTCATTCCCAAGTCTTCCAAGGCACCGCTACTGACTTTGGTTTCTTCACGGCACTTGGTGCACACGCGGCGGACCAAACGTTGTGCCAAGATGGCTTCGACGGTGGCGCAGATCATGAACGGCTGGATGCCCATGTCTTTCAAACGCGTGACCGTCGCAGGAGCGTCGTTGGTATGCAGAGTACTGAAGACCAAGTGCCCGGTCAGGGCTGCCTGAATCGCGATTTCGGCCGTCTCCAAGTCACGAATCTCGCCGACCAGGATCGTATCGGGGTCCTGTCGCAGAATCGCACGCAGGCAACTGGCAAAGGTCACACCAACGTCGGTGTCGATTTGAATCTGAATGATTCCTTCGATGTTGTATTCGACTGGATCCTCGGTAGTGATCAACTTGTCCTTGATGTCGTTCAATTCGGACATCGAAGAGTAAAGTGTGGTTGTCTTGCCGCTTCCTGTTGGCCCCGTCACCAAGACGATTCCGTTGGGGCGATCGATCGCGGATCGGAAATCGCCCATCATTGCATCGCTCATGCCAACGTTCTCAAGTGAGAGGTTGACCACACTGCGGTCCAGGACTCGCATGACCACGCACTCACCGAAGATGGTGGGCAGCACGCTGACGCGAAGGTCGACCGGGTGACCACCGACCATCAGTTCGATTCGACCGTCTTGCGGCATCCGCCGCTCGGCGATGTCCAGGGAAGCCATCACCTTGATCCGGGTCGTGATCGCGAATGCCAAGTGACGTGGCGGCGGCACCATCTCGTACAGCACGCCTTCGGCCTTGATCCGAATTCGGAACTCATCCTCGAAAGGCTCAAAGTGAATATCGCTCGCGTGGTCCTTGATGGCCAGCAGCAGCACCATGTTGAGCAGCTTGCGCACAGGAGCCGAGTCGGCCAACGCCTCGGCATCGGTGATGTTGAACTTCTCATTTTCGAGCGCGGAGATCGCAGCCTTGAGCTCTTCGTCTTCGGCCAACGAGGCGACCAGTTTCTCGACGCTTTCGGATTCACTGTCGTAGTGTCGCCCGATCGCTTGCAGCACGTCACGCTCAGTGGCGATGACCATGGAGATTTCGCAGCCCAAGAACGTTCGCAATTCGTCTTGGATCGTCAGGTTCTGAGGGTCACAAGTGGCAACGGTCAGGATGTCGTCCTCGAACTTCAGCGGCACGATGCGATACAACTGCGCCATCGTTTCACTGATTTTTTCCAGCACCCCCTCGCCGAATTCGGCTTCTTCCAGGGTGACCGTCTGCATGCCCATCTGCTCGGCGAGCGCCTGGATCAGCTGCTCGTCGGTGATCAACTGCATGTCTTCGGCAATGCGACCAAGCAAAGTGCCAGGCTGCTGCTCTTGCTCCTCGACAATGATTTCAAGTTGTTCGTCGGTTAAAAAACCGAGGTCGACGAGGATCTGTCCGATGCGACGTGGTGCCATGGGAAGAAGTCAGGGATCAGGAGTCAGGGTCAGTAAAAACAGGGTGCAACCATCAGGTTCGGAGCGTGCAGTGCGTTCACTCAGTTCACTGCCAACTGCCATTCAGAATCACTCGTCCTCAGGGAGAGGGATTCCATCATCGCCTTCGCCGCGGCGGACTTGGACGATTCGCTTGGCCAGGTCATCGGGGCGATGTGCCTTGGCCAATACATCTTCGACCGATACGTTCTCAGCCTTCCAGTGACTGAACAGTGCGTCATCCATCAGCTGCATGCCAAACTTGGCACCGGTTTGCATCGCACTGTTGATACGGAATGTCTTGTTCTCGCGAATCAGGTTGGAAACGCCTGGCGTGACGACCAGCACTTCGTAGGCTGCGACGCGCCCGCCACCGATCTTGGGCAGCAGCGTTTGGGCGACCACGCCGATCAACGTACTGGCAAGCTGGGTGCGAATTTGGTCCTGCAGGTTCCCAGGGAACGCGTCGATGATTCGATTGACCGTGCCCTGAGCGCGGTTGGTGTGCAGTGAGCCGAACACGACGTGACCTGTTTCAGCAGCACTGATCGCCGCCTCGATCGTTTCCAAGTCGCGAAGCTCGCCGACCAGAATCACGTCGGGGTCCTGACGCAACGCACGGCGAATGGCTTCGGAGAAACTGGGCACGTCAACGCCAACTTCACGCTGGTTGATCGTGCTTTCAATGTGATCGTGATAGAACTCGATCGGGTCTTCGATCGTGATGATGTGGTGGTCAACGGTTTCGTTCAGCAAGTTGATCAAACTGGCCAGGGTTGTACTTTTCCCGGAACCCGTTGGCCCGGTGACCAGGAACAAACCACGTGGGCGATGAACCATTTTGACGACTTCATCGGGCAAACCAAGTTGCTCCGGCGTCAGCTTGTCGATGGGGATCTGGCGAAGCACCATCGAGATGAAACCACGCTGCTTGAAAACCGACACGCGAAAACGAGCCATTTCACCAAAAGCGAAGCCAAAGTCAGCGCTCCCGGTCTCCTGCAGTTCACGCTGACATCGCTCCGGCGTGATGCTCTTCATCAGAGCGACGCTGTCCTCTGCTTCGAGAACCTTTGTCTCCAGCTTCCGCATTCGGCCGTGCAGGCGAAACACAGGAGGCTGGCCAACGACGATGTGAATGTCGCTGACTCCCTGCTTGATTGCCGCTTGCAATAGTTTGTCAATGAGGACGGTGGCCAACGGTCTAGCTCCTAGATGGTAGTGCTGCGGGTTTGGAGTTCGTTTCCAAACTTGGCGGCACGCTCGGCGACAGGTTGCATGCCTGCCCCACGGTTGGTGGATTTATTGAAAAGGTGATTCTGATCGCGAATGAAGGAAACGGCAAAGATGAATCGATAAGGCCGTTTCGATGCCTGAATAAAAGTCGTCGTGACCCGTCCTCAGTGCTTTCATTATCACCGGGAAACCCCGTAAGGCCAAAAAGAATCCCTTCGGACGGTCCAGTCTGGTCGGCAAGCGAACCTTCCTAGAATCCGCAAAGAGCCGTTCCACGACCCTCAAGGGGCCCGGAATCCTGTCGAAACCGAGCCGCAAGCTCGCCGTTTGGCGAGCAAAACCGAGCGACAGAAAACACTCCCCCCCGAGCGAGCAACCGGGGACGATGGGAACCCGCTTGAAGCCCCGCAAATCGGGCTGATCCAATCGACTACAGCGAGTCCAAATCTTCGATCATGTTGGCAAACGCGATGTGCTCTTGCTCTGTCTTCTTGGCGACTCGATAGACCTCATCGAAGGTTGTGATTCCGCGGATCACTTTCAGCATGCCATCGGTGTAAAGCGTTGACATACCGTTCGTTATGGCAGCTTCGCGAAGCTCCAGCGTGGTCGCCCCCCGGAACATCAGCTCGCGCAACTTGCTGTTCACCATCATCAGCTCGTAGATGCCGATCCGGCCTCTGTATCCTGTTCGACCACAGTAGGTACAACCCTTGCCGCGAGTGAACTCAGCCTGCTTCACTAGTTCGGGGGGTAGGCCCGCGTCGGCGATCACACTTTCGGTTGGTGTGTACCTGATTTTGCAGCGCGGGCAAATGGTCCGAACCAGGCGCTGAGCAAGGATCGCGATGACACTACTGGCCACCATGTAGGAAGGTACACCAATGTCCACCATTCGTGATATAGAACTGGGCGCATCGTTCGTGTGTAGCGTACTGAATACTAGGTGTCCAGTAAGTGAGGCCTGAATTCCCATGGAGGCAGTTTCGTGGTCACGCATCTCGCCGACCAGGATGATGTTGGGTGCTTGGCGCAACATGGCACGAATGATCAACGAGAAATCGAGCCCGATCTTGTGCCGAACCTCGACCTGATTGATGCCCGGCAAGTAGTACTCGACCGGGTCCTCTGCGGTGATCACTTTGCGGTCAGGGCGGTTCAATGCATTCAAAGCTGCATAGAGCGTGGTGGTCTTTCCCGAACCTGTCGGACCTGTCACCAAAATGATTCCATTGGGACGACGGATCAGCGAGTTGAAGTTCCGGTAGTCCCTTTGCGAGAGACCCAACTGGCGAACGCCGACCTTGATGTTGTCCTTGTCCAATAGCCGCATCACGCAGGATTGGCCATGGTTGGTCGGAATGATGCTGACTCGGAGGTCCAATTGCTTGTCGCCGACGGTGATCTTGATCCGGCCGTCAGTCGGTCGCCGCTTCTCGGAAATGTCGATTTTCGAGAGAATCTTGATACGGGCGATGATCGCTGAGAGCATTCGGCGAGGAGCATTCTCGCGTTCGACGCAGACGCCATCAATTCGATAACGGATCCGGACCTTTTCCTCGAATGGCTCGACATGGATGTCGCTGGCCCGCAACTGGACGGCTTCCTGGATCATGAGGTTGATCAGGCGAATCACAGGTGCACTGTTGTCGTCGGTCTCTTCTTCGCGGGATTCGCTATCCGCGTCGGTCTCGGTGAAGTCGATGGCCGTGTCGGTAAATTCCTGCAACATCGAGTCAGCGGATTCACCCTCAACCTGCCCGTAATACTTGTTGATCGCCCCGGTGATCGAGGTTTTGGGAGCCAGGGCCGTCTCGATCTTGCGGTTCAGGATGAAGCGAAGCTTTTCGACTGTTTCCAGGTCAAACGGGTCTGAAACCAGGATTCGGAGGGCCCCGTCGTCCTCGCTGTAGGGCAAGACATTGTTCTCGCGAGCAACCGACTCGGGGACCAATTCGATCACTTCGTCAGCGATCGACACGCTGCGAAGGTCGACGTAGGGGATCTTATGGTGGGTCGCCATTGCCTCGGCGACTTCCTCGGGAGTGGCATACTCCATTTGGACCAGCACATCGCCAACATCTTGCTGGGAGGATTTGGCAACGTTCTCGGCTTCAGTGAGTTGATCGAGGCTGATCACGCCCTGCTTCAGAAGTAGGTCTGTGAAGTCTTGCATCGGACGGGCCATGGATGTTCAGTTCCTTCGGTGTGAAAAGAGAAGGACTTCCTGTGAGGCTTCTTTCCTGCCCGATGCTGACATCGGAAAAGCGAGTGATTGGCGGCTCGCCTTACGCTTTGGACCGAGAAAAGAGCGGCTTTGACAAGCCACAGGAACTCTCGCTCCTAGCATAGCAAAGCAGGCGCCAAACCGCATCAAGAAAGCCCCCCAGTCGCAGGGCAAAGCACCATTTGGTCGTCAGCGTGAAGCGAATCGGCCGCCGAGCGGCCAAATGCGGTGAACCAGTGCCATGAGTGACGCGATCACCGCTCGGGCGTCCTGAGCGCTCATGCCGGCTCTCGGTGGCTGCTTAGATTCCGTTTCGGACCACGCCAACGGCGACACCAATCACCTTGGCATCTTTGACGTAAATGGGTTCCATCGAGGAATTTGCTGGCTGCAAGCGAATACGATCGCCCTCAGGGTGCCAGTACTTCAGCGTCGCCTCGCCCTCGCTCGTCTGGGCAACCACCATCTGCCCGGTCTCGGCACTGTCGGCTTTCTTAATCACGACATAGTCGCCATCGGCGATATGTGCGTCGATCATTGAATCGCCCGATACCTGTAAGGTGAACCGGTCGTCCTTGAACAGCATTTCACCAAAATCAACCCGCTCATGCTGCTCAATGGCCAAGCTGGTGGGGCCTGCAGCGACCAATCCGACCATTGGAAGTGAGTGCACACTTCGGTCGATCGGGTCCATCAACTCAATTGCCCGAGACTTGTTGGGGCTTCGACGAATCAGACCTTTTCGCTCCAGTGCACGCAGGTGACACATCACACCATTTGGACTCTTGATGCCAAAATGTTCACCAATCTCGCGGACGGTTGGACCATAGCCCCGCCCCACAATCAATTCACGGATCATGTCATAGACGCTGCGTTGACGATCGGTGAGTTGGTTCGACATGAGGGGATCCTTAATAGGCGTTCGGCGGCGGGTCTGAGTGACATCGATTGTACCACACGCTGCACACGCGTCCACAACGAATCTGGGTGTCCCTAAATAATCAATCACGGGGATTCACGTGGTTTCTGACTCACAATCGGATTTTTCTGCTCGGATCGATGGCTTTTCGCACAGCGCGCAGGCGTACCCCAGTCGCAAAGCAAATCTCGGGAACAAGTCTGCGACCTCCAGCCGCACCTGCACCGAAGGCGGTGGCGAGCTCGGGCTAAAGAGCGGGAGCGGCAACAGGAGGCACGAAGAATCCAAAGTAGACGATCACGAGGATGCCTACTGGGATACACCACCAGGCAAACCAGTGCAGTCGGTCCTGGCGACTCCATCCGATCAACCAGCGAAGTGCGAACACGCCGACGGCAAACGCCGTGATGGCTCCCACGGCCAACTCCAGTGCCGAGAACGGGATGCCTGCGAGTCCGGTTTCCAACAGGTCTTTGCAGGTCAGCACCGATGCTCCCAGGATCGCTGGAATCGCCAACAAGAACGAGAACGTGACCGAATCTTCGTTTTTGAGACCGAGCAAACGGCCTCCCAGGATCGTCGAACCACTGCGACTGATGCCCGGCAGAATCGCGAACGCTTGGAAGCACCCGACAAGGAACGCACCCCAGAGACTCATCCGCTGGTACTCACCTTCGCGTGGCTTGAGTCGCCCAAGCAGGATCAGCATCGCCGCGGTGAGCAACAGCATGACGCCGACCAAGGGTGGATTGCGCAGCAAGACGACTTCGAATTTTGATTTGATCGTCAAGCCAACAATGCCTGCCGGGATCGTTCCAACGATCAACAGGGGGATGACTCGCTTGTCGCTTCGCAACAGATCAAGGATCCGCTTCCAGAACACAACCAGGATCGATCCAAGCGTGCCAACGTGCAGGATGATCTCAAGCGCGGGTGACGAACTGAGCTTTCCCATCAGTGCCCCCAGAACGACCAAGTGGCCCGACGAGCTGATCGGCAGGAACTCGGCAATCCCTTGAACGATAGCGAGGATGATGATGTCGATCACGGGCGAAGCACGCTAGATAAGATGAATTCGATTTTGGAACGCGCGGCAGTCGCACCAGCGTCACCTGCAATAGAGTATCACTGCCTCCAAACGAGAAGGAAGGAAGGATATAGCAGCACCGCGGCGAGAGCCCGCTAGGATGGGCAGTGATGAGCAACGCATCGAATGTAAGACCTGTGCCGAAAAGTCACTCAATAGCGGTTGCGGCGAGATGACCGGTTAGCGGTGAGCGACGTTGGCTTTTCCAGCCCTGCTCGGATGCATCGGCTCTGGCGACTAGACAAACGCTTTGTTTCGTAGACTCTAGGATTCCAACGAACGAAATTCGCCGAATGTTTTTGCGGCGACAGCGATCCTCCCTGACCCGCCAAACCTTCAACGATTGACCCCGACGATGGCATCCGAAACCGATCCGTCCGCAGTTGAGCCCGATCCCTCCGCATCGGCGACAGTTGCACCCACCGGCGAACCCAACAACACCACGCTGATCGTCCGGAGTGGATTTGGCGGCGTGCTGATGGGACTGGCCAACTTGGTGCCTGGCATCAGTGGTGGCACGATGCTGTTGGTGTCAGGCATCTACCCGCGATTTGTTGACGCTGTTGCCGAAGTCACAAAGTTTCGATTTCGATTTCGATCCTTGCTGGTGCTCGGCGTCGTTGCGTTCGCGGCTGGACTCGGAATCCTGTTGCTGGCTGGCCTCTTGAAGGACCTGGTCGTCGACCATCGCTGGATCATGTACAGCTTGTTCATTGGCCTGACCCTGGGCGGACTGCCGCTGGTTTGGCGGATGGCAAAACCGATCACTCCGACGGTCTACCTTTCCGCGGCGATCGCGTTTGCCATGATGGTGAGCCTCGCGGTCTGCCAAGCGATGGGAGTGGTCGGCTCGGGATCGTCGAACTTCGTGACTCTGTTGCTTGCCGGATTGGCGGGAGCCAGCGCGATGATACTGCCGGGACTCTCCGGTGGTTACATCCTTCTGCTGATGGGCCAGTACGTGCCGATCCTGGATGGCATTCACGAATTCAAAGAAGCCTTGCGCGGCGGCGATCTTTCTGCCGCGATGGGGCCCGCTCTCGGAGTGATGCTGCCTGTGGGTGTTGGCGTACTGGCGGGCGTTGCCGTTGTCAGCAACCTCGTGAAGTGGTTGCTGCAGAAGTACCAAAAGGCAACGCTCGGATTCTTGGTGGGGCTTCTGCTTGGATCGGTTGTCGGACTGTGGCCTTTCCAGGAAGGTGTCGAGCCAACGATCGGCCAGACGGTGATCAAAGGCAAGCTCGTCACCGAAGAGAACTTCAGCGATTTTGATCTGGAAGATTGGCCAACCGCGTTCTTCTCGCCCAGCGGCGGACAGGTTGGCGGATCGATCGGGTTGATCCTGCTGGGGCTGGCCGTCACCGTCGGCGTTTCCAAGATCGGTGGTGACGAGGTTTGAGCGATCAAGCTCGCCTGCAGCACCGCAGCCTCCTTCGCGCTGGGTTTTCCTGTGCCTGGTGTCACGTCCACTCCTGGCCTCCAGTCCATCGCGCACAAAAAAAGCCGGCGTGCTTTCGCAGTCGCCGACTTTCCTGATGAATCCTGGGGGGGGGGAACCTACTTGGCTGCCAATCGGTCGCCAACGAATGGATTGGTTCGGACTGGTCCCTTCTTGGCCAACTTCACGGGCTGTGCGGAAATCACTTTGCTATGCGAAACACAGGGATTCAAAATTGGTTGCGGCGTTGGCACCGCTGGCTGATGGAACTGTGAACGCAAACGGCTCTGGTAGTTCGCGCCAGGCGAAAGCAGCGGTGGCGAGGCAAACGGGCTCAGGCCGTAGGGACGGGAATGGCGTGCGCCGTAGTAGACCGGCGGGTTGGTAGCGAAGTACGGGGGCGTTCGGATCGAACTGCTGTAAGTAGCACCGAAAGGCTGGTAAAAGCCGAAAGGCAGAAAACCAGCGTTAGCCGGAGACTGTGCCGAGGCGGTCTCAGCCGACAGCACGGCCGCCGCGAACATCAGCAGCGAAGCAAGGAGTAACTTTTTCATCAGGACCTCTACGGGGTGTATCAACGCATCAACGCGAGGCTGTGATGCATCTTCTGGAAATAGCGAGTACAACACCCCCGTGCCTGTCGATCTAAACTAATTACCCGTTCTGACCGTTTCAATCGGCAAATCGCGATAATCCGGGCTAATCCAGAGCGGGGTTCGTACAGAATCCAGGTCGCTTGGCTTGGAGAAAAAGGAAAGTGCATTGAGAATCGCCTGTATCATCCACTCGCTTGACGGCGGAGGAGCCGAACGCGTGATCGCTGCCTTGGCGTCTCGACTGGCAGAGCGGCAGCATGAAGTGACCTTGTTCACGCTCGATGATGGGCTTCACAACCGCCATGATTTGTCGCCGGCCGTTCAACGCCGATCGCTGAACGTGATGAGCAACAGCCGCAGTTTGTGGCAGCGACTTCAAAACACGCGTCGACGAGTGAACTCGATTCACAACGCCTTGTTCGATGGCCAGCAGTTTGATGTAGTGCTTTCGTTCTGCGACCGAACCAACATCCTGACCCTGATGGCTGGACGCCGAAACGGTCAGACTCCGGTGGTTATCAGCGAACGAAGCGATCCAGCCCAACAGCGTCTTGGCCGAATCGGCGAATGGATGCGCGACCGCGCCTACCCACAGGCCGCCACGATCGTTGCCTTGACCGAAACGTCTGCCACCCATCTGCGCAGCCGCTTTCAAGTTCCCATCGAAGTCATCGCTTCGGCCGTCGATACACCGCCCCATCCATCGAATCGAAAAACGGCAATCGCAAACAAGCGAATCGTTGGGGTTGGCAGACTCGAACACGAGAAAGGTTTCGATCGGCTGATCGACGCCTTCGCCAGCCTCACGCCGCTGGCACCGGATTGGTCCTTGCGATTGCTGGGCGAGGGCTCGCTGAGAACTCAACTCGAACGTCAAGTCGATCAACTGGGACTGACTTCACGAGTCGAGTTCGCTGGCTGGGTTCGTCCGATTTGGAATGAACTGTCCGAAGCGACCCTCTTCGCGCTGCCCAGTCGCTATGAGGGATTCCCATCCGCCCTTCTGGAAGCCATGGCGATGGGCGTCCCCAGCGTCTCGGTCGATTGCGAAAGCGGCCCCCGCGCCATTCTTCAACAAGAGATGGGAAGTGGCTTGCTTGTTCCCAACGACACTCAGAGCTTGGCCGACGGAATCCGGCAATTGATCGAAGACGGAGAGCTACGAGAATCGCTAGGTAACAATGGGCGAAACGTCGTCGATCGATTTGGCTGGGATGCGATGGTCGATCGATACGAACAGGTGCTGCAAAGAAACCTGACAGAGAGGAATTCAGAGACGGGCGATCACAACCCGATCAAGCAACTTTCCCCACGTGACTGAGGCTTCCAGCCGCAGTGATTTCCGCGCGAACACTGCGGCTGGAAGCCTCAGCCACGTCCTTGTCATTACCCGCAAGTCCGACTGGGCCGTGGGGAAACTCGCGGTTGGTTGCTTCGCAATACGTCTGTGCCACGATTACGGTCCGGCCAGGATGTCTGCCGGGTTCATCGCGTTGGGTAATGACCACAGTTCAGAACAAACGTGACTGAGGCTTCCAGCCACAGTTCAGAACTTACGTGACTTGGCGAACACTGCGGCTGGAAGCCTCAGCCACGTTTGTGGGACTAGCTTGCGGGGCAGTGCCGTGCTGTGATCTCGATCATCGCTGCATGCAACTTGCCATTGCTGGCGACCACGCTGGTCTTTTCGATCGGCAATTCTTCACCAAGCGCGTTGGTGATCTTTCCACCAGCTTCTTCGACAAACAAGCTACCGGCAGCGAAGTCCCAAGGCGAAAGCTGGTATTCAAAGAAGCCACCAAACATTCCGCAGCCAACTTGGCATAGATCCAAAGCCGCCGTTCCAAACCGGCGAATTCCGTGGATGTCCTGGCCGAAAAACTCTTCGACCGCTGCCAGCGTGCTGCGCATCATCGCACCGCGATCGTAATAGAAACCGCAGCCGATCAGAGTCTTTGCGAAGGAGTCGGAGTCGCAGACCGAAACTCGTTCGCCGTTCTTGAACGCGCCGCCGCCTTTGACCGCCGTGAACATTTCATCGCGAGCAGGGTTCAACACCGCAGCCACCATTGGTTTGCCAAGATGGTAGTAACCAATCGAGACAGCAAAGTGTGGGATCTGATGTGCAAAGTTGTTCGTTCCATCGAGGGGATCGATGATCCACAGGTGCTCGGCGTCCACATTGCCCACCAAGTCTTCCTCACCCATCAGTTCATGCTCGGGGAACTTCTCACGCAAGAAGTCGCCGATTGCCTGCTCGCTTTCGATGTCGGCATCACTCACCAAATCATAGGTCTTCCCTCCCGATTCGGACTTGTCGCGCATCTGCACGCCGTCGCGAAAGTATCGCATCAAGATTTCGCCACCGATGTTTGCAGCCTTGGTGGCAGCTTCCAGCAATTCGTTCACGTTGTTTGATTCTTAAGAAAGAGGGTTAGAAAGTCCGCTACTTGCCGCTATACCAGACGCCACGAAGCCAGTTGTGACGGCGCAGCTGCACCATCAGTTCTTGCGGCAGGTCTCGCAACTGACTGGTGCGAGTGTTTTGCTCGACTTGATTCGTGTTTCGCATACCTGCGATCACACTGCTGACCTCGGGCCTGGCCAGCACGAACTTCAAGGCGACATCAGCGGGTGTGTACTGCTCCGTCAATCCAAACTGATCAATGTCCGCTTGAATTTCGGCTACTCGATCGACGGTCCGCTGCAATCGATCCCCGGCAAAAAAGTTCTCCCGAAAATCACCGTCGGAAAACTGATGCCCCGCGCCAAATTTGCCCGTCAACGCGCCTTCATCTAGAGCGACGCGTACGATCACACCGGTGCCTGTTTCGGCAGCAACGGGCAGCAACTGCGCCATGGGTTCTTGATGAAACAGATTGAAAATGATCTGCACCACATCCACCAAGCCGTCTCGCATCAATTGAATCACGCAGGACTGATCTTGCTCAGGCGTGCTCACGCCGATCAAGTGGACCTTTCCCTCTTCACGCAATTGACGCAGCACCAGCAACGGCTGTGGGTCATCGTTCCAAGCTCGAGTCCAAGTGTGCAGCTGCAGCAAGTCGATTCGGTCGGTGTTCAAATTTCTCAACCGCTGATGCACATTGTCTCGCAGGTAGGCTGCCGAATACCGATCCTGCCAGCGGCAATACGGGCTTGGCGGCCAAGGCCCAGCATCCGGAGGGGTCTTGGTCGCGACCAACACTTCCTCCTGCCGATCCTTCAGCACTCCAGCGATGACCTGCTCGCTGTGACCGTCGCCGTAGCCTTGGGCGGTATCGATCAGGTTCACACCGCGGTCGATCGCAGCATGCAAAGCGGCAACGGAATCAGCATCGTTCTGCTCGCCCCATCCACCGCCAATCGCCCAAGCTCCGAATCCGATTTCAGAGACCTCAGGGCCGTTCGCTGAGAGTGGTCGCGTATGCATGGGAATGACCAGATCGCTTGAGATAGAGAACGTGTAAACGGACGATTTGCTAGCACTTCGGTGTTCGCAGAAGTGCGTGTGAACTTGTGAGGATTAGCAAACAGGGGAGCGGGCGGTTCCCCTAAACTTCCAAGGTTTCCTTGCCTCTCGCACCGATCCGCTCAACTCTTTGCAGATGCGTTCCGAAACAGAACGCAGAGACTTCCAACCTTGGATTCAAAATGGATTTTCACAGTCCGTTCTGAATGTTCCAAATCTCTGTTTCACTCTGATCGTGGATCAAAAACGGTGCCAAAGTTTCCTTCGATGCCTCGTGTTTCGATCGTCATTCCGATCGGTCGCGATCTTGCAGCCTTCGAGTCTACCTTGATTAGCGTGCTAGAGCAGCAACCCCCTGGGGCTGAAGTTCTGGTCGCTCATGATGGCAGCTACAGCGATCCATTTGAGCTTTGCGATGAAGTTCAATTTGTGGTCGCCGATTCAGGTCACTTGGTGGACTTGGTGGCCGTGGCTGCCAGCGCGGCAAGAGGTCGATTCGTGCACGTTTTGGCCGATGGCGTTCGTGCGACCAATGGCTGGATGGATGGAGCTCTTGAGAAGTTCGAGCACTTCGACGCCGCCTGCGTGGCTCCGGTGATTCGCAATTCCAAGAATGGCAAGGTCGTCAGTGCAGGTTGGTTTGATGGAAGCGACCGACTTTGCAAGAACGCGTGTCAAGGACGCACCGATGCATCCGCAGCCCCCAAGCTGATTGGCGCTCATCTACAAGCGTCGTTCTGGCGCCGCGATGTTTTGCGATCGCTTGGCAATGCCTATCGCAGTCGCAGGGACATCGACGCGGGCTACGCCTACGAGAGATTGCTTCGTACGGCAGGCTGGAGAAGCGTACTGGCTAGCGAATGCGAACTGCTGATTGATCAGTCGCAATTGCCGTGGGACGTCAGCAGCTTTGCTCGCGGCCAACAACTCAGGGCAATCCGAAACCACTTCAGCGGGAACACTGGCTGGGGTCAAGCGTTGACGACGGGCTTGTCGGCGACGCTTGCGAACCTGTTTCGTCCGGGTCAACTTGCCGAAGCGCTGGGACAAGCTTGCGCTCCGACGCTAGCCAAAGAAGTCGCCCAGTCGATTGATCGAGACGTGGTGTCTCGATGTGATGAAGACGGAGCAACCGTTTCGATGCCCGCCCGACAGCAGCGAACATCATCACGCCGCGCGGCGTGACCGAAGCGTTGACTAGCCAAGCCGAATGTTGTCGGCAGGAATCACCATCACTTGCGGTTTCGCAGAACCGGTGGACCAGTAGTCTGGTGCCCAGCGATTGATTTCAACCCACATCGCGATCGTCGCGATCAGCATGAAGACCATGCTCAACAGCAGCATGACGGTGTAAATGCTTGGTGGTTGCTTACGATTTTCAGTCGAGTGTTGTATCGACACGGTCGCCCTCCTTCAGAATGCCTTCGCTGTAATCTGGCAGAATCTCTCCGACAGCGCGATTTGGTTCAATCGTTAAAACTTTGAGTTTTCCGATGTAGCGTTTGCCACGAGTCACTTCCAAGAAGTGACCGACTCGCAATCCTTCATCGCTGCCAATCGAGACCAATACCATCTGGCCAGGTCGATCGATTTGCAGAATGTTGCCGTTACGATCTGGTGGCGAACCATCCAGCGGATCGGCAACGTTGATGCCCTTTGCCGCCACCACTTCTTCGAAGCGTGTGACCTTGGCCATCAGTTGTTTGTTTCGTTCTTGCAGCTGCAGCTTGAAGCCACGCAGGGTGTTCATCTCGTCTGTCAACTCAAGCGTTTGAGTGAACAGCTTGTCGCGATCCTGTTGTTCGGTTCGGATCTGCGTCCGCAACTTGATGTTCTCGGCCGTCTGACGCGAGAGCTCTTGGGCTCGGCTACGGTCCGTTTGGGTCAGCTCGTTGTTCTGCGATTTCAACTGCTGAGTCCGCGACTCACTTGCCTGCAAGTCGGTTCGCAATTGATCCAACTGAGTTTGCAAAGCAGCCAAAGCAGTACGCCGAGAAGCTTGCTCGCGATCCAATGCGGAACGTGTTCGCACCGCAGCATCACGAAGCGAGTCCGCTTGCCGTGACATGGATTCAATTTGTGCCTTGTATCCTGGCTGTCCGTTGACACCCGTCAGTACAACATCACGCCAGTTGCGATGCGATGCGTTGACAGCCAATGCCAGCACCATAAAAACGGCGCTTAGGATCAGGATGATTGCTGAAAAAGACTTCCCGAGAAGGGTCATTTCAATTTCCGTAAAACAACGAAGCCGATGAGAATTGACGCGTCCTGCCCACATACGGTGAGAAAGGATGGCGGTGGTATGCGACGGTGTCGCGACAAGAGCCTTGCCTAATTTACCACGTCTAACGGAGTATAGTTACGTGTAAAAAAGAGTGTCAACGAATTCCCCCCGAAAACGGGGCATTCCGGCTCGCAGGCGAGATCCAGGTCTGGTCGTGCCGAATCAGCCGGTTGCCCTTCAGGACGCCCCAACATGCCGAAAACACGGTTATTCCGGTTGTAAGGCTGCAAATTCGATTCCCCACCTAGGGTTAGGCGACGAACGCGGATTCGACCGAACGAATCGCGTGCAGGAATTGCTCCATATCCGGAGTTCGAGCATCCACATCCGGATTCAAGGCGTGCATGATTGCCCTGGCCAGCCGAGGATCCAGCTTCGGACAACGCTCCAACAGCTCCTTCGGAGGTGAAGTGTCATGCTGAAGGGCTGCTCGTCCGTTCAGGATCTCCCCCTGCCAGGGATGCTCGAAGCTGCAGAGGCAAAAGCAGGTCACGCCAAAGGAAAAGATATCGACTCGCTTGTCAGTGGCCCGCCTGCGAACGATTTCTGGGCACATGTACAAGGGCGTGCCGGTACGGTTCCCAGGACGCATGAACGGAGGCGTCGCGGGCACCGTCAACCCGAAGTCAATCAACTTGACGCTTTCAGATTTCTGCGTGCAGATGAAGTTTCGCGGGCAAATATCGCGGTGAATGTACCCCTGACTATGGACGTACTTGAGTGCCTCGGCCATGTCGCGGATCAGCTGGATACGACGCCCCTTGAGGTGTTCTTCCTGCTTTTGAACCACGATGTTCTGCATACTCGGACCGGCAACGTACTCCATCACGATCACGGGCTCGCCTTTGAGCGAGGTCCCAATTTCGTAGGTCTCGGCGATCTTTGGGTGCTTCATGCTCATCGCAATCTGGCCTTCGGTGGGTTTTCCTAGGCCCTTGAAGCGGCTCTCAAACAGCTCCATCTTCTCGATGTCTAGGATTTTCACGCCGACCATGCGGTCGTTGTTGGCGAGATCCTTGGCGACAAAGAAGTTCGCCATCGTACCGGTCACAGCGGTCCGCTGACGGGTGAACCGACCCGCCACATCGATACGGCCTCCACCACCGCCCGAGTTGAAAGCAGATTTGATGGAATCAAGCAGGCTCATATTGCAGATCGGGGCTTCGGAACGCCGGTGGAAGAGAGGGAATCCACTTTCATTCTACGCGTGACCTGTTGTCCCGAGCAAAAAAAAGCGGAAGGTTGCCGGACGGCTTGTGGCGACTTTGACAGGCAGCCAGCACGAGCAGCCAAACAGGTCACTTACCACAGTAATCGATTGCCCGAGCAATTTCCGATTTTAGATTCTTCCGGGGAACAATACGATCGATGTAACCGTGTTCGAGCAGAAACTCGCTGGTTTGAAAGCCTTCAGGCAGCTCAATCCCTATCGTTGCTTTAATTGTTCGCGGTCCGGCGAAGCCAATCAGAGCTTTTGGCTCGGCAAACACAAGGTCGCCGAGTGACGCGAAGCTGGCGGCCACGCCGCCCATCGTTGGATTGGTCAGGACGCTGATGAACAGGCCGCCCGATTCGTGGTATCGCGCAAGTGCAGCAGACACTTTGGCCATTTGCATCAGCGACAGGATGCCCTCATGCATTCGAGCACCGCCGCCGCTGGCGCTGACGATGATCAAAGGCAGGTTCTGCTCGGTAGCGAACTCGACCAATCGAGTCAGACGCTCACCGACGACCGACCCCATACTGCCCATGATGAAGGCGCTATCGGTCACCGCAAAGGCAACCCGGCGAGCTCGAATCATTCCGGTCCCTGTGACAGCAGCGTCACTCAGGCCCGTTCGCTTCTGCTCACCTATCAAACGATCGGCATAGGAACGCCGATCAGAGAATTCCAGCGGATCGGTTGGCCGCAGGTGTTCATTCATCACCTCGAAAGTGCCTTCGTCCAGCACCTGAGCGATTCGCTCGTTCGCCGAAACGTAGAAGTGATGTTCACACTTTGGGCAAACATTCAGCCGCTGCGTGACCTCATTCTTGAAAACCGAGGAACCACAGCCATCGCACTTCAGCCATACGCCCTCGGGGACACCTCGTTTTTTCGGAGGCGTCTTGGCATCGCCATCAGGCTGGGAGTCAGTCACTTTTGGTTCAACGGTTGACATTCACAGAATCGGTCGGCGGGAAATTTCGTGGCCTCGTTTGAAAATACACGACAGGATTGCGACCTGTCGCCTAGGTGTCGAAGGCCCAAAGCCCATGTCACCGGATTCCCAAACGGTCCTCCATCTTACTTCTTACGATGGCGGATTTTCGCTCGCATGCGTCGTTTCTTTCGCCCTACTTTGCGTCGGCCTTTACCTGTTTTCTTCGTACCCACCTAGCGCATTCTCCGGTCTTGGTGACTGATTTGATTTGATTTGAACGTGATTTTGCCCACTCTGTAGCTCGGTAGCCTACCAAAACGGGTGTTTTCGACAAGGCGAAATGACCACCATCATCGATGTCACCGAGTTTTTCGCCCCAGCGACGTCAAGCTGGACCTGGTCCGCCTGCTGTCGAGCGACAAAAAACGGGACTCTTTCCCAAATCCCATCAGCATTTTGGGGTCAGGACAATTCCGATTCGCGGCTGTAAACCGCCAACATCGACTCGAATGTCTCGCCCTTGATTTGGAACACCGGCTGGGCGTCCGTATGACGATTGCAGTGATCCACCAGGACTCGGTACAGAAATCGGAACAAATGCCGTGGCACTCTGAGCGACTGAAAGGCCGAGAGCATTCGCTCGTAACTGATCTCTTCGGAGAACAAATCTTTGGGCTCCGGTGACTTGCCTTCCGCGGCACAGGCCATCATTCGAGCGCGGGCCAAGTCGTACAGCGCCTCGCCAGTCCATTGAAATGCTGGAATCACGTTCTGCTTGTCCAGCCTCGCTCGCTCATGGAACTCACGTGTCTCGCGTTCCATGTCGCGATGAAGCTCTTGTGGCAACATGATTTTGAAGCCCAAGCCTGGATGCTTCAACAGCTTGTTGTCCAACAGTGGCCACACGAACCGCTGCATCAATGCAGGTTTGCCACCAGTCATGTGTGGCTCGTCGACTCGGTCCATCAAGACGATGACGCCGGTGAACCCAAGTCGCTTGAGAATCGACTGAAACTTGTTTAGCAACTCGTACCGATCATCCGTTCGGTCGAAACGTGGCAGCGGTTGGCTGGCCAACTCTTTGGAGGGAAATTTCTGCAAAGTCTTGCGAAGCGAGCTCGCTTCTCTCTTTCCAACTCGCATGTGCTTGCGAATCCCCAAGGCAGCAGCCTGGCATTTGATCGTCTTGATGAACATCGGGATCGACCCGAGCAATGTGATCGCCGGAATCAGCCACAGCACATTCAAGCTGGGTTGTGCCACTGAACCTGCTGGTGAGGACGCATCCTCCTCGCCATCGCTTACCGCTGTGCCTTCGGGTTCGGCGGCAGCATCGACATCCGCTTCAACGCTCGGTGCAACTTCGCCGTCCACGGTTTGCACGACGGCGGCAACGCTCTGCGGCGATCCCAATCCGCCTGCTCGCCAAAACATCCATCCCACCAAGGCAGACGAACCAAGGAAGCACAACAACGCTAACCAACACGCCCAATTCGCGTTCCAATTGCGATATCGAACGGTACGCCGCAACGAGCCCCATCGTGATGAGAAAGAGTTCGCGGTCGACTGATCATACGAGGTCGCTAACAACAACAGATCTCGCGCGGACGTCCGATCGAGTTTCTTAACGGCCTGACGATCAACGCTGGTGTCCTCTGGATCCAAAATCCGATTCACCAAATCGGTCACGCCAAGGCAAAGAATGGCGTCCATGTGGTCCCACAAACGCCACGAATCGAGCACTTTCTCGGCTTTCTTGGCGACTCGCTTGCCCATCCGCTCGCAGAAATGATCCAAGAACGGATTGAAGTCGTCGTAACGAATCACAAACACGCGTTCGTTTGGATTCTCTTGGTTGTATCGCTGCAGATGCCGATCGACCTGCAATCGCATCGCCGTCTTGCCAGACCCCTTGGGGCCAAACACGATCGATGTCGAGGGCTCCTTAGGATCACCATAGACCTTGTCCCAAATCGGGTGATAAGCGCTGCTGATGCAGTGCTCTTTAAAAACTTGGTCGGTCTGTGCATCTTCTTCGGCAAACGGATTGCGAAGGATGCCGTGGTGTTCCAGTAAACTCTGAATGTTCATGCGATCGCGTCGTGCGTTGGTCAGCTGGCAAGAAAAATTGAACAGTAAGTCGGAGTGCGACTCACTTCTCGATGCTCTTGATCATCTTCATGAATGCCTCTCGATTGGCTTTCACGACAGCATGCGGGCCGATCATTTTGACGAAGTACTTGCGACCTTCGGGGTGCACCAAGATCGCGCCCGTCATTCCGTAGTTCTCACGATTGATGACTTTGCCGCCAGCAAACGGACCGCCTCCCATTCGCTCAGCAAAAGAACCGTTCGCGTCCACGACATGAACCGTCCATTTCCCAATCGTCATCTCCTCTGTCTTGCGTGCTTTCGCGTCACCACCCGCGAATTGGCCCTGCCAGCGACTGATGTTCGCTTTGACATCTCCACCAGCAGCCATCATGGTCACACGTGCGGTTTCGCCATCTTTGCCTTCGCCGACTTTGGCTTGAAACTCATGCTCCAAGATCCGGGACTGGGGTTCCACGCGTTTGAAATCGGCAGGCACTGCTAACTTAGCCTCACTGAAGACGCTGACCGATTCAGCTTTCTTGGCAGGCGCTTCGGCACTGGCTTGGAAAGTGACGAAACTGGCAACGCAGGTGGTCAGGATGCCGACCAGTAGTTTTCGGGGACGCATCACAACGACTCCATGATGGGGTTAATGGTGAATTCAGTTTGAAGACCACTGTAGTGGATTCAGAGCGGCAAAGGTATTGCCGAGCCGCTTGCGCTGCTCTGCTAAAAGCCACGCGTCGAACAATCTAGCGAAATGACGCGAGCCATCCGCTAAATCACCGGACGGCTTGCGCCGCCGCGGTACAAGCTAACGCATTGTGAAACACTGAGTTGCCGAGGCGGCGCTGTCCAGCAAAGCTTGACGGTTCAACCACCAGTCTCACGTCGATCCCCAAGGACGAGATTCACCCCGAAGCGGACAGGGGACGGCGATGATCAGCCCCCTATGCGAAGCGCCGCCACAAACAGAACTCTAGCAACGCTTTCACTGTCGATTCACAATCAGGATCAACGCTCCGACCAACGTCACCGCGAGCGCCGAAAGAACTCCGATCAACATCACGCGCCGCATCGACCGTGCACGTTTGTCTGCACCTAATCCCGACTCTCCCTGATACGCGTTGGGATCGGGCGTGGAAGCAGCAAAATCCTTCGCCACCAGCGTCTCCGGACGATCGGGTGCTTGAACAGAACCATCCGACTCCGCCTGTGGCGTTGCGATCGCCGACGGACGCTGCGACGTTTCCGCCTGCGGCAACTGGCTGGCCAATTCCGGCAAGACTTCTTTGGCATCCCGCCAGTGCGGCCAACCATCTCTCCACAACAAAGCGTTCGCGGCAACACGGCCTTCGCCAATCCATTGCTTCAAGACAATGCTGGAAGCTGGTCCATACTGTCCACCACTGGGGGGACGGACATACCAAGTTGCCTGCGGATCGACTTCCAACACGTTGACTGACGAAGCGGATTCCTGCTTCGGAACATTCTCGGGTTCGGCGGCAGGTTCACTGTCCGTGGCAACCTGTGGGGATGGCACCGCACTTGGCTGAGGGTCTGAGACAACCGGCTTACTCGCTTCAATTTGCTGAACGGGCGAAACAACCTGCCCAACAGGGGCAGTTGTCGTAGCGACTGGTAGGTCAACCGGCGTGGAGTGTTCCGCATCGCTCAGCGGGATTCGAAATCTAGCCGCGCAAGCAGGACAGATCCCGCGACGACCAGCCAAATCCTGTTTGATATTCAGTCGCTTGTCACAAGCATGGCACGCAAACCGAATGCCCATCGCGAACGCCTAATCACAGGGAGAGAGAATTGGAAAAGATCAAGAAGAGCACAGTCCGTCTCGTCAACTTGATGCCCCCATGATACTCCATCTTTCCGCTGACGCGTAGCGGATTTCGCTGCCGCAAGTCGCAAAACCAACCTTCCCGCGACAGCGGATGGGGAGTTTTCAGCTCGGTGGTTGTCGATGATTCGCTTCACTCTCCCTCCGGGGGAGTCGGACGCGGTCGCGGTCGGAGAGGGTCTTCGCTTGGACTCAATTCTGGGTTGTGCACTCCTGCAGGATGTCGCGATAAATCGCTTGCGCCTCGTCATACGCTTCCTTGGCAGCCTCTCGCTCGCTTTCGCGAATGTTCTTCTGCTTGGACTCCCAGCACGTTTGCACGGCATCGATACACCACTGTGCACTCTTCGCGTTGGCCCGAATCGGCTTGTCATCCACATGCACAAAAATTGGATTCGTGTGTGCTGACGGAAGGATCCGAATCGCCACCCAAGACGATTGGTCCAATTCAAGCGTGCTGCGAAACGGCCGTAGCTTGCCATCGGCTTCCAAAGTGTGTGTCGCCTGAACTTCGCCGTTGACGATCACCTGCACAGGCACCGTCCGCGTCTCTCCGAGACGCGAACGCTCGATGTTCCAATACGGTTTCTCGTCCAGGCGAAGACTGCGAATCCGATTGGTCTCATCGGTGGTTTCTGGCTGCAAAAAAGCTGCTGCAGAAAACGTGACTTCGGCAGCCTGCCCCGCCCGCAAATCCAATCGACTCGCGGGACCATCGGAGTGCTTTCGCGTGCCCAACTCGAACCCATTGATTTTGAAGTCCACCAAGTGACTCATGCCGTCCCCACAGTAACTGCGTCCATCTTTCAATCCGCCTACCCAGTCGTCGTAATTCAAACCTTGTTCTTCCTCGAGCTTGACGTAGATCCGGCCCAAACCGACTCGATCGCCATAGATGCACGGGAAGTCCGTCTCGCCGCTGATCCGCGATGTCATTCCGCAATTCAAAGTGTGGTACCAGATGTTCAACTCCCAAATCGCAGGCGTATCGACGGCCGAGATAAAGTCGCAAGCTCCATGCGCGGTCGTGACCACATACTCGTTGGCGCCAATTCCATCGAACGGAGGCATTGCGTAATCCGGCAATTGGTTTGCCGCTTTCCCCTCCCAACCGGGAGGCGCACCGCCCCAACGAACGTTGACGAACTTTCGGCTTCCGTCAGGCATCGTATCGGGAAGCGCCAATCCCCAACCGCTATGGCTGTATCCAACCACGCCGCCCTGATCCTGACCCCACTTCAAAACGGGCATCGTCCAGCTGGGCCAATCCTCCAGCACTTCGGTCCCCGGATAATCATCCTCGGCCAACTTCAACAAACAGAGATGCCCCGCGTGGGAAGATGGAAATCCGCTGACTTCGACGTCGTAACGCATCAAGTTCTGGTCGGTCGACAATTCCGAGGCCCGGCCTTCAAAGAAGGCTTTCTGTGTGTACCAGCAGGGGCCCCAACTCAAAACACAGCCAACGTTCAAGTCTTCACCCAACAGATGACGCATCATGTCCTCGGGACCAACGCCTTCGGTGGGGCTGTCGTAATGCGCGCAGCCCGCCGCGTGCACGTGATGATCCCCCGAGTACCAATGTGACTTGGCCATGTGAATCCAACGCTTGAGCTGCACCTCCAAGGGGAAGGACTTCTGCTCTGGCACGCTCACCTCCATGTCGACCGGCAGATACTCGGGCCCTCGTGTTGCCCGAATCTTGTAACGTCCTGGCGGCAACAGAACGGATTCACCATCCGCCCGATAAACTTGGTGATGAAAGAAGAAGTCTGGCGCAAGCCTTCGAGCGGGGTTTGGATACACACGCCCCTGATCGTCGCGAATCACAAAAGCTGCCGTGGTTGGCGAGCCATCGACATCTTTGACCGACAGCCGGACATCCACTGCGGGTTCACAGTCAAACAGAATCGGCACCGCGTTTCGGAAGCCTATGTCCTGAGTTCCCTGACCAATGTTGAATGCCAACGACGCCTCTCGCTTGCCAGCGTCTCGACTGAACATCATCAGCACGCGATATTCCACGCCAAGTCCAGACAGACGTTTCTTGAGGGGCTGCCGATTCAGCATCGACAGATCCAACCACCGATCATCGACCTCGTTTTGCTTGACCAAGTCATCGTCGGTCATCGGTTTCTGCCGCGCCCCCTTGCCCTTCATGTAGACCGGAAGCGAATTTGGGCTCTCAACGACCAACTCCGGATTGATACCAGCCTCGTTATGCACTTTGACCAACAAGGCACGCCAACCCTGTTGCATCAGCTCTTTCTTGGCCGGTCCCTCCTGAACTTTCACTCGGCTCTCCGCGTTGATGTGAACTCCGGCAACACACAGAGGATCCAAAATGGCTTGGATCGCCTGGGACGCTTTGGCCCCCTCCATCCGAAATGCTTCGCGAAGTCCCTCGACGATCGCTGGGTCCAGTGGCGATCCGCTGTACTGCAACGCCTCGATCAACCGCTCACTGGCCGCCGCCAAGGGTTGCCGCGGAACGTCGTGCACAACCGCAAGATCCTCTGACTTGGCGACCTGTGGCCAACCCATCAGCAACCACATCAACATGGGGAACCAGATCGTAGCGCGCATCAATCGAACCTTCGCGTCGTGGAACCTTCGTAGCAACAAACGATCAATGTACAGCGCGGACCATCGGGCGATTGCCGAAGACTTCAACAAGCCGGTGGCA